>JAILNV010000016.1 GCA_024691125.1 Lachnospiraceae bacterium | reverse complement strand
CTATCATGTATAAGCTGATGGAAACCAAATAGATTCACATTTGATCACAGAATCAATCAAATCAGGCGACCTCATTTCGCCGGTAAGTCCATTGCAATTAAGAATCACACAATTTATAATTAAGGAGGAAGATGAATGAAGGAAATTGACTGGCATTCAGGCTTCGTTAATGCGATGAAGCTTGAACTCCTGGCGAATGAGAATGACCTTGAATATGAGGACGAGTATCTCATCGCAAACAGGGCTCAACGGATCGATCTACTTATAATAAAGAAGATGCGAACTGTTAAGATCGTAAACGAAGTGGGAGCCATATTCGACAAATATAATATAGTCGAATACAAGAGCCCCGAAGACAGCCTGAATTTAGGTGTCTTCTATAAGATTCTTGGGTATAGAACTGATAAAGGAAGCTAAGGAGGAATCAACCATGTGCGAAGCCATAAATGAGCTGTTTGCAGAAGAAACAAAGAAGGAGAAAGAAAGAGCGGATGCGGCTTTAAAGCGTGCCAAGGAAGCTGAAGAGAAAACCCATGTAATAGAGACAGAGCTTGGAGAAACAAAGACAGAGCTTGGAGAAACAAAGGCAGAACTCGGAAAAACCAAGATCAAATTGGGTGAGGCAATTGCAAAAATCGATGAAATGGCAGAGCAGCTCCGGGACGCATTGGCAGAGATTGCCAGCCTTAAGGCTGCAAAATGGACAACTGACTCCGGTTTCCCGGGTTCCAGTGAACCGGAGAACCGTCCCCCGGTTCCTCCGCTTTAGGATCGATTGAGTTCTGGAGGATGTAATGGAAACTATCCGTAATTGGAATCTTATCTTTTCTACAGCAGGATGTATTCTTACGGTGCTCGGACTGCTGCAGACAATCGTAAACCGATACATAGACAAAAGAACGAGAGAGTTCTTTATATTGTTTTTCAGCATGCTCATTCTCTATGTAATGTGTATAATGCTTAGATCACTGACCGGCATTTATGCAGGGAAAGGATGGGCAGTGCTGTCAAGGATCCTTCTGTTTGCCCAGGCCATGATCTCCTCAATGCTGGCCCTGTTGCTGACGGGATTCCTGCTCTACAAAAGCGGCAGGGAAATATGGTGGAAGAAGCCGCCTTTCATAACGTCGGCAGGACTGTGGGTGGTATATTTTATCATGCTTATATATACACAGTTCTCGGGAACGATATACCATGTTGATGACAATAACAGGTATATAAGAGGAGCGTACTTTCCAGTGCTCATGATCCCGCCGGTGATCATAATGATGATCAATTCACAGATCCTCTGGCACAAAAGGAAGAGGTTTACCCGGAAGCAAATGCGCGCATTCATGATCTTCGTGTCTATTCCGACATTGGCCATGATCCTTCAGGGGCTGTTCTTCGGAGTGCATATAATCGTGATAAGCACTGTTATCTCGGCATTGTTCATGTACTACTATATAGTAAACGATCAGATGGAAAAGTATGGCAGACAGCTGGAGGAAAACGCCCGTCTTAAGATCGATATACTGTTAGCTCAGATACAGCCCCATTTTTTGTACAATTCTCTTACAACGATCAAATATCTGTGTCATGAGGATCCACCGAAAGCAGAGAAGGCACTTGAGGGCTTCATGACATACCTTCGCTATAACATGGATTCGCTGGCAAAAGACGGACTGATACCCTTCGAAGATGAGCTTAGGCACGTTAAGGAATATGTGGAATTGCAGAAGCTTCGATTTGGCGATGAGCTTAACGTGGTGTATGACCTTGAGTATACAGGCTTTAAAATGCCTGCACTTACATTGCAGCCGATTGTTGGAAATGCCATAACTTACGGAATACGCAGATCCGGAAACGGACAGGGTACCGTGACTATAAGCACGGGACAAAGCGGTGATAACATAGAGATAAAGGTTACGGATGACGGTAACGGGTTTATATACGGAAACAGATATCCGGAAGATAAGCAGACGCATATAGGAATTAAAAATGTCAGTGATCGTATTGCTGCGGTAACGGGAGGGAAACTGATCATAGATTCGAAGCCCGGAAAGGGCACGACAGTTACGATCGTGCTGCCTTGCGTGATTGGAGAGTGTTTGAATTGAAAATATTTGTAATAGACGATGAAGAAGCGGTACTTAAAGATATGGTAAGAACGGTGGAAGAGGCTGTTAACGATACCGGGGTCGTATCCTTCACACGCTGCAGTGATGCTCTTGATGAGGCTGAACGGGGATGCAGACCGGATGTCGTGTTTACCGACATAGAGATGCCGGGACTGTCAGGGCTGGAATTCGCTGTAAAGCTTAAGGCTGTTTCGCCTAATACACGTATTATCTTTGTTACTGCGTATGAGCAGTATGCGATCAGGGCATTTAAGATAAAGGCGCATGGATATCTGCTGAAGCCTCTTACTGCAGATGATGTACGGGATGAGCTGAAATACTGTCCGGAGGGACATGAGCTTCCGGTCACGGTTGCGAAGGAGGATGACAACAGGCTTAAAATACAATGCTTCGGATACTTCGAGATATACTGCCATGGGAAGCCTGTAATGTTTGAGAGGAACCAGACCAAGGAGTTACTTGCTTATCTGGTTGACAGAAGAGGAGCCGCGTGTACTACAGGACAGATAGCACTGGCATTGTGGGAGGAGGATGTCGATAAGAGAGCAGTGCAGCAACGCATCCGGAACCTGATAAGTGACTTAAGGAAAACACTTCGGAGTATTGGTATGGAGGATGTGATCATAAGAGAACACAGGCAGTTAGCCATACGTAAGGAGATGACAGACTGCGACTATTACAGAATGCTTGAAGGCGACATGGATGCACTGAATGCCTACCATGGGGAATATATGAAGGATTACAGCTGGGCGGAACTTACCAACGCGAATTTATTGAAATGAAGTACAGCGGATTGAAATAAAAGTATGAAGAATATTGTCCGGCCGGATCAAAAAACTAAAGGGAAATAAGAAAAAATGTCAAGAGTGACAGTAAATAAACACTGTCACTCTAATTTTTTGTGGAAATTTGTCACAAATAAATGTTTCAGTTACGTTTATGAACGTTTGATGGTGTAAAATGACTGTGGGAAGAAGCAGGGTTCGGTATGCTTGGGTCCGGGTGGATGGTAAGTGCCGAATTGAATTCATTCACTATAAATAGTAAACAGGGAAGTGGCTTAGAGAGCCATAACAACCGTGAACAATAGTGCGAAGGAGGAAAGGATCAATGAAGATGAAGTTAAAGCAAAGGCTATGTGTCCTTATGTGCATTGCACTGGTAGTGGGGATGATGCCGGGAATGACCTTCAATGTTAAGGCGGAAACAACGGATGAGTATGTTACCGTTTCGACGTTTGATGAACTCAGTACGGCTGTAGCCAACGGAGGTAAGATCAGGCTTGCTAACGATATAACGGTAACAAGTGAGATAAAAATTGTTTCCGGTAAGGAAATCATTATAGACGGTAACGATAAGAAACTAACAGGTGGCGGCAGTAACAGGGCATTTTCTGTAAGCGGTACGCTCACGCTTAAGGATATTACTTTGTCAGGGTTTTCGACCCGTGGTGGTGGAGCAATTGTGAATAATGGTACACTGGTTTTGGATAACTGCGTTTTTGCAAATAACAGCTCCCCATTCTCAGGGGCAGGTGGGGGAGCAATAGAAAACTCAGGTAAGTTATATGCAGCTAATACTGTTTTTCCGGAAATTATACAGGTGAATTGGGAGGTGCTATCAATAATTACGGTGGGTATCTTTATCTGACAGGCTGTACTTTTGAGAGCAACTATACCACATATAATGATGAAAAATATGGTGGAGCAATAGGATTAAACAATATGCGGTCTGGTTGTGCTTATATTATAAATTGTGGTTTTTTAAATAATTATTGTGATAGTGATCAGAGTAAAAAAAGTGATTTAGGCGTATATAGTGTTAATACGCCGCCATCTGATTTTATCATAGCCGGATGCAGTGGCATAACGATAACGCCTTCTTCATCCGGGCTGACTACAGAACAGTATGGCGCAGGATATCTGGATTATTCTAACCCTAACGATATAAAATTCGTATACGAGGCTAATGATACTTCTCCCGTTTACAGTCTGGTAGTTAACGGTGCAGCTTACACTACGCATACAGGTGCATTGGAGCAGATAAAAAGCGGAACGGATCCTATTGAAACAATCACATTTACTGCAGATGATGGCTTTTCCTTTGACCCATTCGAAGACTATAGAAAGAATGGTATTGATGTAGTAAGAACAAGTGAAACAGAAGTGACAATCTCGGGTACGCTGACTGATAACACAAGCATTACAATACATGATGCTGTAGAGGAATCAGGGGATAAGGCTAAGCTCCGGATACTGAAGGAGCTTTATGATGCTCTCGGGAATGAGGTCTGGACAGGTTATGGTGTGAAGACCGGTGTTATAAGCTACAGCAGGGGGGATGAGGAGAACGAATTCAGAGCATCCTTCATGGGTGGAGCATATACGTTTGACGTATCGTTTGACGAGATTACTTCTGCAGAAAAAACTGACGAAGGTGAGGGAAATTACATCTATAATCTCGTTGTTCCGCTTCCGGCTTACACAGGCATGGAAACAGAGGAGCTTTCAGTATCCGTGCAGGATGGGAAGATCACAGAGCTTGAGAGTAAGAATGCGGAGATCGTAATGAACCCGCCGGTCGGAGATATTACCGGATGGTCATCACTTAACAGTGCTATGGGTAACGGCGGCGTGATCACGTTGTCGGAAAATATTTCGGCATCAGGTGAAGATACGGCACTTACGGTTCCGGCGGACAAGACTGTGGTCCTTGATCTTAACGGCCATACCATCGACCGTGGGTTAACAGATGCAACAGAAGACGGCAGCGTAATCATAAACAACGGTATTCTTGCGATAATGGACAGCAGTGCAGGTGAGAGCAATCCTGTCGGTAACGGCAGGAACTGTTTCGGGCGGTACACTTAAGTATGCGCTGAGCAGCGGCGGAAGCGCTCCTTCCGCAGGTGACTACAAGGAAGAAATACCCAAGGCAACCGATGCAGGAGAGTATCTTGTATATTACAAGGTGGAAGGAAATCCGGATTATACGGGCATCGATCCTGAAAATATTACCGTATACATAGAACCCAAGGAGATAGTTCTTTTATGGAGCAATACCACGCTGTCCTACAACGGTGTGTCGCAGAAGCCTGCAGCAACAGCAACAGGTCTGATCAGCGCAGATACATGTAATGTTACCGTAACGGGTGCGCAGACAAATGCGGGAACATATACAGCCACGGCTGAATCTGTTGATAATACCAATTACAGACTGTCGTCTGTGACTACAGTTTCATACACAATAACAAAGGTGGATATGACGGTAACCGTAACGGGTTACAAAGGAGAATACGACGGTGCAGGTCACGGCATAACAGTGACGGTGAGCGTACCTGCCGAAGCCACGGTTACCTATAGTACGACCGAAGGAGGAACGTATACTCAGAATAATCCGACTTTCACAGGACCCGGAATCTATACGGTATATTACAAGGCAGTGAATGATAACTATAAGGACGTGACCGGTTCCGAAACAGTTAAGATACGACCGGTTAAGCCTGCACCGTTAGACCCTGAGCATCCGGAGAGCAGATCGGAATACTCGGTTGATTATAAGAATGAAAAGATAGTATTCTCAAAGGGTTATGAGATCAGAAAGAAGACAGGAGACAGCTGGAAAGATTGGATGGATTCAACGAATTCACCGATAGACCTTGTGCCCGGCGCAGAGTATCAGATAAGAAAGACGATAAAGTCAGGAGACAACACTGTATCGTCAGATGCGCTGGACTTCATGGCAGCTTCACGTCAGGATCCGCCTGTAAAAGATAATGTCAGGACGGAAAATGCAAAAGAATCAGGCAATAACGGAAGTATTTAAGGACTTTCCGAAGGAATGGAATACAGGTACAATCCTGAACCGGACGAAACAAATGGATGGAGTGATTGGAATGCTGTGTATGCAGAAAAGCTTACAGGCTTTATGGCCGGTACCTATGAGGTGCGCACAGCTGCCACCAATAAGGCACCTGCGTCAGAAAGCATAAGCCTTCAGATAAAAGATCAGGGTGAAGTACTTGATGAAGATCTACCTGAGGACGGCGTTCCCGAAGGCATATGGATAGCAGGAGTTAAGGATCTTGATTATACAGGCAAGGCACTTACTCAGGATTTCAGGCTGTATGACGGCAATAAGCGTCTTACTGAGAAGCTGGATTATACGGTTTCTTATAAGAATAATAAGAAGGCGTTTAAGGTAGAATATACTGAGACTGATCCTAAAGAGCCGACTGAGGAATCTAAAAAGAAGGGCCCTTCCATCAGTATAAAAATGAAAGGAAATTATGATAAGACAAGGATCGTATGCTTTAGTATAAACGCACAGGATATCGATACCGGAGAATTCAGTGTGTCCGATATTACGACTGCCTATAACGGAAGGAAGCAGACACCCGCACCTGTAGTTACATGGAATGGTAAGAAGCTCAGAGCGGGAACTGATTTTACGGTTAAGGAATATGTTGAAGCCAAGGAAGATAAGAAAGCGTTTGTAGGAGATCCGGACACAACAAAAGTGTATGATCTGACAGTCGTTGGTATAGGCAACTTTACGGGAAGCAGGGAGATCACTCTCACCATAGCGGGAAAGGCAAATGAGAATGTTCCTGTTGTGATGATGAAGGACGTAAAGGCAACGTCAATACCTGAGCAGACGTATACCGGTAACGAATTCACTTTGGAAACTCTTAAGAATAAGAAGGGTACGGCATGGTTAGGCTTTGCGGTTAATTACAGGAATAAGGAACTTACGGAAGGGATAGATTATGAGGCAGAGTTCGTTGATGCCAGAGAGGCAGGTACGGCAACGCTTATCCTGAGAGGTCTCGTGGAGACGAAGAGTGCAACAGGCTTCTGCTTCGCAGGAGAGAAGAGGCTTACATTCAAGATAGCAGGTCTTAAGATGTCCGGTGCAAAGGTTAACGGACTTGCCAAGAGCTATGGGGACCGGAGAACCGTCCCCCGGTCCTGTCTCCCGATCCCCATTGTGTGAAGTCTCTCAATGTGATATATTGGTTATGTTAAAGAAAATTATGTATGTGTTTCGGGACGATGAGAGATTTCTTCAGATTATCAACAATAATAATTGTATATATTCTAATGGTATGTCCGGTTATGGCTAAGGAGAAGGTTACCGTGGTCATTGATCCGGGGCACGGTGGTTACAGTGATGATGCATCCGCATACGGAGCCATATATAAGGATGAGCTCTGTGAGAAGGATATTAATCTGACCACAGCTCTGGCAATGAAGGAAGAGCTTGAGCAGTATAATAATGTAGAGGTGTATCTGACACGTGACAGCGATGTAGTGCTTTCGCTTGAGGAAAGGGTTGATTTCGCTTACGGAGTGGGTGCGGATGTGCTTATAAGCTGTCATTATAATGCATCGGAATCACATCTGTTCTACGGTTCGGAAATATTTACATCCGCCTTCGGAAGCTGTTATACGACGGGGCATGCGCTGGCAAGCTGCATAATGGAGCAGTGGGTGAATGACGGACAGGCTTCCAAGGGCATTAAGACCAGGATAGGCAGGACGGGAGAAGATTACTACGGGATAATAAGACACGGGTTCGAAGTGGGTCTGCCGGTTATCATAATAGAGCATGGATACCTTGATAATCATATTGATTATGAGAGGCTCGGCATGCCCGAGGATTGGGAGCGTCTGGGAAGGCTGGATGCGAGAGGAATTGCCGAGTATTACGGACTCAGTAAGGATCATGTATGGGATGATGTCATACCGACTGTTGTAACAGATATGCCCGACGGCAGGGTAGAGCCGGATACAACACCGCCTGCAAGCGTATCCATGAATATCATAGAATGCAATATTGAGACCAGCGAGGTTACATATGAAATAACCGCAAGGGAATACGAGAGTAAGCTTATGTATTACGGGATAGCGCTGGGAGATCCCGAGGATGAGGATGTGGATCCTTCGGATTATGCGGATCTTATACTTTGGGACGAGGGATGTACGAAGGTTACCGGGACATACAGCGTTCCGACGGGATACAGAGGTCCCATAACTGCAAGAGTATATAATAATTATGAACTGTACACCGACAGTGCCACTCAGGAGATTGATTTCGCCACGCTTCTCGAAGAAAGGACCGAGCTTCTCGAACAGGCGGCAGAGGAAGCCAGGAAGAAGGCCGAAGAGAAGAAGCTGGCAGCTGAAAGAAGAGCTGAGGCTGCACGGATAGAAGCAGAACAGAAAAAGGAAAGAGAGAAGGTCGGAGATTTCTTCTTCTTTATGGGTGGAGATGAAAAGGAAGAGACTGTAGATCCGGCAGCCAGAAAAAGGGCTCTGTACATTGAAATCATTGCTCTTGTGGTCTTTATAGTGGTATTTATAAGCCTGATAATAATCAGGCACAGGCGTGAGATAATTAAATATATCAGGAATATAGAAGGTAATGATCTTGATACATAGTTAAAGATAGATATGAATGAGAAGGAACCGGACACGTAAAGAAGATTCATAAATGGGAGGGGGATGCAGTATGAAGCTTACTTTTGTCGGAGCTGCACACGAGGTTACCGGCAGCTGTCATTTCATTGAAAGCTCGGGAAAATACATGCTGGTTGATTACGGTATGGAACAGGGTATTGATACCTATGAGAATATACCGTTACCGGTAGATGCCGCCATGATCGATTATGTGTTTCTTACGCATGCGCATATAGATCATTCGGGGCTTCTTCCACTGTTGTATTCCAAAGGGTTCAGGGGGCAGATATTCGCAACTGAGGCTACATGCGATCTGTGCAACATAATGCTTCGCGACAGTGCCCATATCCAGATGTTTGAGGCAGAGTGGCACAACAGAAAGGCCAAGAGAAGCAAAGATGTTCAGGAATATGTTCCGCTTTATAACATGCAGGACGCGGACGGAGCCATCAAGTGTCTGGTTCCCTGCAAATATGGTTCGACGGTAAAGGTATGTGAGGACATCAGCATACGGTTTACGGACGTAGGCCACCTGCTTGGTTCGGCAGCAATAGAGATATGGCTTAAGGAAGGGGATGTAAGCAAGAAGATCGTATTCTCGGGAGATGTCGGAAATATCAATCAGCCCCTTATCAAGGATCCTGCCACGGTGGATGAGGCAGATTATGTGGTTATAGAGTCCACCTACGGTGACAGGCTGCATGACAGAAGCCGTCCGGATTATGTTGCGGAGCTTGCGGCGATCCTTAAGAAGACCTTCGACAGAGGCGGTAATGTAGTCATCCCGTCCTTTGCGGTAGGGCGTACACAGGAAATGCTGTATTTCCTGCGTCAGATAAAGGAGGAGGGCCTGGTACAGGGACACGAGGACTTCATCGTCTATATGGACAGCCCGCTGGCAGTTGAGGCTACGGGCATATTTAACAAGAACCTGTACGAATGCTTCGACGAAGAGGCCATGGAGCTGGTGAACAGAGGGATCAACCCTATAACATTCCATGGGCTGTACCTGTCTATAACCAGTGAAGAAAGTAAGGCTATCAATTTCGATGACAGACCCAAGGTCATACTGTCTGCATCGGGCATGTGCGAAGCGGGCAGGGTAAGACATCATCTTAAGCATAATCTGTGGCGCCCGGAATGTTCAATACTGTTCGTCGGATATCAGGCTGTTGGTACACTGGGACGAAGTATTGTGGACGGCATCAAAGAGGTCAAGCTGTTCGGTGAGGCTGTGGAGGTAAGGGCTGAGATAATACAGCTTAAAGGTCTGTCGGGACATGCCGATAAGGCAGGACTGACCGCATGGATGCGGGGATTTAAGAACGATCCGCAGAAGGTATTTATAGTACATGGGCAGGATCAGGTATGTGATGAATTCGCAGATTATCTCAGGAAGGAATACTCTTATGATACATATGCGCCTTATTCGGGAGCATGTTACGATCTTGCCAAGGATGCGCTGGTAAATGCTGCGGATGGAATCAGGATAGTGGCAAAGAAGAAGCGCCAGATATCCTCTGTATTCGAGCGGCTGCTTGCGGCGGGACAGAGGCTGCTTACCGTCATTCAGCATAACGAGGGTGGTGCGAATAAGGATCTTGCCAAGTTCGCCGACCAGATCAATTCACTGTGTGATAAGTGGGATCGTTAGGATCTGTTCATAAATAAATTCACAGATCCGCAGTACAATTGATATTGTATTATCGAAAAGAATAGAATCAGATATTCAAAGAATAAAAAATATAAGAATAAAAGTATAAAAGAATTAATCAAAACGGAGAAGTAAATATGAGCTACGCGGATAAAGTATTTATCGATATGTGCAGGGATATCCTTGAGAACGGATGCAGCACTGAAGGGGAGAAGGTCAGGCCCAAATGGGAGGACGGTTCATATGCCTATACAATTAAGAGGTTCGGAGTTGTGAACAGATATGACTTAAGGAAGGAATTCCCTGTTATAACGCTCCGTAAGACAGCAATAAAGAGTGCAACGGATGAGATGCTGTGGATATGGCAGAAGAAATCAAACAGGGTAGCAGAGCTCAGTTCCCATATCTGGGATGCATGGGCTGATGAGAACGGAACGATCGGAAAGGCATACGGTTATCAGCTCGGGGTTAAGCATAAATATAAGGAAGGCATGATGGATCAGGTAGACAGGGTTATATATGATCTTAAGAATAATCCCTTCAGCAGACGTATAATGACCAATATATATGTGCATCAGGATCTTTACGAAATGAGGCTCTATCCATGCGCCTACAGCATGACCTTTAATGTGACACAGGAGAAGGGAGAGGAGAGGCTTACGCTGAATGCAATACTTAACCAGCGCTCTCAGGACGTTCTTACAGCAAATAACTGGAATGTGGCCCAGTATGCGGTGCTTGTTCATATGCTGGCTCAGATATGCGATATGAACGTAGGAGAGCTTGTGCATGTTATTGCGGATGCCCATATCTATGACAGGCATGTGGAGCTGGTAAAGGAGCTTATAGAAAGGCCTGTGTATGATGCGCCGAAGTTTTGGCTTAATCCGGATGTTAAGGATTTCTATGAGTTTACTAAGGATGATGTGAAGCTTATCGATTATAAATGCGGTGAGCAGATAACGATCCCGGTAGCGGTATGATATATGCGGAATACTCTTTTAATCTACTGACATCTGCTACAGAACTGATAAAATAGGCCAGAGAATAGAATAGAAAATAAAAACAGAAAACAGGGATTAAAGCAGAGAATAAAAAAAGCAGTAAACAGAGAATAAAGAATAAAGAAAACAAGGTATAACGCATTGTCGTTATACCTTGTTTTTGAGTCAGACGCAAATTGTTACCGGCCTGTATAAATTATTAATAGATTACCCTGTTTCTTCCTTCCGATTTACCCTGATACAGCTTCGAATCCGCATGTTCTATGGTCTTCTGAAGTCCAAGACTGTCATCATATTCTTCGAGACCGAAGGTCATCGTTACATAGAAGGTGAATTCCTTATATTTAAATGTCTTCTTTTCAATCTGATATTTCAGCTTGTTGAGCTGTTCGTAAGCATAATCGCCATTGTTGTTTTCAAAGGCGAACAGGAATTCCTCGCCGCCCCAGCGTGCTATCTTTCCCTTATCTCTCATGAACTCATTGAACAGCTTGCCCAGCTCGCAGAGAACGTAGTCACCGGCATCATGTCCGTAGGTATCGTTTATCCTCTTGAAGAAATCGATATCGCTTATCGCAAGTGAGAGTGACCATACATCGCTTGACTTGCTCTCTTTAATGAACTCCTCAAGGTGATCCATCATACCGCGTCTGTTGGTGAGCTGTGTAAGAGGATCCATGGTAGCCAGTCTTTCAAGCTTCTTATTATACTTTACGAGCTTATGCTCAGCAGATGAGAACTTCAAGTAATAGAAGCTTGCGATCGTTACGAAGGTCAGTGACAGGAAGAAGGTATCACATATAAGTATCATTCGTTCCTGCATACGGGTGAACTGCACTACATTGCTGTTAATTGCCATGCCGGCGCCTACAACCGTACTGTTTATCGTAAGATAGATCCAGATGCTTATTACGATTATCGTTACGATAAGAGATATTATATATTTGCTTGCCGGATTGTCGTCCGTTTTATAACAGTACAGAAGTATCAGCGAATACAGTGAGAACTGGAAGCCCGCCGTGGGACCGAGCGCAAACGAATAGGCCACCATCGAGAAGATCATGGCTACCGTGTAGATATATACCGTTGCAGACGATTTCTCCCAATATGTCATCCACAGGATGAGTGAGAATATAATAACGAAAGAAAGCGACCAACGGAACAGAGGTGTTTTAAGAGAAAAAGCGAAAAACAGGGTCAGTATTGCATTAAAAACGAAATTTATAACGCAAAGAAAGCGAAGCAGTACAGACAGATCGTTCAGCTGATTCTCCTTCGACACATCCTTAAATAATAATTCTTTGATTTTGTGGATTACGGCCATAACAATACCTTCCGGTTTATATAATGGCGGATACACACTGTTCACGCATCAGTGCTGCCTTGATCATATGGCTGAAATATGTAACTTTTAAAGCATACACCATAAGAAAATTATTCACGCAACACACAGTAAAGTATAGCACAAGGGGCGCCCTGTGTAAATGGAAAAGTGTTGCATTCGTTTAAAATATCGTATATATTAGTTGAATAGATACATATCAGCCATATTTTTTTGAATTGTTTTAATATTTATATAAGGAGATGATACGAATGGAAAAGAAAAACATTGATTGGGCAAACATCGGATTCGGTTATATGCCTGCGGATGTAAGGTATGTTTCCAATTACAAGGACGGTGCATGGGATGACGGTATCCTGACTGCCGACAATACGGTGACGATAAGTGAGTGCGCCGGTGTCCTCCAGTACGCCCAGACCTGTTTTGAAGGTCTTAAGGCTTATACAACGAAGGACGGTAAGATCGTGACCTTCAGGCCTGACCTTAACGCTGAGCGTATGATCGACACATGTAAGAGACTTGAAATGCCGGTATTTCCCAAGGAGAGGTTCCTTGAGGCTGTTGATAAGGTTGTGGCAGGGAATGCAGCTTTCGTACCGCCTTACGGTTCGGGCGCAACGCTGTATTTAAGGCCTTATATGTTCGCAAGCTCACCGGTTATCGGAGTTAAACCTGCCGAAGAGTATCAGTTCAGGCTCTTCGTAACTCCCGTAGGTCCTTACTTCAAGGGCGGAGCAAAACCGATATCAATAAGAGTATGTGATTATGACAGGGCAGCACCGCACGGAACCGGACATATTAAGGCAGGCCTTAATTATGCAATGAGTCTTCATGCCATCGTGGAAGCTCACGAGCAGGGCTTCGATGAGAATATGTATCTGGATGCGGCAACAAGGACCAAAGTAGAGGAGACAGGCGGCGCGAACTTTATGTTCATAACAAAGGACGGCAAGTTCGTAACACCTAAGTCAAACAGTATACTTCCTTCCATTACAAGACGTTCGCTTATGGTAGTGGCTAAGCAGTATCTCGGACTTGAGGTAGAAGAGCGCGAGGTTATGTTCGACGAGGTTAAGGATTTCGCTGAGTGCGGTCTGTGCGGTACGGCTGCAGTCATCTCTCCGGTCGGCAAGATAAACGATCACGGCAAGGAGATATGCTTCCCTTCGGGCATGGATGAGATGGGTCCTGTTACGAAGAAGCTGTATGACACCCTCACAGGTATCCAGATGGGAACAATAGAGTCTCCCGAGGGATGGATAAGAGAGATCAAAGTGGACTGATAAGAGGAGAATATTACTGATGGATGATACCAAGGTCATGATGCTCGGTAATGAGGCGATCGCCAGGGGAGCGTATGAGGCCGGAGTGAAGGTTTCAGCAGCATATCCCGGAACACCCAGTACCGAGATAAGTGAAAATATAGTTAAATATAAGGATGAGCTTTATTGCGAATGGTCACCCAACGAAAAGGTGGCTACAGAGGTGGCCATAGGCGCCTCTTTGTCGGGAGTACGTTCACTGGTTTCCATGAAGCATGTGGGTGTCAATGTGGCGGCAGATCCGCTGTACACGGTTTCTTATACCGGAGTAAACGGTGGACTCGTGCTGGTCGCAGCCGACGATCCGGGAATGTACAGCTCACAGAATGAGCAGGATTCAAGGATGGTGGCAAGGGCTGCCCAGGTTCCTGTCATTGAGCCGTCAGATTCGCAGGAAGCCAAGGATTTCATTAAATTTGCATATGAATTAAGTGAGAAGTATGATACTCCGGTCATATTCAGGACTACAACCAGGCTTTCGCATTCCCAGGGACTGGTCAAGCTTGAGGAAAGGCAGAACATCGAGGATAAGCCTTATGAGCGCAATATAGCCAAGTATGTTATGATGCCGGGTAATGCCAAGCTGCGTCACCTTGTGGTCGAGGAGCGTGAAAAGAGGCTTATTGAGGATTCGTGCGATTTTCCCATAAACAGGGTGGAAATGAACGATACGAAGATAGGCGTTATCACAAGCGGTATACCTTATCAGTATGTTAAGGAAGCACTTCCCAACGCTTCAGTGCTCAAGCTCGGGCTGGTTAATCCGCTTCCGAGGAAGCTTATAGAGGATTTCGCATCGAAGGTGGAGACATTATATGTCGTTGAGGAGCTGGATCCCCTGATAGAAACACAGGTAAGGTCTTGGGGGATCAAAGTGATCGGAAAGGAAATATTTACGATCCAGGGAGAGTACAGCGCAAATATGCTGAGGAAGGCTGTGCTCCATGAGGATCCTGAAGTTAAGGAACCGGCCGCTATACCGGGACGTCCGCCCATACTGTGCCCGGGCTGTCCGCACAGAAGTGCGTTTACTGTGCTTAACAAGCTGAAGCTCCATGCCGCGGGTGATATAGGATGTTATACTCTCGGCGCTGTTCCGCCGCTCGGCGTGATAGACACAACCATTTGCATGGGATCGAGTATTTCCACTCTTCACGGAATGGAGAAAGCGAAGGGTAAGGATTATATAAAGAACTGGGTTGCCGTGATAGGTGATTCGACCTTTATGCATACCGGCGTGAATTCCCTTATCAACATGGTCTACAATCAGGGAACGGGAACCGTAATGATCCTTGATAATTCAACTACCGGAATGACCGGGCATCAGGATCATGCGGCCACAGGCAAGACGTTGCAGGGAGATGAGGTTCCGGCGATAAATATAATGGAGCTGTGCAGGGCTATTGGTGTTAAGAATGTTTATGAAATAAATGTTTTTGATGTTGAAGGGCTTGAGAAGCTTATTAAGCAGGAGCTTGCCAAAGATGAGGTGTCGGTCATAATAACAAAGACACCCTGCGTGCTGCTCAATAAGACCCCGATAACACATACATGCCGGGTGGATGAAGAGAAGTGCAGGAAGTGCGGCATGTGCATGAAGCCGGGATGTCCTGCCATCACAAAACTTCCTAACGGCTCCACAAGGATCGATACCAAGATGTGCAACGGCTGCGGTCTGTGCAAGAGCCAGTGTAAGTTCGGAGCGATTGAGGATGTTCCTGTTTAGAATGTTTACCGGAGCAGTTACCCGGAATATTATAAGAAAGGCAGTATAAATGGAAACCAGAAATATAATGATCGTTGGCGTGGGAGGTCAGGGAACGCTTCTTACGAGCCGCATCCTGGGTGGTATTATGCTCGGAGCGGGATATGACGTAAAGATGAGCGAGGTTCATGGAATGGCTCAGCGCGGAGGATCTGTAGTTACTTTCGTCAGATACGGAGACAGAGTGGCTGAACCCATAGTAGAGGAAGGGCAGGCTGATGTCCTTATAGCATTTGAACAGCTGGAAGCTAAACGCTATGCCCACTTTCTCAAGAAGGACGGGGTTCTTATCGTCAATACGCAGAGGATAGACCCGATGCCGGTGGTGATAGGTGCCGCAGAGTATCCGGAAGGAATTGTTGAAGACCTTAAAAAGGAATATAAGGTCATTGATGTGGATGCAATGAGTGAAGCAGTTAAGCTTGGCAATCCCAAGGTGTTTAACGTTATCGTCCTCGGGGTTGCGGCAAGACATATGGATTTCTCAAAGGAACAGTGGTTTGAGGTCATTGAAAAGACAGTAAAGCCTAAGTTCGTTGAGATGAACAAGAAGGCTTTTGAAGCAGGGTATTCAATGTAGGTCAGGACATAACCGAGCTTATGACTGAAAGAAGTCTGTCGTTCATTTCGGGCTTCATGAAGCAGATCCTGAAGTATTTGTTGTCAAGGAAGGGGAAGGTACAGCAGTTCCTTATCATCATTCTTTCCCTTATACATGCATCGAACAGTATATCGGCAGAAATGTGTTCGCTTTCTATCCTGACAAGAACAAAATTAGCTGAGGGCTCATATACCTTGAGCCCTTTTATTTTTGAAAGGGCGTCGGTGACGCGGCTGCGTTCCCTGCTTATCAGGTCTTTGGTGTTCTGAATGTATTCTTCGTCGGTAAACATCAGCCGGCCTGCCGCTTCGGCAAGGGAATTTATGGTCCATGGATTCTTACGTGAATTGATCGCCTTTATAAGATCGCGGTTGCCTGTTATGCCATAGCCCAGACGCAGTCCCGGAGCTGCGAAGAACTTGGAGATCCCGCGAAGTATTATTATGTTGTTGTAGTACTGTGTAAGCGGAATGGAACTGACTTCATCATATTTACTGGTGAATTCGATGTAAGTCTCATCCACCATGACGAAGATATCGTTTAGCTTGCAGGCATCGAGTATCTTGCGCATTGTCCTGCGGCTTATGCAGGTGGATGTAGGGTTGTTCGGGTTGCACATTATAAGGAGATCGATGCTTTCGTTCAGCTGGGATGCAAGACTTTCATGATCGAGAACGAAATTATCCTCTTCCTTCAGCGGGAAGTAGAGGCTCGTGCCTCCGCCAAGAGATACCTCGCGTTCGTATTCGGAATAGGTGGGACCGACGATGAGAGCTTTCTTCGGATGTTCTATCTGTATAAAGAGGGAGATAAGCTCGGTGGATCCGTTCCCGACAATGATATTTTCATACTCGCTGCCGCAATATGCTGCGATAACCTTGCGAAGAGAGGTATATTCCCGGTCGGGATAGCCTGTTATGACGTCAAGGTGTTCGGAAAGAGTGCTCCGTAAACGGTCAGATATCCCCAAAGGGTTCACGTTTGCGGAGAAGCTGACGATCTCTTCTTTCTTTATTCCATATATTTTTTCGATCTTTTCAAGGTCGCTTCCGTGAAAATGGTCAGAATGCTGTAGCATTTGCGTTAATCTCCTTGTGTGATTTATATCGGGTATGTTATACTCTAATTTGATTAAAGTCAAGTAAAGTGTGGTGAGGAACTTGAATGAGATAGTAGATAAACTTGTTAACGGGTTTTTCGATTATGAAAGCGGAAAGCTCTCTTTTTCTGTGTCCAGAATTGAGGAATCTCTGGAAACGGGAGAGGTTTTCGAGGGTTCTTTTACCATAGACAGTAATGACGACCGCCCGGTATCCGGTAATGTATATACCTCAAGCATGCGTCTTGTCTGCCGTGTGGGAAGCTTCTGCGCGAAGCATATTGAGGTTAAGTTCATGTTTGATACGACGGGACTCGAACCCGGCGACATAGTAAAGGGAGATGTACAGATCGTATCGGACAAGGGTGAGTATTATATTCCATTCGCATTTTCGATAGTAAGAAGCATAGTAAAGAGTTCTCTCGGCAATGTTAAGAATCTCTTTCACTTTACCAACCAGGCCCAGACAGACTGGAAGGAAGCGGTGGATCTTTTCTATTCCAGGGAATTCAGACAGATCTTTGACGGAAATGAGAGGGTTCATTTATCCAAATACAGAGGTATGTGCAACCGTCCCGGAAATGAGGAGAGTGTTGACGACTTCCTTATTGCCATAAACAAGAAACAGCCTGTTCTTTTCAGCGTTGATAAGACATATCATGAGATCACGGACATAACCGAGACTTTAAGATGTGAGCTTCCTGTCCGGAAATCCACATGGGGTTTTGCACATCTTGAGGTGAGTACGGACTGCAGCTTTATAAGAATAGACAAGAAGGAACTTACATCGGATGATTTCCAGGGGAATATCAGCAGATTTGTTTTCTTCGTGGAAGAAGACATGCTGCATGAGGGACGGAATTTCGGACATCTGATCTTCAAGGGACATCACCAGACCCTTACGGTTACGATAGTAGCCTCGAAGAGAATGAGCAATGAAGGCCTGAGGATTGAGAGACGTGAGAAACGCAATCTTACCATGCGCCTTATGCGCTGCTATATTGCTTTCAGGACAAAGCATATAAATGTTAATACATGGGTCAGAGATTCGCTTAAGATCGTGGAGAGGCTTAATGTGCTGGATGACAAGAACCCCGAATCAAGGCTGTTCCAGGCACAGCTTCTACTGGTTTCACAGCGTTATAATGAAGCCAAATGGATCATAGACCATGTGAGCAACGACCTTAAGATACAGAGAAAAGAGCCTACCATATACAGCTATTATCTCTATCTGACCACGCTGTATATGCGGGATGACGCATATATAAATGAGGTAGCGGAAGAGGTTGCCAAGCTGTATGAGAAGAATCCTGACGACTACAGGATATTATGGACGCTGCTGTATCTTGATGAGGATCTGTCGGAGAATCATGCAAGGAAGATAGAGCTTATCGAGGAGCAGTACAACAGGGGCTGCAGAAGCCCGATAATCTACGTGGAAGCATACCAGTATTATGTGATCAATCCGGCGTCCCTGAACAGGCTTGGAAGCTTTGAGATACAGATACTTACATGGGCAGCCAAGAACGGGCGCATGAATCATGAACTGTGCAGGCAGATACTGTATATATGCGCAAGGCTTAAGGAGTATAATCCGGCTGTTTTAAAGCTTCTTATAAGAATATACAGGATAAATGAAGAGGCAGATGTGGTCGGTGCCATCTGCGCTATGCTTATCAAAGCGGACAGGACGGACATAGAGTGCTTTAAATGGTACAGCCTTGGCGTAAGCCTTGAGCTCCGTATAACCAAGCTTTATGAATATTACATGCTTTCGGTTCCTCTTGACAGGGATGAGTTGCTTCCGAAGCCCGTTATAATGTATTTTGGATTCAGGAACAAGCTGGATTATATACATCTCGCATATCTGTATGCCAATATGCTCAAGCACAGATTCGAGGTACTGAGGCTGTGTGAAGAATATGAGCCTACAATGCGTGAGTTCGCTCTTGAACAGGTTCATAACGGCAGGATTAACAGGGATCTGGCATTCCTCTATGAGCAGGTGCTTCCGCCCGAATCCCTTCACCCCGATATAGTTAACAGCTTCGTTAAGCTTCTGTTCTCTTATGATGTCAAGGTTACGAACCCTTCGATAAAGAGGATCTGCGTGATACAGGATGAATTCGAGGGAGAGGGCGTTTATGCTGTTGAGAACGGCCATGCATATCCTGAGATATACAGTAACAGTTATCTGGTATTCGCGGAGGATGAGGAAGGAAGACGCACGCTTCTGCCGCTTGACAGAGTGAGGAATCTTATAGAGGAAGAACCGTATATACCTTATGTAAAGGATTATGTGACGGATAATCCCGGATTTAACCTGTATCTGTGCAACGGAAGAGGACATTACATAACCGTCGATGATGAAAATGTTGACGCATGCAGGAATCTTGTTGATTCGGTTGATATCAAGGAGAATTTCAAGCGTGACGTCAGGATGGAGCTGCTGAGACATTATTATGACAATAATGAGATCTCAACGCTCGATGAATTCCTTGCAAACATAGATCCCAAGGTTCTGACCGTCAAGGACAGGGCAGAGCTTCTCGGATATTTTGTGATGAGGGGAATGTATGATGAAGCATATGAGATCATTACCATTTACGGGGCTGAGAAGGTACCGGTAAAGACAGTGGTCAGGATATGCTCGCATATGATAGGAAAAAAAGAAGAGCTGTATGATGTAATGCTTGTCAAGGTGGCATATCATGCATTTATAAATGGCAAGTATGATGTGCTTACGCTTGAATATCTTGTCGAGCACTTTAACGGACTTACAAAGGAACTGAGAAATCTCTGGAAAGCGGCAAGACAGTTCGATGTTGACTGCTTCGCGCTGATGGAGAAGCTTATAATCCAGATGATAACAACGGGAACGACCATCGGCGAGAAAGAGGAGCTGTTTGAGGAATATGTTAAGAGAGGCTCCAATACGAAGGTTGAGCTGGCATATCTGTCATATTGTGCTTACGATTATTTCGTTAAGGACAGAATGCTTGACGCAAGAGTATTCGAACATCTGACCAAGAATTACCGACGGGGAGAAGAGCTTAACGATGCCTGCAAGCTGGCTCTGCTTAAGCACTACACGGAAGAAAAGAAATCCATAGACCAGCGTGTGGCCGATATGCTCAGGGAGTTTCTGGATGAATTCTCGGCAAGGAACATTTATTTCGCTTTCTTCAAGGATTATATGGGTGTGCTTGGCGAACCGGCCGACTTCAAGGACAAGGTGATAATAGAATACAAGACGGCTCCCACGGCAAGGGTAATACTCCATTATATTATTGAGAGCAGTGACAGTGATGATAATTATCACACGGAAGAAATGCGGAATATGTACGGCGGGATATTCACAAAGGATTTCATACTTTTCTTCGGAGAGAATCTTCAGTACTACATTTCGGAAGAAGTGGGAGGCGAGGAGTATCTGACCTTCTCTGATTCCGTATCTGTTTCCGATAATGTTGTCGAGGGCGGCGGATCGAGATATGCGATGATCAACGACATGGTCGTTGCGAAGACGCTTCAGGATGATGACACCCTTATGCAGCTTATGGAGGAGTATGTTAAGGAAGAATGCTTCGCGCAGCGTGCGTTCACATGCTTATAAGGTGAGGAGTTAATGGAAGGTAATACAAGATATGTGATCGGTTACGATCTAAATGATATACAGGTTCAGATAAGCTATTTTGAGCTTGATAATGAAAGCCCGGGCACACTGGTATCAGACGGAGAGAATGAAAGACTGGGTGTGCCGACTGTTCTGTGCAAGAGAAAGAGGGTTAACCAGTGGAGCTTCGGTACGGAGGCCCAGAGGCTCATAATGAGGGATGGCGAGGCAGAGGTAAATAAGCTTCTGAGTCTTGCACTGTCAGGGAAAGCCATTACGATCGAAGGTGAGGATTTCAACGGTATAGATCTTCTTATACTGTTTGTAAGAAAAACGCTTAAGCTTCTGTCGGTTTATGTTTCGGTGGAACAGATAGAGAGCTTTGTATTTACGGTTCCAAAGCTTGACAGGGAGATGCTTTCGGTTCTTGAGAGGCTGTCGGCGGCTGTCCCGATCGAGAGAAGCAGGATTATGTTTCAGGGATACAGTGAAGCCGTATACTGCTATATGATCCATCAGCCTGAGGAACTGTGGGATCCCGAATGTGTGATATTCGATCATGACGGTAAGACTATGACGGCATATCATATGCACATGAATCACAGGACAACGCCCATCGTAGGTGTGATAGACAAGACAGAATTCGAAGGGCTGAGTATTCCGGATATGAGTACATATTATGATGAGGAAGAGGATACGGCATTTGAAGATGCCGATGCCGGTGGAGATGACGGTAAAGCATCCGGTACGGACGAAGAGAATGAGAACAGGGACAGAGAATCCGTAAAGGAAAGGCCATTGGCATGCAGCGACGATACAGAGCATTTGGGAAATGAGAATGACAGCGGAACAGAAGCGGATATCCAGGATCTTAGAAATGCAAGGGTAGTGGTCTCATCCGAAAAGGAAATAGATGTGATGGATGAGAAGCTATATAACCTGATACATGAATTCCTTATAACCCGTACCGTTCGTTCGGCTTATCTGCTCGGGCAGGGTTTTGACGGGGAATGGTGCGGCAAAACGATAAGGTTCCTGTGTATGGGACGAAGGGTATTCCAGGGAAGCAACATGTATTCCAAGGGAGCCTGCTATTATGGCATGGATAAACTGTTCCCTTCGGAGAACAATGATAGATATATTTTCCTTGGAGAGGATAAGCTTAAGTTCAACCTCGGGATATATATTGACAGAAACGGACAGGAGGAATACATTGCACTGGCCGACGGAGGGGAGAACTGGTTCGATATAAGTGCGGAGGTGGAATTCCTGCTTAAGAGCGGCAGCAAGGTCCAGCTTATAGTAACTCCGCTGGACGGTAAGGAAATAAGGGTTATGGATATTGTACTTGACGGACTTCCCGAGAGACCGCCCAAGACTACGCGGCTTAAGCTCTGGGTAATCTTTTCTTCGGGTAATACTGTCAAGGCAGTTGTTAAGGATATGGGATTCGGCGAAATATTCCAGTCCTCAGGACTTGCATGGGATAAGGAATTAACGATTGAATAACTGTTTACGGGGAAAAAGCATGTCTGAACTGTTATTATGCCGGGGTGAACCGGCTGAAAGGCCATATTATATACCGGCGCTTGGAGTCAATATATATTCGATCGAAGAGCTCTGCTATCTGATAGCACAGAATGCACATACGCTTGATCATGATTTTATGGATGAAGAGCTGTGCAGGTACATCAAAGATCAGCTTAAGCTTACGGAACTGGCGGATTCGCTTAAGGAGATCATAAAGGGTAAAGGAGCGCTTATAGACTTTATCGTGGCTATCCTTGAGGATGCGGGATACTGTGATAAGGATGAGATAAGAAGCATTAAGCAGATAATTGTAGAGAGTGCCGGCTTAAGTCCGTCGAGAAAGCATAAGAGCAGGGGAGACAACCTTTTAAAGGCGGGAAAGCTTATAAGGGCAATGGATGAATATAAGGTTACCCTGGGAAAGATAGACAAGGAAGCGGAACCGCTCCTGTATGCGTCTGTACTTCATAACACGGCTACCGCATATGCAAGGCTTATGCTGTATGAGAAGGCCGCCGAGGATTATCTGGAGGCATACAGGCTGAACATGGATGATGAATCGCTTAAGATGTATCTTTTAAGCTGCAGGCTGTATATGGATAAGAGGGATTACGACAGACTGCTGCTTAAATATGGCTATTCCTCGGAGATTGCCGGAAAGGTAGAGAGGATTCTGGCGACAAGGGAGGATTACAGGAATTCGGATAATAAATATGCCATGGATTTAAATGAGCTTAAGCAGCTTAAAGAGGATGGGATGATCAGCCGGTATTACGAAGCGGTGGAAGAGACCATTGAAGGATGGAAGTGGGATTACAGGATGGATATGATGCCGCACTAGGAGCTTGCTATGGGTTTGATAGATCTTATTAAGGAAAAACTGGGCTTCGATGATGAAGAAGACGATGACGAGCTTGATTTCGGCATAGGTATGTATCCCGATGAAGAGGAAGAGGATGAGGATGCCGAACAGCTGACAGACAGGCTTAAGCATATGCCGGTAAGACGGGCAGATATAAATATCCTTGATTACAGGGAGAGAGAGCTGTTCATAAGAGACCGCTGTGAGCAGATGAGAGCTGCTGCGGATGATATGGCAGGTCAGAAGCAGGAGTATGAAAGGATCACCCAGCAGCTTTCGGATATAGACGAGATATGTGCGCTTTCCCTTACCCGGATCAGCGAACTTAAAAGACTCGCAAAGCGGATAGAGAAAATACAGGAAGACGAAAAGAAATACGAAAGACCCTTAAGCAAGATAACGGAATCCCAGTACCGCGATATGGAGCGCAGGGAAAAGGAGATCCCGGACGTTATAAAGAAGATGCAGGCCGAGGAGAATCATCAGATGTCCATAAAAAGAGACCTCAATCTTCTTGAAGGAGAGAAAGGCGCATTGGCCTTTCAGCGCAGGGAAGAGAAAAGAAGGGCTTCGAATGCCAAAGCGCTTGCATTTATCTGTACCCTGGTATCGGTTATGGCTGCGGCACTTCTTTTTGTCCTTCATTCAGCCCTTAAGTTCGATGTCAGGATGGGATATTATGTAGTACTTGCGTTTTTCTGCATGTCTCTGACGGGTGTCTGTGTAACGTTTAAGAATGCCCAGGATTCACAGGTGAGTACGGAGAAGAAGATAAACAGGGCGATAACGCTTCAGAACAGTGTTAAGATAAAGTATGTTAACGCCACAAATCTTATAGATTTCTACTATACCAAATATAATGTTAACAATTCATATGAACTCTCTTATATGTGGGAGAAATATCTGGAAGAAAAGGCAGCCAGGAACCATTCGGAAGAGGTGGCGCTTAAGATGGAAAATGCCCGCAGGGAGCTGATGAAGGAGCTTAACAACTACAGGCTGAATGATGCGTCGATGTTTGTGTACAGGACAGAGCTCCTGACAGATGAAGAGGTCATGCAGAGCGTCAGGCGCAAGATGATCATCCAGCGGAAGAAGCTTAAACAGGGTATGGATCTGAATAACTACAGTATGGATATGTGCAGGGATCAGATAGAAGCCATCGTGCATGAATATCCGAAGTTCGCAGGTGAGATCATGGCAATAGTCAGGCAGTATGAATCGCTTGATAAAACAGCGGAAACATGATAGTATCATTCATTGGCTGCGTTATGATTCATGCGCGCTTCGTAATCATCGAGCATCCTGGATACACGGGGTGAAATGGAAGTGAATTCGCATCCGTACTGATAACGGCCTCCGGGCAGAGCCTGGCTGCGGATGATCCTTAAATCGGTAATTATCTGCGGAAGATCCCTGCTTAGCTCGATGTTGGATATGAAGCAGCTGCCTATGGGAAGAACGGCTTCGCATATAAAGCCCATACCTCTTGCGGAAATATCGGTAACCTCAATGGGAGAGGATATATCTGCAACATCAAAGCTGTTATCGGTATACAGATCGGATACAGACAGCGCTATATTGACCGGTATCCTTTTGTCTTTACGCTTTTCATTCATCGATGTGTACCTCATGAACAGGAGCAGTTTGGTATTTCTATATATGATTATGACAAAAAAGAAAGGAAAATGCAATGACAAACAGATATGTCAGTCCGTTATCGGAAAGATACGCAAGTGAGGAGATGCAGTATATCTTTTCGCCCGATATGAAATTCAGAACCTGGAGGAGACTGTGGATAGCCCTTGCGGAAACCGAGAAGGAGCTGGGACTTAATATCACGCAGGAGCAGATAGATGAGCTTAAGGCACATGCGGAGGACATCAATTATGATGTTGCCAAGAAGCGTGAGAAGGAGGTACGTCATGACGTAATGAGTCATGTGTATGCTTACGGTGTACAGTGCCCCAAGGCCAAGGGCATCATTCATCTGGGAGCCACATCGTGTTATGTGGGTGATAATACGGACATAATCGTTATGACGGAAGCTCTTAAGCTGGTAAGGAAGAAGCTTATAAATGTTATATATGAGCTCTCAGGCTTCGCTGATAAGTATAAGTCTCTGCCTACACTTGCTTTTACGCATTTTCAGCCTGCCCAGCCTACGACCGTGGGAAAGAGAGCCACTCTGTGGATGAATGAGTTCATGCTTGATCTGGAGGAGCTGGATTTCGTACTGTCAACAATGAAGCTGCTTGGATCCAAGGGAACTACGGGAACACAGGCAAGCTTCTTAGAGCTGTTTGACGGGGATCAGGAGAGGATAGACAGGATAGATCCGATGATAGCCGAAAAGATGGGCTTCAAGGAGTGCTATCCGGTGTCGGGGCAGACGTATTCACGCAAGGTGGATACAAGAGTGGCCAATGTACTTGCGGGTATTGCGGCAAGTGCTCATAAGTTCTCCAATGACATAAGACTGTTACAGCATCTTAAGGAGGTTGAAGAGCCCTTCGAGAAGAGCCAGATAGGTTCATCGGCAATGGCTTATAAGCGTAATCCGATGAGAAGTGAGAGGATAGCATCACTCAGCCGTTATGTGATGATAGATGCACTTAATCCGGCAATAACTTCTGCAACGCAGTGGTTTGAGAGGACTCTTGACGATTCGGCCAATAAGAGGCTGTCGATACCAGAGGCATTCCTTGCCACAGACGGAGTGCTGGATCTGTGCCTTAATGTGGTGGATGGACTGGTAGTTAACGATAAGGTGATAGACAAGCACCTGCGCAGCGAGCTTCCGTTCATGGCTACGGAGAATATCATGATGGATGCGGTTAAGGCAGGCGGTGACAGACAGGAGCTCCATGAACTGATAAGAGAGCTGTCAATGAAGGCTGCAAAGAATGTTAAACAGAACGGCGGTGAGAACAACCTGCTTAAGCTTATTGCGGATGAGCCTGAATTCAATATGAGCCTTAATGAGCTTAATAAAACAATGGATCCCGCAAGATATGTGGGACGTGCACCGCAGCAGGTAGAAGCTTATCTTAAGAATGTGATCCGTCCGATGCTTGATGAGAACAAAGATGTGCTCGGAATGCATGCGGATATTAATGTATAGTAACAGGCTGAATATTTAAACAGGGAGGACAGGAGGAACTGAGATGGTTAAAGCAATAGTAGGAGCCAATTGGGGTGATGAAGGTAAAGGCAAGATGACGGATATGCTGGCTCAGGAAGCGGATATAGTGGTACGTTTTCAGGGCGGCGCAAATGCGGGACATACGATAGTAAACAAATACGGGAAGTTCGCACTGCATACTTTACCATCGGGTGTGTTTAATGAGAATGTAACAAGCGTTATAGGTAACGGTGTCGCACTGAACATTCCCATACTGTTTAATGAAATAAAGGATATCATGTCAAAGGGTGTTCCGGAGCCTAAGCTGCTTATTTCCAACAGGGCTCAGATGGTCATGCCGTACCATATTGATTTCGATACATATGAGGAAGCAAGACTGGCAGGAAAGTCCTTCGGTTCGACCAAGTCGGGTATCGCGCCCTTCTATTCGGACAAGTATGCCAAGATCGGCTTCCAGGTAAGCGAGCTGTTTGATGATGAGGCTGTCCTTAAAGAGAAGATCGCAAGAGTATGTGAGATCAAGAATGTCATGCTTGAGGATCTCTATCATAAGCCGAAGCTTGATGAGGATAAGCTCTATGAGACAATGATGGAATATAAGAAGATGGTAGAGCCGTATGTATGCGATACATCACTGTATCTGTGGAACGCGATCCGGAAGGGCAAGAATATCCTTCTTGAGGGTCAGCTGGGTTCACTTAAGGATCCCGATCACGGAATCTATCCCATGGTTACATCATCATCCACTCTTGCGGCATACGGAGCCATAGGCGCAGGACTTCCGCCTTATGAGATCAAGCAGATAATAACCGTGTGCAAGGCATATTCATCCGCAGTGGGAGCGGGTGCCTTCGTATCCGAGATATTCGGTGAAGAAGCCGAAGAGTTAAGGAACCGCGGGGGTGACGGCGGTGAGTACGGTGCTACTACGGGACGTCCGAGACGTATGGGATGGTTCGACTGTGTGGCCAGCAAATACGGCTGCCGCATTCAGGGTACTACCGATGTGGCATTTACTGTTCTGGACGTATTGGGTTATCTGGATGAGATCCCGGTATGTACCGGTTATGAGATAGACGGCAAGGTTACCACGGATTTCCCCGTGACATCGCTTCTTGAAAAGGCTAAGCCTGTGCTCGAAGTGCTTCCCGGATGGAAGTGCGACATAAGGGGAATAAAGAAATATGAGGATCTTCCCGAGAACTGCCGTAAGTATATCGAATTTATCGAGGATAAGATAGGCTTCCCGATAACCATGGTAAGTAACGGACCTTCAAGGGATGATATCATCTACAGATAATGGTTTACATAATCTGGTTTTAGGGGAATTACCATACCTCTGATCACAGTAACTCGGATCAGAGTACATGGATTTATAAACAGGTGTAGTGCGGATGTTGCTTAGAGCGCTGAATGATATATGGATAGCTCTGCGAAGGTTTGACGAACAGGCCTTGGGCTTTACCTGCAGAGCTGTTCTTGTATACACACTTATCATATTGGCAGTCAATCTTATACAGAGGCTGCGGGGCAGGAAATACCAAAAATTATGGCAGATGGCGTTGTCCATCTGTCTGTTTGGTGTTTTTTGTGTATATATGTCCTATCTTGTGGCACTGACTCTGTCCGGAAGAGAACCGGGCAGCAGATCCAACAAGATCAATCTGGAAATACTGGGTACTTGGCGTGCGGACGGCACACTGTCACAGCATGCGGCGGAGAATGTCCTCCTCTTCATCCCGTTCGGAATACTGGTGCCTCTGACAACACGTTTCTTTAAGAAATGGTGGAATTTGATCCTTATGGCTTTCATATCCAGCATGCTTATAGAAATGACGCAGCTGTTAACGGGGAGAGGCTATTTCGAGATTGACGACATCCTTCTTAACACAGGCGGTGCGGTTCTTGGTTATATCGTATTCTGGGCAATATATCACAGTTATATCGCATTTAAGCATGAATCACAGCTGCCTCTGAGCCGTAACGAGCAGAGGCTTAACAGGATCACGCTGTTCATAATCCAGCTGCTTCCCGTCATACTTATGATTATGCTCATATTCGGCTTCGGAAGTGAGGATGCGGATAATTCAAGTGCTTTAAGCATCTTTGTAACGGAGAAGCTTCTGTATGTAGTCAACAAGGTCATGCGGTTCGGATGGACGGCAGAAAAGATCCAGAAATCAGTACCGGTGTATGAAGGCTTTGTAAGGAAGGGTGCTCATTTTGCCGAATTCGGTGTGCTTACCATGTTTACCTTTGTGTTCTTCTACTGCAGAAGGCTCAGAAATATATTTTCATTTTCACTGTCCTTTCTGCTTTCGTTAGTACTGTCGGTGGCTGATGAGATAAACCAGGGGTATGTTGACGGCAGGAACAGGTCGTTTAAGGATGTGGGTATAGACTGCCTGGGCTCACTGACTGTACTTTTTATCATCTTTGTGATACTTGCGCTGATCAGATTCTATAATGCCCACAGCAAGGTAAAACAGGGGCTTGAGATGTTCAAGTGACACTTGATTTATACATACAGGATGAAAGCCGGACGCTGAAACAATTATAAAGAACAGACGAAACTGATTAACCGGAGGAGATATGTCAAATATAGAACAGAGCAGAATAAGGAACTTCTGTATAATAGCTCATATAGATCATGGTAAATCAACGCTTGCGGATCGTATAATCGAAAGCACGGGACTGCTTACCAGCCGTGAGATGCAGGCGCAGGTTCTTGATAACATGGATCTTGAGAGGGAACGCGGGATAACGATCAAATCGCAGGCGGTCAGGACTGTATACAGAGCCAAAAACGGAGAAGAGTACATACTTAACCTTATAGATACTCCGGGGCATGTTGATTTCAATTATGAGGTATCAAGGAGCCTGGCAGCATGCGACGGGGCGATACTTGTTGTGGATGCGGCTCAGGGAATAGAGGCTCAGACACTTGCGAATGTCTATCTGGCACTCGATCATGATCTGGATGTCTTTCCGGTGATAAATAAGATAGACCTCCCGAGCGCGGAGCCCGAAAGAGTGGTTAATGAGATCGAGGATGTCATCGGGATAGAGGCTCAGGATGCACCGAGGATTTCCGCCAAGAACGGTATCGGTATTGATGAGGTGCTCGAACAGATAGTGAGTAAGATACCTGCGCCCAAAGGTGATGCGGGGAAGCCGCTTAAGGCGCTTATCTTTGATTCGCTGTATGATTCATATAAGGGAGCCATTGCTTTCGTGAGACTGATGGACGGTACCGTCAGCAAGGGAACTCCGATCAAAATGATGGCAACAGGCGCTACTGCTGAGGTGGTAGAGGTAGGCTATTTCGGAGCCGGTCAGTTCATACCGTGTGATGAGCTGTCTGCCGGGATGGTAGGTTACATTACGGCAAGCATCAAGAACGTTAGGGATACGGCGGTAGGTGATACGATAACCAATGCGGAGAAGCCCTGTGACGAGGCGCTTCCGGGATATAAGAAGGTTCTTTCGATGGTATACTGCGGCATGTATCCTGCTGACGGAGCGAAGTACCCCGATCTCAGGGATGCGCTTGAGAAGCTGCAGCTTAATGACGCATCGCTTAATTATGAGCCGGAGACCTCTGTGGCACTCGGCTTTGGCTTCAGATGCGGATTCCTGGGCCTTCTTCATCTTGAGGTGGTACAGGAGAGGCTCGAGAGGGAGTATAACCTGGATCTCGTAACGACGGCTCCCAGCGTTATATATAAGGTGCATAAGACGGACGGTGAGGTTATCGACCTTACCAATCCCACGAATCTTCCGGATCCTTCGGAGATAGACTATATGGAGGAGCCGATAGTGGATGCCGAGATCATGGTTACCAAGGAATACGTCGGACCGATAATGGAGCTGTGCCAGGAGAGGCGCGGTAAGTATATAAGCATGGAATACATGGAGGAGACACGTGCGCTGCTTAAGTACGAGCTTCCTCTTAATGAGATAATATATGATTTCTTCGATGCCCTGAAATCACGCTCAAGGGGTTACGCTTCCTTCGATTATGAGATGAAGGGGTATGAGAAATCGGACCTTGTCAAGCTGGATATCCTTATTAACAGAGAAGAGGTGGATGCCTTAAGCTTTATCGTGCATGCGGAGAGCGCTTATGAGAGAGGCAGGCGGATGTGTGAGAGGCTTAAGGAAGAGATACCGAGGCATCTGTTTGAGATTCCGATTCAGGCGGCTATAGGAAGCAAGATAATCGCACGCGAGACCGTAAAGGCCATGCGTAAGGATGTGTTGGCTAAATGCTACGGCGGTGATATCACACGTAAGAAGAAGCTGCTTGAGAAACAGAAGGAAGGAAAGAAGCGGATGCGCCAGATAGGAAACGTGGAGGTACCGCAGAAGGCCTTCATGAGCGTACTCAAGCTGGATGAGGATAAGTAGTTAAGCAGGAAATACCGGAATGTGGCAGGCGTATCATGAACAGGAGAAACAGATCAGTATATAAAGCGGCGGCTGTGGTTGCCGGAAACGGCATAGGGAGCGGAGTGATGGCGATACCTTATTATGTCCTGCATGCGGGAACTGTCGGAGGTATGGCGGCTTTTGCTGCGGCTTATATCGTAAGTGTGCTCATGCATTTCATGATAGCGACGATGGTGCTTCGCACAATGAATACAGATAACGGACATACCGGTAAGGCAGATATGCTGGATATATTCAATAAGTACCTGTTTAAAGGCAGAGCGGGAATGATACTCCGCTTTGCCTTTTTTGCGCTTCTTGTGGTTGTGCTTACGGCTAATCTCTCGGCATATATTTCGGGAGCCGCGCAGATATTTACACAGCTTCTTCCGGTAAACGGGACTGTGGTTAAGGTCATATTCTTCGTGGCTGCTGCATTTGTCATCCTGGCAGGACTGGGAGCTGTTTGTACAACGGAGGCCGTGACCGTATCCGTTATGGCGGTGATACTGCTGCTTATGCTTAGCTTTTCGGCATTTCATATTAAGCCAGGTATAAGTATTCCGGCTTTCGGGAGCGTTAAAGAGTGGGCAGCGGCATATTCCATGATTATGTTTTCGTTCTCTGCGATCTTTGCCGTACCGCAGCTCGTGGAGTATATGACGGGGGGATCGGAACGTCAGGAAGAACCTGTGGGAGCTGAGGAACAGGGCAAAGAGAAGAGGCATACCGGAAAGAAAGAAAAAGAAGAACTTAAAGGATATAAAGAGCAGAAACAGAGGGAAGAGCTGAAGCAGCAGAAGCAACAGTATGAGGACAGCGTTAATAAGATAAGGCGTTCAATATGGCTGGGACTTCTTATCAATCTTGTGATCTCAGTCATCGTAGCCGTATGTACTATGATCACATCAAAAGAGGTGACGGATATTGCAATAGTGGGCTGGGCTGAGGCTGTGGGAGGAACTGTAAGAGTGCTCGGATCCCTGTTCATAGTATTTGCCATGCTTACTTCGTTCTGGTCCATAGGACTGGCATCGGCCGATATAGTAGCCGGCCAGACTCATATAAAAAGAGAGCTGTCTTTTGTTATTGCCACGGTTCCCGCACTTATTATGACGCTTATTCTCAGTAATACGTTTGCGGAATATCTTAAGCTGGTTGGAGGAGCCGTTGCGGTCATCATTGCCCTGATGGCTGTTCCGTCATACCTCCTGTGCATGAGGAACCAGGCCGGGGAAGAGACGGCATATGGAAGGGAAGCGGGAAGTGGAGAAGAGTCGGTGCATGGAAGAGAAGCAGGGCATGGAGAAGAGACGGCACATGGAAGGAAAGCGGGAAGTGGAGAAGAGTCAGCTCATGGAAGAGAAGCAGGGCATGGAGAAGAGATGGCACATGGAGTGAAAGCAGGGCGCGGAACAGAGACGGGGCCCGGAGTAAAGGCTGTGGCTGCATTTGTGTTTATTATGTATGTTATCATGGCAGCAGGCTCGTTCATAAGCGTGTGATATGATCCTGTGAAAAGAAATAAAGCTGCCATGCTCAGGATGATATCATGCGGATGGTGATCATGGCTTAAGATTAAGGAGAAAACAGTGAAGCTTCTAAGAACAGCGAATATGACGATAGTTAATATAATAGCCGTTATCGGGATTGTTATATCGGCGAATATATATTACATTTCAAGGACTAATATAACGGGAAAAGGATTTATTATTGCCGCAGGCTGTATAATAACTTTGATGATGTTATTATCCCCCGGTTTTCTGTATCCTCCCGTTATGAGTATAAGGCTTAAATTGTTAAGAAACGGGCTTAACCTGCTCTTGCTTTTCTGTATATGCACGGGCGTGCTGCTCGTAGTTAATATCGCTATGTGGACAGGAGCCCGTGGCGCGTCTTCATTTAAAGAGTTTCTGACCTCGTGGCTGTTAAACCTGCTCGTCACTGTCCTTGTTATGACGGCTGTTTTTTTTGCCGGAATGCTGCGTGTTTATGCCTCTTCGGAACAGCTTGGTGTTAAATGGAGAGCCATAGGCCTTGCATGCGGATTCCTTCCCATTATCAATCTGATACTGCTTTTTAAGATAATATCGGTGGCTGCCGAAGAAATGGATTATGAAAACAGACGGCTTTTGATAGATGAGGCAAGAAAGGACGAGAAGCTCTGCAGTACCAGATATCCAATCCTTCTTGTTCACGGTGTGTTCTTCAGGGATTTCAAATATCTGAATTACTGGGGAAGGATTCCCAAGGCTCTTGAAGCCAACGGAGCTGTATTGTATTACGGTGAGCATCAGTCAGCTGCTTCGGTAAAAGTCTGCGGAGAGGAGCTGGCGCGGCGAATAGAGAAGATAATTAAGGATGAAGGCTGTGAAAAGCTTAATGTCATAGCCCACAGCAAGGGTGGTCTGGATATGAGATATGCTCTTTCCGAATGCGGAGCCGACAGATACGTGGCTTCTCTTACTACCATCAACACGCCGCACAGAGGCTGTGAATTCGCAGATTATCTGCTGAATAAGATACCGCAGAAGGAGCAACAGCTGATAGCGGATAAATATAACAGCGCCTTTAAGAATCTGGGAGATGAGCATCCTGATTTTATTACGGCGGTGACAGATCTTACACACAGTGCCTGTGCACGGTTCAATGAATCCGTTAAGGATGTACCCGGAGTCAGATATATGAGCGTGGGTTCTAAGCTGAACAGGGGAAGGGGAGGACGGTTCCCCCTTAATATGTCTTATCTGCTGGTTAAGCATTTTGACGGTGACAATGACGGCCTGGTAGGCAGGGAGTCCTTCGAATGGGGAAGCAGTTATAATTATCTGACCGTTAAAGGTACCAGAGGGATATCTCATGGCGATATGATCGACCTTAACAGGGAAAATATACCGGAGTTCGATGTCAGGGAATTCTATATTAAGCTTGTCAACGGGCTTAAGAATGCCGGTTTTTGATAAATATTTCCGGTCTGTCGGGAAAGAGCGTGGGTTGCAATTAAGGAATCCTGCTTTGGTTAAGGAGGCGGATATGAAGGTGGCGTTGCTTGCTCCTGCGGGAGCCATGCACAGATACAACGGAATGTTTCATAAGAATCTGCATTATGCACCCATAACGCTGGCGCTGCTTGCTGCCCTTATTCCGGGAGAGCTTAATGCGGAGCCCGTTATCTATGATGAGACAGCTGAAGCCATACCGCTCGATCTGGAGGCAGATGTTGTATGCATCACCTGTATAACGGGAACAGCCAACCGAAGCTACAGGTTCGCGGATTACTTCCGTAACCGCGGTATTACTGTGATAATAGGAGGAGTACATCCCACGGTTATGCCTGAAGAGGCAAAGGCTCATGCGGACTGTGTCATGGTGGGGCTTGGAGACGAGACCTTCCCGCAGGCCATGCGTGATTTTGCACAAGGAGAGCTTAAGGAGTTCTACTACGGCCATTCCTGTGTCGATATTTCGGGGCGTCCGATCCCGAGAAAGGATCTGCTTAAGAAGGACAGATATATTACTCTTAACACGGTCGAATGTGTGAGGGGCTGTAACCTTTCATGCTCATTCTGCGCTTATCCGTCAGCCTTTGGAAAGCGTGTTATAACACGGCCTGTAGAGGATGTCATTGCCGAGATCAAGACCTTCAGGGGGAAGTTCGTTATTTTCCCTGATGTGAATCTTATAGCTGACGTTAATTATGCCAGGGAGCTGTTCAGTGCCATGATACCTCTTAAGAAGTGGTGGTTCGGCCTTACAACGACTGCCATAGGGCATAATGACGAGCTGCTTGACATATTCAGAAGGAGCGGCTGCAAGGGGCTGCTGCTTGGGTTCGAATCTGTCAATCAGGAGACCCAGAAGGATATAAACAAGGGCGTCAATACTGTTAATGAGTATGAATGGCTGATGGAGAAGCTGCATGATAACCAGATACTTGTAATGGGATGCTTTGCCTTCGGAAGCGATGAGGATAATAAGGATGTCTTTAAGAGGACTGCGAAGCTGTGCCTGGAGGCTAAGATAGATCTTCCGAGGTTCTCTATTATCACACCATTCCCGGGAACGCCTTTTTATAAGGAGTTAAGCGAGCAGGAGAGGATCACGGAAACAGACTGGTCTTTGTATGATGTTGAGCATGTCGTATACAGACCGAAGAATATGACGAAGCAGGAGCTCCTTGACGGAATAGACGAGGCGTGGCAGCTGTGCTACTCATGGAAGGCAATTTTCAAACGATTTGATTTCAAGCGTGTCAAAAGGTGGTTCTTCATCTATCTTATAACAAATATCGGTTACAGGAAGTATGCGAAGAATTTCAATAAATATGACGAGGCGGTTATGACGGACAATTCGGACATACCTGGGGTATCTGTATGAGGATAGCATTCATAAAGGTAAACATGATGTACAGCAAGGGGAAGGATGCACTGAAGCCCCTTGTTTTTCCTATAGTGGAGGCTCTTACACCCGATGAATGGGAGATAGTATTCTATGATGAACGGATAGAAGCGCTGCCGGATGATATTGATGCAGATATTATAGCGTTCTCCGTAGAGACCTTCGCGGCAAGGCATGCCTATGAGCTGGCGGAAAGATACAGACACGGAAGAAGGGCTCAATATGTACAGGAACATGGGAAAAAGGATGAACATGGGATCGGAAACGGGCAGAAACATGGGAGGAATGAAAATACCGGCAGTGTAAGGATCCCAAGAATCGTAATGGGAGGCTTTCATGCTTCCGCAATGCCTGAAGAGATACTTGAGCATGCCGATACCGTGCTTGTGGGAGATGCTGAGGACACGTGGCCAAGGTATCTTGAAGATGTTAAGAACGGCTGTGAGAAGAGAAGATACGATTCGGATAATAAGTGTCCGGTCGCATATGTGAACAACAATGCAGGGTGCTTTGAGGGAAAGAAATATTTAAAGCTTGGCATGATACAGGCTTCGCGGGGATGCAGGTTCAATTGCGATTTCTGTTCGATAAAGAGTCTGTATCCTTCGGGAGTGCGGCAGAAGGACATTGATGATGTAGTAAAAGAGATTAAGAACTCACGGGAGAGGCTCTTCTTCTTTATAGACGATAATCTCTTTGTAAATGAGGAGGCGGCTAAGGAACTGTTTAATGCGATACGGCCGCTTAAGAAAAGGTGGGCCTGCCAGATAAGCATGGATATTGCCTTCAATGATGAACTGCTTGAGCTGATGCATAAGGCGGGATGCATAATGGTTCTCATAGGCTTCGAATCATTGGATGAACGTAATCTTAAGATAATGCATAAGAGCGCCAATATCCGGGTGATGCATTCGGGAGCGGATGAAAAGACTGCAAAGAGCCCGGAAACAGATAGCGGAGAGGACAGAAGATATAAAGAAAATGAACTTAAATATGAGACTGCCATAGATAATATTTATAAGCACGGGATCATGATATATGCCATGTTCGTCCTGGGATACGATCATGATACGGCGGAATCGATAAGAAGGACGTATGATTTTGCAATGAGGAATAACCTTGCTGTAGCCAATTTCAATCCGCTTATGATCCTGCCGGGGACAGAACTGTTTAAACGTATGAGCAGTGAAGGAATGCTTAAATATGAAAAATGGTGGCTTGATCCCGGTTACAGATACGGGGATGCGATGTTTTATCCGAAATCGATGAGCGGTGAAGAGCTTACGGAGGGCTGTAAAAGAGCAAGATATGATTTCAACAGTTACCGCCATATGCTTAAGCGGATGCTTGAGGCAGGAGTCAATCATAGAAACCTCTTTAATACGGTCGTTTTTCTGCTGGTAAACTTAATATCACGTTATGAGATACACCGTAAACAGGGTAAGGAGCTTGGAGAAAACGAATGAAGATAATTCTCATAAAACCAAATATAGGGAGACGTGAGCACAGCCTGTATGTGGACAATGCCAGTATGGAACCGCTGCAGCTGGGGATTCTGGCGGCGCTTACACCCGATGATATAGATGTCGTCATGTATGATGACAGGCTGGAGCCTATACCGTACAATGAGCCGGCGGATCTTGTAGCGATCACGGTGGAGACCTTCACAGCCAGGCGCTCATATGAGATCGCCGATGGATACAGGAGGAATGGGGTTAAGGTACTGATGGGCGGCATGCATGTTAAGCTGCTTCCCGAAGAGGTTAAGGAGCATGCGGATTCCATAATGATAGGAGACGCAGAGGATAAATGGGTCGAGATGACCGAGGATCTGCGTGCGGGAACCCTTAAGGAGGTATATGAATGCGCGCCTGTATGTGTCCCGCAGAAGGGAGTGATAACAAGGCGCGACATATATAAGGGAAAGAAGTATATGCCGATATCACTTCTTCAGTTCTCAAGAGGCTGCAGATACAGCTGTAAATACTGCGCGAGCAGCGTGTACTTTGAAAGAAGGCATTTTACCAGAGATATAGATGAGGTGGTTACGGAGATACGTTCACAGAAAAGGAAGCTCTTATTCTTTGTGGACGATAATATAGTAGGGGATAAGGAGAGGGCCAAGGAGCTGTTTCGGGCACTGATACCGCTTAAGATATACTGGGTAAGCCAGGGGAGCCTTGATATGCTGGATGATGATGAGCTTATGCGGCTTATGGTTAAGAGCGGGTGTCTCGGGCTGGTGATAGGCTTTGAATCCATTAAGCCGGAGAGCCTTGACTATATGCATAAGGGCGTTAATAAGAAATTCGCGGACGATCATTATGCCGAAGCTGTAGAGAAGCTCAGGCATTACGGGCTTCAGACATGGGCGGCATTTACGATAGGGCATGATACGGATACGCTTGAATCGATAGAAGCGACCTACAGGTTCGCAAGAAAGAATAAGTTCACATTCGCTGCTTACAATATCCTGATGCCGTATCCCGGAACAGAGCTGTATGAGCAGTTAAAAGCGGAAGGACGTCTCCTGTATGACGGGAAATGGTGGCTGCATGAACAGTACAGGTTCAACTATACTGCATTCATACCCAAAAACATGACGCCTGATGAGCTTACCGAGGCAGGCTTTGAGTGCAGGAGAAGATTTAACAGTGTGGGTTCCATAATCTACAGGATGTTGGAGCCAAGGACCAATCTTCGTAATCCGGTAAGATTCTTCACATATATAGTATATAATCCTGTGTTTAAGAAGGAAGTGTTTGAGAAGCAGGGAATGACGTTCGGGTGTAAGGAGAAGGACGGGACAGATGAGAAGGCATTATATAATTCTGCTACGGAATAGCTGCGATCGTAAAATATGAGGTTAGAAATATAAGGAGCGTGAAGATGAAGGTTACGTTTATACTTCCTGCGATCGGCAGGAAGAAGGGCGATAAATATCTTAAATCCTGGCTGATGGAACCGCTCACAATTGCGGTTATGAATACACTTCTTCCTAAAGAGGTGGAGAGGGAGTTCTATGACGACAGGATAGAAGGTATCAACTATGATACCGAGACGGATATCGTGATGATAACCGTCGAGACCTATACCGCCAAGAGAGCCTATCATATAGCGGAAGAGTTCAGGAAGCGCGGAAGGAAGGTCGTCATGGGCGGCTATCACGTTACGCTTATGCCGGATGAAGCCGAGGAGTACTGCGATGCGATCATGATAAACAACTGCGGCGATCAGATGAGAGAGCTTATAGATGATGCCAGGGTGGGAACCCTTAAGAGAAGGTATATAGGTAAGCCATGTATCGATTATAAGCTTGCAGACCGTTCCATATATGCCGACAAGCAGAGGAAATACCTGCCGGTATCACTGGTGGAGACGGGACGCGGATGCTATCATAACTGCGAATTCTGCTCCATAGCAAAGTATTACGGATCCAAATACATCCACAGAGAGACAGAGGATATAATCTCGGAGATGAAGTCCTGCAGACATAAGCTCTTCTTCCTTGTGGATGACAGTATCTTTTCGGATAAGAGCTTCGCAAGGGAGCTGTTTAAGGAGATAAAGAAGCTAAAGGTTACGTGGACGACGCAGATCACACTCGATATCGCAAGAGATGATGAGACCCTTAAGCTCATGCGTGAGAGCGGATGTTCAATGGTGCTCATTGGCTTTGAGTCCATAGATCAGGGTAATTTAAAACAGATGAACAAGGAATGGACACAGCGCCTTGGAGAGAGGGATGAGCTTATAGAGAAGATACATGCGGTGGGAATTAGCATCTATGCGTCCTTTGTGTTCGGCTTTGATGACGATACGGAGCAGAGCTTTATAAATACGCTTAAGTTCTCAAGGAAGCATGAATTCTTCGTTATAGCCTTCAACCATCTGCTGACCTTCCCCAATACGGAGACGTATAACAGGTTTAAGGAGGAGAACAGGCTCATCTGTGACAAGTGGTGGCTGCAGGAGGGATATACCTTCGGAACGATATCGTTCGTACCGAAACAGGTCACTGCTGAGGAGCTAAGCGGACTGTGCAGAAAGTACAAGAAGGAATTCTTCCGATTCGGTTCTATCTTTAAGAGAGGGCTGGTCTGCTTTAAGAGGACGAAGAATCCGCTTATTAACTTCGCATACTGGTTTATTAATATACTGTTCCATTTCGAGGTGGATAAACGTATCGGAATCCCCGTAGGGGAGAATATGGACTGATCGTACACCATAAAAAAGTATATTTTTGACCCCTGAATCATTTAATATGTTGGTAAATGTTTTTTAAAATATATGTGCTGTTCTGAATAGTTACATATGTTGAATAGTAAGCCGGAAGTGTAAAGCGCATTATGAAAATGTCGGATATGAAGATAAGTAAAGCAGAAAGTATTAAGCCCGGAGATGATGCAAAAGAGAAATTACGAAGCGGGTTCACATATGCGGACATGGACGACGGCAAAGATATCCTTAAGATCATGGAGTCGGATATCACACCGGGAGGGCTTAAGCTTCTGTATACGAGAAGGGATAATCCCTGTGAATCGTTCCTTAAGGAGAGTAAGGAAGCCAGAGTGGGCGTGATCAGGGCAGAAGGAAGGATAACCGCAACCATCGCTGCGATCCCGAGAAGGATGTATATAGGCGGCAGGGAGACAAGAGTATGCTATGTCACGAATATGAAACGCCGTAAGGACTGTGACTTAAATATCAACTGGCATGAGATGTTTAAGGAAATGTGCACGGCGGTTGACTGCGAATACTATTACTGTTCCCTGCTTGATGATAATGACAGCGTGCAGATGATGCTGCATAAGAAGAGAAGATATATGCCTTATTCGATACCAATATGCGGATATAAGACTTATATCATAAGTCCGGGGGTACGTGTGAGGCATTCGGATTCACTGAGTACAGTGGAAAGAGTGAGGGGCAGAGCTGAGGATGAGAGGGATATCATAGATTTCCTTACGCGTAACGGAAGGCACAGGGATATGTTTCCGGTGCTTGACAGGCTGTCCGATGCAGGTGAGCTTAAGGCAGAGGATTTCTTCCTGCTTAAGCGTAACGGAAGGATAGTGGCAGCAGGCGCATTGTGGAACAGGGGTAACGTTAAGCAGTATATAGTAAAGGAGTGCCACGGAATATATGCACTGCTGCGGTTTCTGAATCCTGTTTTGCCTTATCTTGGCTATATCCGTATTCCGGAAGATGATGAACAGGCACCGATAGCGTATATTTCTTTTTTGCTTGCGGATGGTGATGATGAGGAGTTGTACAGAATGCTGCTTGCCTTTATCTGTTCGGAAGCCAACAGGGATTATTCAATGCTTGTTATCGGGACAGATGATATAAATCCCAAACGCCGGATACTGGACGGACTTAAGTCGGTATCATTTAAAACACAGATAAATGAAGTCATTATGACGGGTATCAGCGGTGAGGAGCGTGTGGAACACGTATGGAGCAATATGGAGGTTGAATGTGCGCTCCTGTGAAATGGATGATCTTTAAGTGCCGTTTGAAGCAGACGTAATGCAGTCGTCTGTAATCCGTCCGAACTGCGGAGAAACAATAGTACTTGCAGGATAAATATATGCAACTGTGGGAATAACCTTGGGAAATATCAGGAAGATCATATATACAGCCATATATACAGGTCGGAAATTTATACAAGACGTATGAAGGAATAAGTGGTATAATAGCATACGTGTTTGTGAGGCATATGGTATGAAAATTATAGAAAGAATTAAAAAAGACGGGATTTCATTAAGAACAGTATATATTTGGATGGTTGTGGTCGCGATGATCATAACCGGACTGATGATCTATTCAACCTTCAGGCTTACCTCAACATTTGCGGATATGTCCGAGGCTACAGATGAATATATTTCACTTGACAAGGCGGCATATGAGCTGATGGATGCATCCGATTACCTGACCGAGAAGGTTCAGTGTTTCACGCTTGACGGCAATATGGAGTACCTTAACGATTACTTCACCGAGGCGTTCATAACAAACAGAAGGGAAAATGCCATAGCCCGGATGTCGAAGAACCCCGAAAGCGCAACTGCCCTGGCGCATTTAAAGGAAGCGATGGAAGCATCCAAGTCGTTAATGGACAGGGAATATTATGCGATGAAGCTGGTGATAGAGGCTAAGGGATATACGGATTATCCCGAAATCCTTAAGAATCACGAGATATCCAGGGAGGATGCGGCTCTTGATCCTGATGAGAAGATGAAGCTGGCAGCGGAAATGGTATTGGGTGAGGAGTATTACCGTCAGAAGGATGTGATCCGGTCGAACATGAAGGAGAGCCTTCATGAGCTGGAAACCCTGACCCGTAATGAGGAGCGCGGATCGGTCAGCAATATGAGAGCAGAGATCAGGGTAGGAAGATTTATAATCTTACTTCAGGGTTTCTCTATCCTGTTTATGGTATGGCTTACATCAAGACTTGGTATAAAACCCATACTCAAGGCTGTTGACAAGATTAAGGAGGACAATCCCCTTCCGGAGATGGGTGCCAATGAGTTCCGCTATCTTGCCCGTACATACAATAAGATGTATTCGGTATATAAGAAGAGTGTCGCCAAGCTTAATTACAAGGCATCCCATGATGAACTTACCGGAGTATACAACAGGGCGGGTTATGATCTCCTGTTGTCGAGTATAGATCTTAATTTTACATTTATGCTTCTTATCGATGTTGATGATTTCAAGTCTATAAATGATACTTACGGACATGAAGAGGGAGACCGTGTTCTTGAAAAAGTGGCTGATACGCTGACAGGATATTTCCGTTCGGATGATTATATCTGCAGGATAGGCGGCGATGAATTCGTTGTATTTATGGTTCATGCGGGTGAAGCCCAGAGTAAGCTTATAGAAAGCAAGATAAAGCAGATAAATATTGAGCTTGCCAATAAAGATGATGATCTTGCAGATACATCAATAAGTGTCGGTATCGCGCATGGCAGTCAGGCCAAGGACCCGGCATCTATGTTCAAACAGGCGGATAAAGCTCTGTATGAAACCAAGCGGAAAGGTAAGAGCGGATATACGTTTTATACTGTGTAGTGACTCGGGTATAGGTATAACAGAAAATTTTTTTCTTGACAGGTTAGCGATATCTAACTATAATTCATGGTTAGATGATGCTAACTTATTTTTTGAACAAGAGTTAGCTTTTGCTAATTGCTCATTAAGGAGGGAACTGATGATGCCACTTAATTACGCGGAACCGGAAAAGCCACAGATCATAAAGAAGATAGGAGGAAGCCCCGAGGTGAAGAAGCATCTTGAGAACCTGGGATTCAACGTAGGAGGAGAGGTGAGTATCGTCAGCGCGCTTGGATCCAATCTGATAGTAAAGGTCAAGGAAAGCAGGGTGGCCGTAAGTGAAGAACTGGCAAGGAAGATCATGGTTTAGGCGGTATAGGAGGGAAATAATGAAAACACTCAGAGATGTTAAGATCGGGGATACGGCAACGGTCGTAAAGCTGCACGGGGAAGGTGCTGTTAAGAGAAGGATAATGGACATGGGAATCACGAAGAATACTCCCGTGTATGTGCGTAAGGTGGCGCCGCTCGGTGATCCCATAGAGGTAACCGTAAGGAATTACGAGCTTTCATTGCGTAAGGCAGATGCCGAGATGATAGAGGTAGAGTGAAATAAAGTATTGAATACTGAATGGAGGAATGAAAATGAGTACGCGAATAGCACTTGCGGGAAATCCGAACTGCGGTAAGACAACGCTGTTCAATGCCCTGACAGGCTCGAACCAGTTCGTCGGGAACTGGCCCGGAGTAACGGTCGAGAAGAAGGAGGGAAAGCTTAAGAAGCATGATGATGTGATCATAACAGACCTTCCCGGCATCTACTCTCTGTCGCCATATACGCTTGAAGAGGTGGTGGCAAGAAATTACCTTATTAACGAACGCCCGGATGTGATTCTTAATATCATAGACGGAACCAATCTTGAACGAAATCTGTATCTTACCACTCAGCTTACGGAGCTCGGAATTCCGGTGGTTGCGGCGGTAAATATGATTGATATCGTCAATAAGAACGGTGATAAGATAAAGATCGATGAGCTGTCAAGGCAGCTCGGATGCAGGGTGGTAACCATATCGGCGCTTAAGGGTACGGGTATTACCGAGGCCGCCGAGGAAGCCATCAAGGCAGCCGGGGGTGCCAAAACCGTTCCGAATCACAGGTTTTCGGGACCGGTTGAACACGCCATCGCGCATATTGAGGAAGCGGTACTGCACGATATGCCAGAGGAACGCCAGAGGTGGTATGCGATAAAGATATTCGAAAGGGATGATAAGGTTCTTGAGCAGATGAAGATCCCTTCGGACACCCTTTCCCATATAGAGAATGATATTAAGGCTGCCGAGAAGGAGCTTGATGATGATGCCGAGAGTATTATCACAAATGAGCGCTATATTTATATCGCAGAGGTCATTAAGTCATGCTATAATAAGAAAAACGCAGGAGCCCTTACCACTTCCGATAAGATCGACAGGATTGTGACCAACAGATTTCTGGGTCTTATTATATTTGCTGCTGTTATGTTTGCGGTATACTGGATAGCCATGGTCGGCGTAGGAGCCCCGGCTACCGATTTTACCAACGACTGCGTATTCGGAGATGGCTTCCATCTGTTCGGAAATGACGGCGGATACGGAGAGATAGCAGAGAGGTATGCCGAGGCATCGGCCATCGTGGACGGATATGATGCATATGTTGTGGAAACCGGAAGTGAGCCGGCAGGTGAATTCACATATGCCGTGGAAGACGAAGAAACGCTGGAAACCGTAGAAGAAACTGCAAGTGTGGAAGGCTACGAAGAAGCGGTTAAGACGCTTGAGGAGATCGGTGATGAGCCGGATCCCGCAGATTACGGAACGTGGATCCCGGGAGTTCCCGCACTGGTTGAATCCTGGCTCGATGCGGCAGGGGCTGCTGACTGGCTTAAGGGCCTTATACTTGACGGTATAGTAGCGGGAGTCGGTGCAGTGCTCGGCTTCGTTCCCCAGATGCTCGTACTCTTCCTGATGCTTGCTTTTCTTGAGGCATGCGGATATATGGCGAGGATCGCATTCGTCCTTGACCGTGTGTTCAGAAGGTTCGGACTTTCGGGCAAATCATTCATCCCCATGCTTATCGGTGTGGGATGCGGTGTTCCCGGAGTAATGGCAAGCCGGACGATCGAAAATGAACGTGACCGACGGATGACGATCATGACCACGACCTTCATTCCATGCGGTGCCAAGGTTCCTTTCATAGCGATGATAGCAGGAGCGATATTCGGCGGATCTGCATGGGTATCGACTTCGGCGTATTTTATAGGAATGGCAGCCATCGTTGTTTCGGGTATCATACTTAAGAAGACCAGAATGTTTGCAGGCGATCCGGCTCCCTTCGTAATGGAGCTTCCGGCATATCATATGCCGACAATAGGCAATGTACTAAGATCCATGTGGGAGCGCGGCTGGTCATTCATTAAGAAGGCCGGTACGATAATTCTTTTGTCAACGATCGTTGTATGGTTCACAAGCTACTTCGGATTTACGGCTGACGGTTTCAGAATGCTGTCAGAGGATGAGCTGGAGCTCTCGATTCTTGCGAAGCTCGGCAATGCCATAGCCTGGATATTCATACCTCTCGGATGGGGTAACTGGCAGGCGGCCGTAGCATCCATCACAGGACTTGTTGCCAAGGAAAATATCGTGGGAACCATGGGAATCCTCTACGGGGGCGGGGAAATGACGGCATGGCAGTCACTGTCACTGGCATTTACAGGCGTTACAGGTTTTTCGTTCCTGGTATTTAATCTGCTCTGCGCACCATGCTTTGCCGCAATAGGAGCGATAAAGCGTGAGATGAACAATACTAAATGGACATGGTTCGCAATAGGTTATCAGTGCGGGTTCGCATATGTTATAGCATTTATGATAAATCAGTTCGGCGGAATGTTTACCGGAAACGTGAGCGTGCCGGGTGTGGTTATCGCATTCGCAGCACTGGGAGCAATTATTTATATGCTTTTCTTTAAAAAGTACAAAGAAGCTGACAAACTTACGACGAATATCCTTAAGGAGGCTTAAATATGGTATCCTTTATCATGACGAACGCAGGAAATATTTTGATCTCCTTATTGCTGATAGTAATCGTATCGTGTGCCGTGCGTACGCTTATAAAGGATAAAAGACAGGGCCGTTCCTCCTGCGGCGGTAACTGCGCACATTGCAATATGTGCGCAGGCGGGAGGCGGTCGGATAATAGTAAATAGTAAATAGGCAGGATAATATATGACTTTTAACACCTTGCTGGGAATAATAATCCCTTTCTTTGGGACGGCACTTGGTTCGGGCTGCGTCTTCTTTATGAAGAGGCAGCTTAATGACCTGGTAAGGAGGGCCCTGACCGGCTTTGCCGGCGGTGTGATGGTGGCGGCTTCGATCTGGAGCCTTATCATACCTGCAATGGAGCAGTCAGAGCCGCTTGGGAAGCTGTCTTTTCTGCCAGCCGGAATCGGATTCTGGCTGGGAATACTTTTCCTGCTTATGCTTGATACTTTGATACCACATCTGCATATGAATTCCGATAAAGCCGAGGGTCCCAAATCCAAGCTTAAAAAAACGACCATGATGGTTCTTGCCGTTACTCTTCACAATATTCCCGAAGGAATGGCTGTCGGTGTGGTATATGCAGGCTTTATGTCAAACAATACAATGATAACCGCAGGAGGGGCACTGGCTCTGGCACTCGGTATAGCGATCCAGAATTTCCCTGAAGGAGCTATAATATCCCTGCCTCTGTGTGCAGAGGGTAAGAGTAAGGCAAAGGCATTCGCCGATGGGGTGCTGTCGGGAGCCGTGGAGCCGATAGCTTCGGTAATTACTATAATGGCGGCAGGCCTTATCATACCGGCGTTGCCGTATCTGTTAAGCTTCGCGGCAGGTGCGATGATGTATGTGGTAGTGGAAGAGCTGATACCTGAAATGTCTGAGGGCGAGCATTCCAATATAGGAGTTATCATGTTCGCAGCAGGATTCACGCTTATGATGGCATTGGATGTAGCACTTGGATGAAGTGACAGGCACTTATGGTGGACGAAATAAATTCGTTTACTATAGTCAGGGTGCTTCGATAAATTCCTCACCCTGCTCAGATGCTGCGATGGATTCGATCCTTCCGACGGCAGTCTCGTCCATGGCATCATCAAGACCGGTAAGGGCAGCAAAAGGAGAGAACTGGGCAGCACGGTTAGCCCGTGACATGGGAGGATGTGTCACTGAAACATGGTGCGGTAGATTTATGATATCGTCGTATTTTCCGGTTTCGCTCATGGTTATGCTTTATGACCTCCTATCTGGCTGTTTCGTTCTCTTGTCATGGCTCCGTCGACAAAGTTACTTCCCTTAAGTATAGCGTTCTTGCCATATTTATTCTTGATATCAATAAGAGCATGCTGAATGCTCTTTTCTTTTTTAAGACGTTCTTCTTCCCTGCGTTCCTGCTCGATCAGGGTATTGTAGTCAGTGAACAGGTCAAGCTGCTCATATTTTAACTGTCCGGAGGCTTCACGCTCGCTTATCACGTTATTTGCGGTTACATTTACCCGTCTTATAAGGAGGTTCCTGTCTATTATGCGGTCGTAAAGCTCCATCACGGCTTCGAGTATATCCTGAGTGGATGATGAATATTTCTTCAGATTGGCGGTTCCGTGAGCATGCTTCGGTACCTCGCGCCCGTAATAATCGATATGCACTTCTCCCGAGTATTTACCGGCTCTTGACGGATCCTTCAGATTCTCTATATCATATCCTATTGTCAGAACTATCTGATCCGTCATGAGTGACTTGCTTACAAGCTCTAGAACCAATACATCAGTCATTTCCCATACGATAAGCCGGCCTTTTTCCGCAGTGTATGGCTCCTTCAGCACCTGACCGTGTCCAAGGGAGTTCGATTCCGGTTTATAAGCCTTGATATCGGCTATAAGACAGGGCTCATAACCCCAGGCATGGTCTATAAGGAGTTCCGCATTAACGCCGAAAAGCCTGTATAGAAGTTCTTCATTATGGTATTCACGCGCTCCGCCCACCGAGCAGGCCGCAACATCACCCATTGTATACATTCCGTTCTGCTCAAGCTTCCTGGCAATCCCTTTGCCGACGCGCCAGAAATCCGTTAAGGGTGTGTGACCCCACAGCTGTCTGCGGTAACTGCTCTCATCAAGCTCGGCTATCCTGACTCCGTCTTTGTCAGCCGGGACATGCTTGGCTACTATGTCCATGGCGATCTTGCATAGATAGAGATTGGTTCCTATTCCGGCGGTTGCTGTTATCCCCGTTTCCGTCATTACATCCCTTATCATCGTGACTGCAAGCTCATGGGGCGTCATTTCATAGGTCTTAAGATAGTCTGTGACATCCATAAATACTTCATCGACCGAGTATACATGGATATCCTCAGGCGCAATATATTTAAGATATATATTGTATATCTTCGAACTGACCTCCATATAGCGTGACATTCTGGGCCTGGCGGCTATATATGATAATTCGAGTGAAGGATCTGAGGCAAGAGCGAGCGAGTCATCCGAGCTTCCTGAAAAATCATGTCCGCCAAGCTTCTTTCTTCGGTCTGCATTAACCTTCTTAACTGCGCTTACAACTTCAAACAGCCTTGCCCGTCCCGGGATTCCGTAAGCTTTAAGAGAAGGGGAGACGGCAAGGCAGATGGTCTTCTCTGTCCTGCTGACATCTGCGACCACAAGGTTCGTGGTAAGCGGATCGCGCCCTATGTCGGCGCATTCAACAGAGGCGTAGAAGGATTTAAGATCGATTGCAATGTAGGAACGTTCTGTATCACTCATAAGATAATTATATGTAATCGAACGGATGTTTTCAAGAGGTTTGTTCATAACATACAGAAATGTGAATTTCATCGGAAATACGGTATTCTGTGATATAATGTAACTATTCAGAACAGCACATATATTAAGCATAACACCCGGGAGATTATATGAAAGCACTTGGAATATACATACACATACCTTTCTGCGTGAAGAAATGCGGATATTGTGACTTCCAGTCCATGCCCGCAGGACCTGATATGCATAGAAGATATATTGAAGCACTGATAAATGAGATAAGAGGCTGTGAAACGAAGTTTGGCTTTAGTGCAGGGGAATATGAGGTCAGGACGATCTATATAGGAGGCGGCACCCCGAGCGTCATAGAACCTGCATATATAAAAAACATACTTGAAACTGTTGAAGAGGTATTCGGATACAGAGACCTTACAGATGCTCCTGAGATAACCATAGAGGTTAATCCGGGGACCGTTACGGAGGAAAAGCTTGCCGTATACAGGGAAGCCGGGATAAACAGACTGAGTATCGGTCTGCAGTCGGCAGATGATAAGGAGCTTAAGGCACTCGGGCGGATACACAGCTACAGTGATTTCGAGAAGACTTATCATGCGGCAAGAGAGGCAGGCTTTGACAATATAAATGTGGATATCATGACAGCAATACCTTATCAGACCATGGAATCACTGCGACGCACCATAGATACGGTCGCGGGACTGAATACGACGCCTGAGCATATTTCGGCCTACAGCCTTATACTGGAGGAAGGTACACCATTCTATGAGAAATATGCAGTGAATCAGGATAACGGGGACGAAGCCGGAGGAGACAGAGGGTATAATAAAGGGAGTTATAAGGCAGAAGAACAGAATATTGCAGAATACGGGCTTAGAAGTAAGCAGCAGACAGGAACAGGAGATGGCATGAACCTGCCCGGCGAGGATGAGGAAAGGGAAATGTATCACTTTGCCGTGGAACGTCTTGCGCAATACGGTTATCACCGATATGAGATATCCAATTTCGCACGCCCGGGATATGAGAGCAGACATAACAGTTCCTACTGGACGGGAACAGATTATCTGGGCCTTGGCGTGGGTGCATCTTCGCTTATCGATAATGTCAGGTACAGAAATACGACGCAAATGAAAGAATATATGAATGCCCCGGTTTCTTCCCTTGGATTTGATGAGGAATTAAGGCTTGGATTATCGGATCGTATGGAGGAATTCATGTTTCTCGGACTCAGGATGAGCAGTGGGATATCCGAAGATGAATTTGTACGGAGATTTGGACGAACAGTGGATGAGAGCTTCGGAAACGTTCTTGAAAAGCTTATCGTGGATGGACTTATTGAGCGGAACGGAGGGCGTATCAGACTGACTGAAGAAGGCATAGATTACGGTAATTACGTATTTTCCCGTTTCCTTGAGCCAGATATATCGGATCAACCGCGCTGACACTACATGTCATCAGATAAATAATGCCAAATACATCTTCCGGCAACCGCAATTGACTAGTAAAAAAGGTTGTTATAACGTCTGAAATCATTTATAATCTAATTATCATGTACTGACAAAAGTGGGGGTGCCGCCATGAATAAGCTTAACGCAAATCTGTTCCAGAACGCAATGGATCTTAACGACATCATAGCTTTTGAATATGATCTTAAAAGAGACGTCATCAATTTCTCCGATAATATCGATAAATATATACCGCAGTCACACAGCATTGCATCCTTTGTCGCAAATATAAGCGTAAGGGGCAAGATCCACAGTGATGACATAAGAAAAGCCATTTCATTCTTTACGTTGCCGCCGGAGGACGGAAAGGTCAAGATGGAATATATAAGATTCCTTGATTTTTCGGGGGAATTCTTCTGGTATCAGTTAAAGGGAAGGTTCAGGAATCCGGATGAGTATGAGCTTAACGATAATGTGCTGTACGGAACCATGACCTATATAGATGATGAGCAGAAACGCGGCAGTGAGGAGCTTGAAAAGAACAAGGATAATCTTACGCATGTTTTCAACAGCGAGGCTTTCATAAGATTCGTGGATGAATACCTGCCCACGATGAACAGCGAGGCCATACCTAATATCATGCTCGTTGATATAGATGATTATGACGAGTGGAAGGAGCGTAATACCTCTGTCAGCGCGGACGGCGTGCTGGTAGAGATAGCAAGGATATTAAAGAGGGCGTTCAGGGGATCGGATATCATAGGACGTCTTGGAACCGACCGTTTTGCCATATTCATGAAGGGAATAAGGAATACTTCCATCCTGGAGGAGAGAGCGGCATATGTCGGCCAGACCGTAAGGGATGTATGGAGTGAGCTTGACTGCGTGGTTACCGTTTCGATAGGCATAGCGATCATGACACGTGAGGATGCGAGCGCGGAATTACTGTGTGACAGGGCCCGTAAGGCTCTGCAGGATGCCAAGAGGAACGGCAAGGATAATTATGTGCTTTATAATGAAAAGATGGAGCGTATCGAACAGGATATAAACCCGATCCTTACCACCAAGGAAATGGAGCTTGTGTCCAATATCCTGGATCCGATGTGCAGCTGGGCATATGCTGTTGATGAGAATTATCATGTACTGTACAGGAATGAGATGCTCGGCGAAAGACTTAACTGTGAAACGGGAGGCCTCTGTTATGTCCAGAACAAGGGCTATACCGAACCGTGTCAGGACTGTCCGATAAAGCAGATGGGGGACGGTGAATCCTCTTACGATTCCGAGATATATTCAACATCAATGCGATGTACGGTGCAGTCAAGGACAACGCGTATAAGCTTAAGAAACGGAAAGAGTATCTTTCTTATTGCATCTGTAAAAGAGAATATAAAGAAGCAGGAAGAGGAAATAAGCGAGAGCAGGATCAGGGTTCAGAATGCCGTGATATCAATGCAGGATATCATATGGGACGTAGATCTTGAGAAGAACAGCTGCATAAGGATAAAAGAAGAGAATATAAAGAGTGTCATGGATAAGAGGATAAAGAATTACCAGATGCTCAGGGAATATTTTGCCGAGAATGTCATCTTCTCGGAAGATAAAGGGACCTTTACCGAGATTACCGATCCGAAGTATCTCAGACAGGAAAGGCTTCTCGGAGATTCGCTGCTGTGCCGTGAGGTAAGGCTCATGAATGTCGAGAATGAATATGAATGGTATAACCTCTATGCGGTCATGCAGGATCAGAGCGCTCAGCGTGTGCTTATAATTTTCCTTAATGTAAATGAGTATATTAAGCACAGGCTTGAGAATATGGAGACAAAGGTCAAATATGAGATCATGAAGCAGAAGAGTGATATCCTTAAGGATATGGCTCTCAGCAACGAACGTCATGAGAACGTTAATGAAATGACCGGTATTCTGGTATACGAGTATTACGTTGCCGACGGCAGTTATTATTTATGTCCCATGTTTGATGAAATATTCAATATTGATAAGAAGGCATTGACGGATGAATGGTCTGTTGTAAACATGCTGACTCCGTATGAGGATGATGAGGAGGACTTCGCATCATTCATTGAGGAGGTTAAGAGATCCAGACAGACAGTCAAGACGACGATAAGACTGTATAACAAGAACAGTGTGGGCATCTGGTATACGATAATTATCCAGCCGCTTCACGGCCTTAACAATAAGCCGGTAAGGTATCTGGCGACATTTCAGAATGTGGACGCCGAAATGAAGATCAAAGCTGAAATGGAATACCGTGCAGACTTCGATTCGGTTACGGATCTGTATAAGCCGGATACGTTCTATAAGAAGGTGGAACAGTATGTCCATCTTAACGAAGACAAGAATATGGCGATACTGTCCGTTGATATTGATAAGTTCAGGCTTATTAACGACAGATACGGCATCGATGCAGGTAACAAATGTCTTAAAGTCATGGCCGACCAGATCAAGGACATATTGCCGAAGACCCTGTATGCCTGCAGATATCAGGCCGATATGTTCAATATTATCCTAAGCTATGACGGTGAGCAGGAAATCCTTAATTTCATGACGAGGCTCAGCGAACGTATGAGGAACCATAAGGATCTGCCCACGCAGATATCACTTCTGTACGGTATTTATAAAATTGTAGATGTAAACATTCCGGCAAGGCTTATGTGTGACAGGGCGAGGGCGGTCAAGAAGCAGATAAAGGGCACAGCGCTCAGTAATTATGCGGTATATGATGATGTTATAAGGCTTAAGATGCGTGAGCAGGCAGAGATCGAGAATGAGATGGAGAAGGCACTTTCGAACCACGAATTCGAGATGTTCTTACAGCCGCAGATCAATATTAAGACAGGAAAGATATGCGGAGCCGAGGCTTTGGTAAGATGGCGTCATCCGGTTAAGGGAATTCTGGTTCCGGCGCATTTCCTTTCACTGTTTGAGGATAACGGTTTTATTACAAAGCTTGATATTTTCATGTGGGAAGAGGCGTGCAGATACATCGTGGATCTTCAGGCAAGGGGCATAATGCTTCCCATTTCGGTGAATGTTTCAAGGAGACATATCGGAGAAACGGACATTGTGGATATGCTGACGGATCTGGTAAAGAAATACGGATTCGAGACCAGATATCTGGAGGTGGAGATAACGGAGAACCTCTTTATGGAGGATGTCACAGAGCTGTTTACGGATATGGGAGAGCTTAAGAAGAGGGGCTTCAAGATCCTGATGGATGATTTCGGATCGGGTTATTCGTCGCTTAACATGCTCCGTACGGCTCCCATAGATACCATGAAGATCGACAGATTCTTCCTTGATGAGATAATGTCGACGGAAAGAGGCAAGATCATAGTGGAATCCTCCGTAAGAATGGCCAAGATGATAGGACTTGAGGTTATAGCAGAGGGAGTGGAGACCAAGGAACAGCTTGATTTCCTGGATTCGATCGACTGCGATATAGCACAGGGCTATTATTACTCAAGGCCGATACCCATACCTCAGTTTGAGAGCTTTCTTGAAGATTATTACGCCGGATGATTCCGGACCGGGGGACGAAAGAGATTTCGTCCCCTTTACTTTTTCCCATATTTATAATATAATCTCAGAGCACATATAATTCACGGGATCGAACTGATCATGAAGCTCCCCTGAAGGGAGTGGGAAAGATAGTTCATGTCTTTATATTTTATTCCCAATCAGTAAATTAACAGTAACTGTTCATGCTGTATTGAAGGGTTACATCTATTATCGAAATCTCATATTATGAGAAGAATATGGAGGGATGATGCTTAGCAGCGTATTGTCATTCGGCATCCACGGAATAGAAGGCTTCTGCGTTAAGGTAGAGGCTGACATTTCCGATGGTATGCCTATGTTTGAGCTCGTCGGTTATTTATCCGGCGAAGTAAGAGAAGCAAGAGAAAGGGTCAGGACAGCATTAAAGAATAAGGGCTTCACATTTCCGGTTAAACGCATCACTGTCAATCTTTCACCGGGAAATATCAGGAAACAGGGGACGGGGTATGACCTGCCGATGGCTGTAGCGATATTGTCTGCCATGGGTGAGATAAGGCAGGAAATTCCGGGGGATACGATCATACTTGGCGAGCTTATGCTTAACGGAGATGTAACAGGAATAAACGGAATACTTCCAATGGTCATAAAGGCAAGGAGCATGGGAATAAAAAGATGCATAATACCCTATGAGAACCGGGATGAAGGGGCGATGGCCGATGATGTTGAGATAATCGGAGTCCACGATATCAGGGAGATCGCTCTATATCTTAACGGAGAATATGAAATAGAACCTTACAAAGGTGTAAGAAGCGGATCGGATGAGGAAACATCATATAACGCCTGCGACCTTAAGTATGTAAAGGGGCAGAAGGTCGCACGAAGAGGTCTTGAGATCGCGGCAAGCGGAATGCATAACATGCTTATGGTGGGAGCGCCGGGAGCCGGTAAATCAATGTTAGCCAAATGCATCCCGACTATACTTCCGCCGCTTACCAAGGAGGAAGCGCTTGAGGTGTCGAGTATATACTCTGTGGCCGGATTACTCAAGAGTTCTAAGCGCCTTATGAGGGAGCGGCCTTTTGTAAGCCCGCATCATACGGTGACGGATGTTGCGATGACGGGAGGAGGAGTGTATCCGAGACCTGGAAATATTTCACTGGCGCACCGCGGCGTTCTGTTCCTTGACGAGATGGCGGAATTCTCACGATATACCCTCGAGGTGCTGCGTCAGCCGCTTGAGGACAGGAGCATTACTGTGGCGCGGAATCAGGGAACCTATGTATTTCCGGCCGATTTCATGCTTGTTGGGGCAATGAACCCGTGCCCATGCGGGGCATATCCTGATCTTTCGAAATGCACCTGCACGGAACCGCAGAGGAAAAGATATCTTAACAGACTAAGCAGACCGCTTCTTGACAGAATGGATATATGTGTTGATGTCGAAAGGCTGTCTTATGAGTGCATGCTGGATGATGCACTCTCGGAGTCGTCTGCGGATGTAAGAAAGAGGGTTATGGAGGCTCATGAACGGCAGAAGATAAGGTTTGAAGGAAGCGGGATCCTGTTTAATTCCCAGATGGGAGCCGAGGAAACGGGCAGGTTCTGCAGAATGTCGGATGACATCAGAAAGTGGTTCATGGATGCTCTGGAAAGGCTGGATATATCGGCAAGGTCATATAATAAGATACTAAAGGTGGCAAGGACCATAGCTGATATTGCGGGTTCGGATGAAATAGAGAGAGAACATCTGAAAGAAGCCATGTTTCTTAATAATTCATATATAATATAGAAGGAGTGCGTTTATGGATAATACCGAACAGATGAAATATGACTACTGGTGGGCAGGTATGGACAGGGCTTATCCGGGAAGCGTCAAGAAAACCGCGCTGTCCGCCGGGGGAACGAAGCACCTGTATGAGATGGATCGTGAGGAGCTTATTAATTTAGAAGGGATCAGCGAAAAATACGCGGATGATATTATAAAAAAGAGGCAGAACTGGAACCTTGATGCAGAATATGAGAAGCTGCTTTCGATGGGGATTGACTTTATTCCTTATTATGACGTGAGGTATCCTGAGAGGCTTAAGATGACGCAGGGGCATCCCTTCGGTCTGTTCTGCAAGGGGAGCCTTCCGCCGGGTGATGTGTATTGCGTTGCCGTAATAGGAGCGAGGAACTGCTCGGAATACGGAAGGATGATGGCAAGACGTTTCGCATCGGATCTTGCGGGATACGGCGTTACTATCGTCAGCGGCATGGCTTACGGGATTGACGGCATTTCACAGGAAGCGGCACTTAATGCAGGCGGAAGGAGCTATGCCGTACTCGGATGCGGAGTCAATACCTGTTATCCTGCATCCAACAGAGTACTGTATGAAAGATTAAAGGAGAACGGAGGGGTATTGTCCGAATACGGGATATATACCAAGCCTTCAGCAAGGCTCTTTCCGGCAAGGAACAGGATAATAAGCGGACTTGCGGATATCCTGCTGGTCGTAGAGGCAAGAGAGAAGAGCGGAACCATGATAACCGTGGACATGGCACTGGAACAGGGAAGGGAGGTTACTGTTATACCGGGGCGGATAACGGATCCATTGAGTACGGGCTGCAACAGGCTCATAAAGCAGGGAGCGACGCCTGTGATGAGCGCAGAGGACATTATGTACATGCTTGACGAATCTTTTGACAATAACAGGAAAACAGTGAAGCTTCCGAAGGTTAAGCTTGATAAGAACGAGAAGAAGGTTTATGAACTTCTTGAACCTTACGCAAGGAGTATCGGAGATCTGTCCGAAGCATCCGGCCTTGAACTTAAGGATGTTATCTGCTCTCTTGTCGAGCTGGGGATCAAGGGACTGGCGGCCGAAACCGGCAAGGGATATTATGTCCGTACAAGAGAATGCCTGGCGGTATGAAGACCGGCTGACGGTAAGGGAATCGGTCTGAAAGGATGTATTTCGGAAAAAAGCGCCTGAATTTTATCTTGAAATTCAATTTCTTTTATGATATGGTAGGGCTTGTTTAGTGTCATGATCAGGTAGGAAGGCAAACATATATGTGCGCTTCCTATGGTCAGGCAGGTTAAGAAATACCGGATAAGCTTTAGCATGGGGAAGAAATATGAGTAAGAATCTTGTTATAGTTGAGTCGCCTGCAAAGGTTAAGACAATAAAAAAGTTCCTGGGTTCCAATTATGAGGTGATGGCCAGCAACGGTCACGTGAGAGATCTGCCAAAGAGCAGTCTGGGCGTTGATGTCGATCATGATTACGACCCTAAGTATATAACTATCAGAGGAAAGGGAGATCTGGTAGCTTCGCTTAAGAAGGAAGTGAAGAAGGCGGATAAGATATATCTGGCAACCGACCCTGACCGTGAGGGAGAGGCCATATCATGGCATCTTATCTATGCCCTGAAGCTTGAAAACAAGAAGGTATACAGGATAACCTTTAATGAGATCACGAAGGCTGCGGTTAAGGAATCCCTTAAGAATGCAAGGGACATTGATATGAATCTTGTTGATGCGCAGCAGGCGAGACGAATACTTGACAGAATGGTGGGATACAGGATATCGCCGCTTCTGTGGGCCAAGGTTAAGCGAGGCTTGAGCGCCGGAAGAGTTCAGTCTGTAGCGCTAAGGATAATCTGTGAGCGTGAGGATGAGATAAATGCGTTTATTCCGCGTGAGTATTGGACACTTGGCGTTAATCTTTCGGCAGAAGGAATAAAGAAGACCTTCGCTGCGCATTATACCGGCAGCAGTGATAAGGCCGGTGAGATAAGCTCAAAGAAGGAGCTTGATTCCGTAATAGAAGACATTAAGAAGAATACGTTTAAAATATCCGAAGTGAAAAAGGGAGAGAGGATCAGGAAACAGCCGCTTCCGTTTACTACATCGACTTTACAGCAGGAAGCGAGCAAGGTTCTTAACTTCTCCACACAGAAGACCATGAGACTGGCTCAGCAGCTGTATGAGGGAATCGATATCAAGGGTAACGGAACAGTCGGTGTGATAACATACTTAAGAACCGATTCGACCCGTGTCGCAGATGAAGCTGCCGCAAATGCAAGAGAATATATAAAAGAGAAATACGGTGATGCATATGTCGGTGACCAGGCTGCTACAGGCAAGACCGGTAAGAAGATACAGGATGCGCATGAGGCTATAAGGCCGACGGATATTAACAGAACTCCTGAAGCACTTAAGGAATCGCTCAGCCGGGACCAGTACAGACTGTACACTCTTATCTGGAAGCGTTTTGCGGCAAGCATGATGCAGCCGGCAAGATATGAGACGATGTCCATCAATATAGAATCGGGCAGTCACAGGTTCAGATCCTCAGCTTCGAAACCGCTTTTTGACGGCTTTATGTGTGTATATACCTCGGATGATGACAAAGAGGCGGCAGAGGATTCGCTGCCTGCGGGTATAAGCACCGATTCGGTACTGTCTCTGGCAGATATTGATGAGAAGCAGCACTTTACCCAGCCACCGGCACATTATACGGAGGCCACACTGGTAAGGGCGATGGAAGAGCTGGGTATCGGACGTCCGTCGACCTATGCCCCGACGATAACAACGATCCTTGCAAGGAGATATGTCATTAAAGAGGGTAGGAATCTCTTCGTGACGGAACTCGGAGAGGTGGTAAACCGTATGATGGTCGAGGCTTTTCCCAGTATTGTGGACAAGGATTTCACGGCCAATCTGGAAATGCTGCTTGATAATGTTGAGGAAGGCACCGTAGACTGGAAAACGATAATAAGGAATTTCTATCCCGATCTTGACGAGGCAGTGGTGGAAGCAGAGAAGGAGCTTCAGAAGGTAGAGATAAGGGATGAGGTCACGGATGAGATATGTGATGTGTGCGGAAGAAACATGGTGCTTAAATACGGCCCGCACGGCAAGTTTCTTGCGTGCCCGGGGTTTCCCGAATGCAGGAATACCAAGCCCTACCTTGAGAAGACAGGTATCAAATGTCCCAAATGCGGTAAAGATATTGTTATCAGAAAGACCAAAAAGGGAAGAAGATTCTACGGATGCGAAGACGGACAAAACTGCGAATTTATGTCATGGCAGCGTCCGTCAGCTGTTAAATGCAGTAAATGCGGCGGCATGACGGTGGAGAAGGGATCGAGGCTTCAGTGCATAGATCCTGAATGCGGAAACGTAATGGATAAGCCTAAATCATAGGTTTTTGTAAAATATGAGTTCTGAATAGTTAAGACTGGCGGATAAATAGTTAGAAAATTGTGAAAAAAACAAAAAATATTCTACAAACAGGCGTGATAAAGATTGATTATCACGCCTGTTTGTGTTATGATTTATTTGTTGTAAAAGTTGTTACAATAATTATGACTATTTCGAAAATGATTTCCGGAGGTATCGGATGAGTAGTGTTCAGTTGTTAGATAAAACAAGAATGATACAGAAGCTTCTGCACAACAACAGTTCCAGCAAGGTTGTGTTCAATGATATCTGTGATGTGCTTAAGGATATTTTGGAATCCAATGTTCTGGTCATAAGCAAGAAAGGCAAGATCCTCGGTACCGGCGCCAGAGAGGATATCGGAGAGATTGACGGTCTGCTGAAATACGAAGTGGGCGGGATAATAGATCATATGCTTAACGAGAGGCTTCTCGGTGTCCTTTCCACAAAAGAGGATGTTAATCTTGAAACACTTGGCTTTGAAGTGTCTGAGAGTAATAAATATCAGGCCATAGTGACGCCTATAGACATAGCCGGCGAGCGTCTCGGAACATTATTTATCTATAAGGTTAAGGAACAGTACGCAATTGACGATATAATATTGTGTGAGTATGGTTCTACCGTAGTGGGACTCGAGATGCTGAGAGCCGTTAATGAAGAGAGTGCAGAGGAGAACAGGAAGCTCCAGGTAGTCAAATCAGCGATAGGAACGCTCAGCTTCTCCGAGATGGAGGCTATAATCCACATATTTGATGAGCTTGACGGAAACGAAGGCATTCTTGTTGCCAGCAAGATAGCTGACAGAGTAGGAATAACACGTTCGGTGATCGTTAATGCGCTCCGCAAATTTGAGAGTGCCGGAGTTATTGAGTCAAGGTCGTCCGGAATGAAGGGTACCTATATCAAGGTGCTTAATCCGGTTATTTTTGATGAGATAGAGGAGCTCAAACGGAAAAAATAGAATAAGCCACACCCGATAAACGGAGTTGCAGGGATTACAAACGGATTTGCAGATCGTGCAGGTCCGTTTGTTGTTTTTTAAGGGTATTTTGTCGGATCATCCGGAGTTTATACCATATGTTGTATGTTTTTTTAAAATATCCTTGTGTTTTTAACGATTTTTATTATAATAAAGAAGGGTAGGTGAGTATAAATGATAAATTCTAATGTCTATAACTATATCAACGTCCTCTCGAAGGCCGCTGATGCGTCATGGCTTCGTAATGATGCCATATCGAACAATATCGCCAATGTAGATACCCCTAATTATAAAAGACAGGATGTATCGTTTGAGACCGAGCTTAAGCATGCGCTTCGGTCTTCGAAGTATGTAAGCCTCGATAAAAAGGTGGATGCGCTTAATTCAAACGGCAGGCTGTCACATGTTGATCCGAGGACATATCTTGATCACAGCGCGTTCTCGTACAGGCTCGACGGAAACAATGTTGACATAGATACGGAGAATGTGGAGCTTGCGTCCAATCAGATCAAGTACAACGGTCTGATCCAGAGCATAGATCAGGAGTTTAAGAATCTTAAGTCTGTTATCAAGTAACGAATAACGGGCGTAGGTGGAAAGGAGGATTCTTATGAGCGTTTTTAAATCATTCGGAGTTAACGCATCGGGTATGACAGCCGAACGTTACAGGATGGATATAATATCCCAGAATGTTGCCAATGCAAATACAACGAGAACCGAGGACGGTACACCGTATAAAAGAAAGATAGTGACTTTCCATGAGAAGACAACGGATCCGACATCCTTTGGCACCATCTTTGCAAAGAGCAGAGGAATGGATGTCGGTGACGGTGTAAGAGTCAGCCACATATATGAAGATAACCTTTCGGAAATGAAGAGAGTGTATGATCCATCGCATCCCGATGCGGATGAAGCGGGATATGTGTGGTATCCGAATGTGGATATCGTTACCGAGATGACGAACATGATAGATGCCACCAGGGCATATGAGGCCAATGCAACGGCGTTCACATCATCAAAGTCAATGGCAATGAAGGGACTGAATATAGGCCAGAGCTGATAGAACGGGAGGGGATCGAACATGGATATAACATCATTATTAAATGTTAATTCGGGAGCCGTTGCAGCTGCGGCCAACAGGGCTTCCACAAAGACACCGCAGACGGAGCAGAGCTTCGAATCGCTTTTTAAGTCGGCTCTGAGCAATATAAATGAGACCAACGATCTTCTTAATAAGTCGGAGGAGGAGGAGATCAAGTTCGCTCTCGGTATCTCGGAGAACACACATGATCTTGCAATAGCGGCAGCCAAGGCGTCCACGGCACTTTCATATACCGTGGCGTTAAGAGATAAATTCATAGAAGCGTACAAGGAAATAATGCAGATTCAGATCTGACATAAGCTTGCGGCAGGTGCCCGAACCGATGCATTTGCCATGAAATGGATCTGTCAGTTTGATTGTTCCGCAGTGTCCCGGGTAGGAAACGGCTGCGGGATGTTTAAGGGGGAGATGATAGAATGATTGACAGATTGAGAGAAATACCACAGAGAATACTCGAGTGGTGGAATAAGTTCACAACAAAACAGAAGACGATAATAATAAGCGTTGCGGCCGGTGTGGTTGTAGCGCTTGCTGTGCTTGCAACGATACTTACAAGACCGGTGTATGAAACGCTCATAACCTGTGAGTCACCGAAGCAGGCTTCGGAGATCATAAGCCTGTTAGAGGGCGACGGGATCCCGTACAGAGTGACCGATGACGGACTTATCATATCGGTACTTAAGGAAAATATCGCATCCGCGACGCTGCTGCTAGGCGCGAACAGTATTCCGGCAGACAGCTACAGCCTGGACGCCGCGCTCGGCGGAGGCTTTTCGGCCACCGAATCCGACAAGCAGAAGACATATAAGCTGTATCAGGAAGGGCATCTTGAGGATATTATGGAAGCCCAGTCTGCCGTAAAGAAAGCTTATGTAACGCTTTCGATCCCCGATAATGACGGTACTCTTCTTGCGAAGGAAGAGGAATCATATGCAAGTGTTGTTCTTGAGCTTGAAGAGGAGCTGGGTGCCGGAGTGGCAGAGAATTTCGCCAAGAATATCGCGACCGCTCTCGGTAATAAGACAACCGATAACATTACCATTCTGGATTCGCAGGGTAAGCTCCTTTTCTCGGGAGCCGATGCTGCGGCTGACGGAACGGGATCCATAAATACGTCCAATCAGATAGCCCTTAAAGCCGAGGCTGAGAGGCTTGTTAAACAGGAAGTGACCAATCTGTTCCTCGGATCCATATTTGAGGATGTCAAGGTTGCTACCAATCTTGTGTTTGATTTTTCATCGACCAACGAAACGGAACATACATATACCCAGGCTGATGAGAACGGCACGAATGTGATCTCACATGAGAATACCTATGAGGCGGAAGGAACCGGCGGAGTGGCCGGCGTGCCGGGTACGGATACCAATCAGGAAAATACCACCTATGTAATGGAGAACGGAGCGAATTCCAATTACAGCGTGGCGGAGGAATCAAGAGATTATCTGCCGAGTGAAAAGATTACAGACAAATCAACGCCCGGCGGCACAATAAAATATGACGAATCATCAATCGCCGTAACGGCATCTCACTATGTGATCTATAAGGAAAGCGATCTTAAGCAGAGCGGAGCTCTTGATGGTATAAGCTTCGATGAATTCATAGCAGCCAACAGCGATATGGTTCCGAGGGATGTTGATGAGACTTACATCACTCATATTTCACAGGCTACCGGTATTCCTGCGGGCAGGATCTCGATAATCGCTTATGATGTGCCTATCTTCCAGGCTGATGAAGGAACGCAGATGACGGCTTCCGACATAGCGCAGATAGCACTGATAGTTATAATCCTGGCTCTTCTTGCGGTTGTGGTATTTACAAGCCTGAGAAGAGAGAAGCCGGTCATCGAACAGGAGGAAGAGCTTTCGGTTGAGGATCTTCTTGAGACGACTCAGGAACAGCAGCCGATGCTTGAGGATATAGAGCTTGACAATAAATCCGAAGTCAGGATACTGGTTGAGAAATTTGTTGATGAGAATCCGGATGCCGCAGCGGCACTGCTTCGTAACTGGCTTACCGGAGATTGGGGGTAATCATGGCAACGTCATATGATGAGGAGCTCTCAGGGGTGCAGAAAGGAGCGATACTGCTCATATCGCTCGGTCCCGAACGCTCCGCGGAAATATTCAAATACCTCAAGGAGGAGGAGATAGAGGACCTTACCCTCGAGATAGCCAATACAAGAAGCGTAACACCTGCGGTAAAGGAACAGATACTGGAGGAGTTCTACCAGGTATGTCTTGCCCAGCAGTATATCGCAGAAGGCGGTATCGGTTATGCGAAGGAGCTTCTGGAGAAGGCTCTTGGCGAAGAGAAGGCAATGGATGTTATCGGCAAGCTTACTGCTTCGCTGCAGGTTAAGCCCTTTGAGTTTATCAGAAAGACGGAGGCATCACAGCTTCTTAACTTTATACAGGATGAGCATCCGCAGACCATTGCGCTCATACTGTCTTATCTGAGCGCTTCGCAGGCAGCAATGATAGTGGGAGCGTTACCGCCCGAACGGCAGGCCGACGTTGCGAAACGTATAGCACTTATGGACAGAACATCTCCTGATGTTGTTAAGGAGGTTGAACGTATATTGGAGACTAAGCTGGCATCACTTGTGAATCAGGATTATACGGTTATCGGCGGTGTCGATTCGGTAGTTGATATTCTCAATACTGTTGACAGAAGTACAGAGAAACATATCATGGAGACCCTCGAGATCGATGAGCCCGAGCTTGCGGAAGAGATCAGGAAGAAAATGTTCGTATTTGAGGATATCCTGCTCCTTGATGACCGTGCGATCCAGAGAGTGCTGCGTGATGTTGATAACGGAGATCTGGCTATTGCGCTTAAGAGTGCCAACGAAGAGGTTCAGAATGCTATCTTCAATAACCTCAGTAAGCGTCTTGCGGTAATGATAAAGGAAGACATGGAATTCATGGGACCTGTTCGTATGAAGGATGTAGAGGAAGCTCAGCAGAAGATCGTTAATGTAATTAGAAGACTTGAGGATTCGGCAGAGATCGTTATATCGCGAGGTGGAGGTGATGAGATAGTTGTCTAATCTTTTGAAGTCGAATTATGTCGTCAAAAAGGATGAAAAGAGAGTGATCGATTCCAACGAACTCATCGCATCGAGGCTGCAGCAGTTAAATGAGCTGTCGGTACAGATACCGGAGTATGAAGATGCATATGAGGAGGAATCCGGAGCTTTCAGGGCAGGGCTTAATGCGGAACAGCTGGACATGCTGCTTGGCGACAATACGGTAGGACATCCCGAGAGAGTTGAATACTCGGATGAGTCTGACAGTGATTATCCGGATGAAGGCTATGAGCAGAATTATCCGGATGAAGAGGTGTCTTCTTCGATGGGGCAGGATGACTCGGGTGAGTACATTGAAGCTGCACGGGAAGAGGCGGAAAGGATACTGGAAGCAGCCAATGAAGAGGCTGAATCCATAAAGGCGGCCGCAAGAGACCAGGGATACGCCGAGGGTTATGAAAAGGGTAATTCGGAAGGAATAAGGATAGTATCGGAAAAGGAACGGGAGCTTAAGGAAAGAGAGGATCAGCTTCAGGAGGAATACGAAAAGAAGCTGGAGGAAATGGAGCCGCTGCTTGTGGATACCATTACCGATATATTTGAACATATCTTTCATGTTTCACTATCGTCAAACAGGGAGATAATGCTTAATCTCCTGCATGATACCGTAAGAAACATTGAGGGAGGCAAGAACTTTATAATTCATGTGTCCAAAGCGGATTACGAGTATATAAACGATCGGAAGGATCAGCTTACCGAAGGACTGGGAAGTACGGATACGATAGAAGTTATTGAGGATCTTACGCTCAGACAGTCGGAATGCTTTATAGAATCGGAGGGCGGCATTTATGACTGCGGTATCGGAACGGAGCTTGAACTTCTGAAGAAAGAGCTAATGCTTTTATCCTATCAAAAAAGTTGACATTTCGGGCTTGACGGAGGAAAAGCATGGTCGATTTGAATCTTTTAAAATATCAGAGACTTAGGGATAAGGTATTCTATAAAAGACTTGGCAAGGTGGTAAATGTTGTCGGCCTTACCATAGAATCTCTGGGTCCCGACGCAAGTCTTAACGACCTGTGTAAGATAACTATCAGCGAGGATGACGATAAGTTCGTCCTTGCCGAGGTCGTCGGCTTTCGTGATAACAGAACACTTCTTATGCCCTGCGATACGACTGACGGTATAGGTTTTGGTTGTATCGTGGAGAATCTTGGCTATCCTCTCTCTGTTAGCGTAGGCGAGGAGATGCTTGGGCAGTGCCTCGACGGACTGGGCCGTCCTACCAACGGAACAACGGTAAAGACGGCGGTGCGTTATCCTGTAGAGGCTATGCCGCCGGATCCCATGGACAGAAAGATAATAGACACCCCGCTTCCTCTCGGCGTAAAGGCTGTAGACGGGATCATGACTATCGGAAAGGGACAGCGTATAGGCATATTTGCCGGTTCCGGAGTAGGTAAGAGTACACTCCTTGGAATGTTTGCGAGAAATACCAAGGCAGATATTAACGTGATAGCTTTGATAGGAGAGCGAGGCAGGGAGGTTCGCGAGTTCATAGAGAGGGATATGGGCGAGGAAGGCATGAAGCGTTCCATAGTTGTTGTATCAACTTCCGATAAACCTGCCCTTATGAGGAAAAAGGCAGCACTGACAGCAACAGCTATTGCGGAATACTTCAGGGATCAGGGCAAGGATGTTCTGCTTATGATGGATTCACTGACACGATTCTCGCAGGCACAGCGTGAAATCGGCCTTGCAAGCGGAGAGCCTCCGGTAACGAGAGGTTATCCGCCGAGTGTTTACGCTGAAATGCCGAAGCTCCTTGAAAGAGCCGGTAATTCGGATAAGGGATCCATAACAGGGCTGTATACGGTTCTTGTAGACGGTGATGATTTCAATGAACCCATAACCGATACCGCAAGAGGAATCCTTGACGGGCATATAATGCTGAACAGAAAGCTGGCCCATAAGAACCATTATCCGGCAATAGATATCCTGCAGAGTATTTCCAGATGTATGAGCCAGATCGCCAGCAAGGAGCATAAAGCCATGGCCGGCAAGCTTAAAAATGTACTGGCAACCTATAATGAGGCAGAAGATCTTATCAACATAGGGGCATATAAATCGGGAGCGAACCCGAGTATTGATTATGCGATAGAGAAGATAAACAGTGTAAATGAGTATCTGTGCCAGGATGTTGACACCAAGTACTCGTTTGAAGATGAGATTCAGTTATTATCGGAGATATTCTAAATGGCTAAGTTTTTCTATAAAATGCAGAATATACTGGATATAAAGGAAAAGCTGGAAACGCAGGCCAGAAATGAGTATGCGGTTGCTAACTCTGTCCTTGCGGAGGAGGAGGAGAAGCTTAACAGCCTTGAGCTTAGGAGGCAGCAGTATGAAGCCAGGCTTAAGGAGCTGTACACAGGCATGCTTGATATGAAGGAGATAGAATATGTATCCGAAGCGGTCGAGATGATGAAATATTATAAGCAGCAGCAGGAGGTCAATGTAAGGAAGGCCAGAAAACAGGTGGATATAGCAAGGGACAGGCTTCAGGAAGCGATGCAGGAGCGTAAAACGCATGAAAAGCTTAAAGAGAACGCTTTTGAACAGTTCAAGATAGATGTTGCGACAGCGGAGAGCAAGGAAGTGGATGAGCTTACAAGCTACAGGTTCGGATCGTAGGGATCCAGTCTTTAAAGTAAGATCACAGGGGAGAAGATAATGGCGGATGAGGTAGTTGTAGCCGATCAGGAAGAATCGGAAAAGGAACGTAAAAAAAGAGAAAAGAAGGAACTTAAGGAAGCAAAAAAGAGGGCAAAGGAAGGCAGATTTGATGCGCGGGTAACGGATAACGGAGCCATGTATCTGGATGCAGAGGATGATGAGGATGAGGGATCACTGTCGATGGCTCTCATTACTTTTTTTATTGTAGTCATCTGGCTGGCAATCCTGTGCCTGCTCATCAAGCTGGATGTCGGCGGATTCGGATCGGGCATACTGGCACCGGTACTTCAGAATGTTCCGGTCATTAATAAGGTGCTTCCGGCTAAGGATGTATATGTTGAGGAGGAGCGCGAGTTCAAGGATCTTAATGCGGCAATGGCTGAGATCGAGAGGCTGAGGGCCGAGAATGAGGAACTTAAGGTAGCGCAGGAGTCAAAGGCATCTTCCGACAATTCGGAGGAGATTGCATCTCTTAAGGAAGAGATCAAAAGGCTTCAGACATTTGAGAACTCCCAGATTGAGTTCCAGAAGCTTAAGACCGAATTCTATGAGGAGGTTGTCTTTGCGGATGAGGCTCCGGATATTGCCAATTACAGAACCTATTATGAGAGCATTGATCCAGAGAACGCGGCGTATCTGTATAAGCAGGTTGTGCAGCAGATGGCAGAGGATCAGGAGCTGTCGGATTATGTAAAAGCCTATACCGAAATGAAGCCAAAGAGTGCAGCGAAGGTGTTTGAAGAGATGAAGGGTAACCTTGAGCTTGTAGCGAAAATACTTCAGGCCATGGATGCAAGCAGCAGGGCGAAGATACTTAATGTAATGGATCCGGAGATCGCATCAAGGCTGACAAAAATGATGGATCCAAAATAAAGATGGTTCAAAGATCAAATTCCGCTAATTATTTTGACGGAATTTACCGATATACCTTATGGCAGGCATGAGCCCGCCTAAAAGCAGCAAAGCTGTTAAGGGAAGGAGGAGAATATGGGAGCAACGAAAATAACGGACATTACGTCATTCTTCAATATGTCACCCGGGGGAGTGGATATGCCGGGGAAAGCAGGAACAGACAAGGATCTGTTCGCACAGGCAATGACGGATGCTGCCGGAAAAGGAGCAAAGAATGCCGCAGAAGAGACAAACAGCCGTATGTTTAAGGAGGTTCGTCCCAAAGAAGCTGCCAAACAGATACAGGAGAGCCCGGAGACCACTCAGAGAAAGCCTGCAGAAAAGCCCGAAAGGACTGAAAAGACCGATGCCGATGAGACGGTAACCCAGGATGACGGCAGAAAAGATGAAGTGGTAAAGAAGGCAGAAGGAATAGCCGAAAAGGTTAAAGAGGCTGTAAAAGAGGAGCTGTCAGTTGACGACAGACAGCTTGAAGAAGCCATGGCGGTTCTGGGGCTTACTGCTACGGATCTGTTGGATGCGGGCAATATAAAGAACCTGATGCTTGAGATTACGGGAGAGCAGGATCCGATGATCCTCATTACGAATGAGGAGCTTCTTAATGATATCGGTAACGTGACCGGACTTATGGAAAATGCGGTAAACAGGCTTACGGAAGAATTCGCTATCACTGATGAACAGTTCGCACAGATAATGGATAGCGCAGAAGCCTTAAGGGCACAGGAGCTTATTTCCACACAGACTGATATTGACAAAAATCTACCTGTAACGGAGATCAGGCCGGAAGAGGAAGCAGAGACGGAAGCAGTGATCACCGTAAAGACGGATCCGGCTGATAGAAGCATTGAAAATAACGATGCGAATAAGCCCGAAGAAAACAGTCAGATATCACCGGCACATGTTTCAATCCAGCGTAAGGAGGCATCACAGTCAAAGGACGGCCAGGCTGAAAGCAATATGCATGATGCGATGCCGGGCCAGAACATGCAGCAGCCGGGAGTAAACGAAGCCGCAGCGGTTCCGGAGGCGGAATACAGGAGCGTTTACACTGACAGAGAAGAGATACTCAGACAGGTTACAGATAATATCAGGCTTAATATAAGCCGGGATTCCACAACAATGGAGCTTCAGCTTCATCCGGCAAGTCTTGGAACCGTAAATCTTCAGATAGCCTCAAACAACGGAGTCATAACCGCGAATCTGCAGGTTCAGAACGAGACGGTTAAATCAGTGCTTGAAGCACAGCTGGTACAGCTGCTTGAGACCTTTGAGGAACAGGGGCAGAAGGTTGAAGCCATAGAGGTAACCGTAGCGGGTTACGATCTTGACAGAAGCCTCGACCAGGGAAGCGGTTCACAGGAAGGTGAAAGGAAGGAAAACAGCGCACCGGGTATAGGACGGGCGACACGCAGACGTATCAACTTAAATGAGCTTAACGAGGAAGATATTGAAGAACTGACGGAAGAGGAACAGCTGGCAGCCGAAATGATGGCCATAAACGGCGGTAATGTGGATTATATGGCATGATTCATAAACGGCGTGTATTAAAGGAAGGAGGTAATGAGCATGTCATTGGCAGCATCGGTAGTGAACGGTGAACTGGTACAGTCGGAGTCAAGAGTAGGAACCAAGAAATCGATCAGCGAGAAGACTTCGGAACAGGCAAGTTCGATGGACAAGGATGCGTTTCTTCAGTTACTTGTGGCACAGATGAAGTATCAGGATCCCATGGAACCTACATCGAATACCGAGTATATTTCACAGTATGCACAGTTCTCGGAGCTGGAGGCTATGAACAATCTGTCATCCAATATGGATCTGCAGAGAGCAACGAGCCTCGTAGGCAAGGAGGTAATCGTTAAATCAACCGGAGCATCGGGAGAATCGGTATATGTACAGGGGAAGGTTGATTTCGTATCACAGGAAGGAAGCAAGGCATTCCTGAATATTAACGGTCAGAAGTACGGAATAGAGAATCTTGATTCTGTTGTGGATGAGAATTACAGTAATGCGGTTAACCTGGCAACTGATTTTACAAACAGTGTCAACAAGCTTCCGAATATTAACAATCTTACAACGGATTTCAAGGATGTGGTTCAGAATCTTACGGATGTATATAACGATATGTCCCCGTATCAGAGGAACTATCTCGACAGCAACAGTGTAAGCAAATATAAACAGTACGCGGAGAGAATGGCACAGCTGCTGGCCACCGAGAAGGAGCAGGAAGAAGCACTTGCAGCCGAAGGATCGAAAGAGAAGGCTGAAGAAGTATAAGAGGGGAAATACCTATTAAAGCGAGGAGGAATACCGATGAAGATAATGAACGGACAATTCCCTTCCATTGAACAGGTAACGGACACTTATTTAAGGCAACGGGGGAAACTGACGGAAAACAGTCAGACGGAACCGAAGGATTTCGGTGAGGTGTTTAACAGCCTTAAGTTTTCCAAGCACGCTGCATACAGGCTGCAGGACAGGAACATAGAGCTGTCGGACAGCCAGATAGACAGGTTGAACGCAGGGATGCAGAAGGCAAATGAGAAGGGAATCAATGAATCGCTCGTACTGATGGATCAAATGGCTTTCATAGTGAATGTTAAGAACAGTACGGTCATAACAGCCCTGAACGAAAATGAGGTTAAGGACAATGTGTTCACTAATATTGACGGAGCCGTAATAGTTTAAAGCCGGACCTTAGGGAGGCTTATATTATCCCCGAATGACAGACGGGATAATCAACAGTAAAGGAGGTCATTAATTATGATGAGATCACTTTTTTCCGGTGTTGCAGGTCTTAGGACACACCAGAACAAGATGGATGTAATAGGTAACAATATTGCCAACGTTAATACAGTTGCGTATAAGTCGAGCAATGTGACTTTTCAGGAGCTTATGTACCAGACTTCAACGAGTGCTTCGGGTGCGAATGAGAAAACAGGCCGTGCCGGTATCAATGCCAAGCAGGTCGGTCTGGGCGTAAGCACAGGCGCGATAAACACAAGCATCACCACCTCAGGTGCATCACAGTCGACGGGAAATCCTTTCGATATACAGATAACGGGAAACAATTTCTTTATTGTCAGCGACGGTTCCCAGAATTTCTTTACAAGAGCAGGTTCATTCTATGTTGACGGCAACGGTAATCTGGCAATGACCAGTAACGGCTTCAATGTTATGGGATGGCAGGAGGATCCCGGAAATCCGGGTACGATAAAGGTTGATACCGTTTCAAGGCTTAAGGTAATGTCACCCGAGAACCTGACATCTGCACCCGAGCAGACAACGGAAGCGTATATAACGGGTATCATTGACAAGAACTCAACGGCTCTTACCTCATCAACGGGACAGATCATGAATATCTCGTTCTATGATGAGCAGGGTTATTCATATGTTGCTAAGTTCTCATTATACAATTACCAGGGTTCAGGAGATACGAAGACCACGTATGAAGACGGTGTCTACAGGCTCCAGCTTACGGATATAATATCTTCCACAACAAACAAATCGATCGTTCCGGAAGGCGAGAGTATAGCAGATTACGGCGCAATTGCCGGCGGAGAGAACATTTACCTTACATATGATACCGAAACAGGTGTTTATAAGGGCTATTCGACAGGTGATACCCCGCCGAAATCCAATGAGTATGCATATGATTCGGAGGCAAAGCCTGCACTTTCGGTTAATCTTGACAGTATGACGAAGGACGTCAACATAGCGCTTGATACATCTACCATGTATGACAATAACGGAACTTCTACGATATACGGTACTTCGGGTAACTATGACGGCAATTACGCAGGACGTAAGGTGGGCGATATGTCCGGTGTGGCAGTACAGGCAGACGGTAAGATTTATGCGACATACGATAACGGTACGACAAAGCTGCTCGGTCAGATAGCATCGGCTTCTTTCTCCAATCCTTCAGGTCTTGAAAAGGTAGGAGAGAACCTTTACCAGACAACGATGAACTCAGGCCAGTTCGACGGAATAGGAAAGGATATCACTGCTGACGGAGCCGGTTCGTTCAAGACCGGTGTTCTGGAAATGTCCAACGTAGATCTTTCCGCGGAATTCACGGAAATGATAACAACGCAGAGAGGATTCCAGGCAAACAGCCGTATCATAACCGTTTCGGATACAATGCTTGAAGAGCTTACAAACCTTAAGAGATAATAGGTGAGTTCACAGCGGCGGCAGGGGCTTCGCCCCTGCCGCTGTCATTTGAATTGTCACAATTTTTACAATTTGCATAGACAAATAAGAAAAAATTTAGTAAAATCTTGTACAAGGGATTATTATACTTAATAGGCAGGTGGGAGTATTGGATATTGCTACTATAATCGGTCTGGTTGCCGGTTTTGTATTTATGATCATATCGATCGGACTCGGAGCTGACGGTTTTGCGGGCATAGTCTACTTTTTGGATGCGCCGAGTGCGATGATCACATTCGGAGGGGCTATAGCCACCATGTTTTCGGGGTACAGTATCTCCGATTTCATGTCAGGGCTTAAGAGCATCAAGATCGCATTTAAGGTTCCGGCGCTTGATTCCGGAGCCGTTATACAGAAAATAATAGATCTTTCCAACGTAGCACGTAAGGAAGGATTACTTTCGTTGGAAGAGGCAGCGGGAGAACTTGATGATGCCTTTATGCAGAAGGGTATAATGCTCATCGTTGATGGTACAGACCCCGAGCTTGTAAGGGGTATTATGGAAACGGAGCTTGTAAGTATAGACGGGCGTCACAGAGGTAATATCGGATTCTGGGATAATCTGGGAGGCATGGGTCCTGCCTGGGGAATGATCGGAACCCTGATAGGACTGGTTATGATGCTTTATCATATGGATGATGTAAGTACGCTGGGTCCCAACATGGCCGTGGCCCTGCTTACTACGTTCTACGGATCGGTTTTGGCGAACTGGCTGTGTACACCTGTAGCCAATAAGCTTAAGGCGATAAATGATGGGGAGATGCATGTGAAGGAGATCATGGTGGAAGGGCTTCTATCAATACAGGCGGGTGAGAATCCGCGTGTCATAGAGGAAAAGCTTAAATCATTCCTGTCTCCGGATGCAAGGGGTAATCTTGGTTCAGGCGGTGAAGGAGGCGAAGAGTAATGGCCAAGCGTAAAGCCGAAGAGCCACCGAAAGGCGCGCCGGCGTGGCAATCAACCTTTGCCGATCTGATGAATCTGCTTCTGTGTTTTTTTGTTATGCTTTTTGCGATGTCTGATATCGACAAGCAGAAGTTCGAGCTTATAGCAGCTTCATTTACCCAGAGCTTCAGCGTGTTTTCGGGAGGAGCGCAGGCGATTGGTGACGGACTCCTTATCTCCAACGGGGTGAGTCAGCTGAACGAACTGGATGAATACATGACAACAATGGGTAAGTCGGCCGATCAGACCACTGAAGAGAAGGACAAGATGGAAGAGGTCAAGGAGGAACAGCTTAAGGAATCCGAGAACCTCAGTGAACTTATAGAAGAAGCTTTGAAGGAACAGAATATGGAGGGGATGGTGGATGTTGATTTTACATCCCAATATGTTTCCCTGACGCTCAACGGAGCGCTTCTGTTTGATTCGGGAAGTGCGGATATAAAGACGGATTCGCTGCCGATCCTCGATAAGATCGGAGTCATATTAAAAAAATACGGAAAAAGCATAATAGAGATAGAGGGACATACGGATAATGTCCCGATACATACCAGCAGATTTGCTGATAATAATGAACTGTCAAGCGCAAGAGCACTGTCCGTGTTTAAATATCTTATAGAGACTGCGGATCTTGATCCCGCTATGGTAAAGCATTCCGGACGCGGTGAATATGTCCCGATAGCAGATAATTCCACCGAGGTGGGACGGGCAAAGAACAGACGGGTTGAGATTAAGATATATCATACGCTGAGTACATATTAGAAAATGGAGTATTTTGATTATGAAGAAGAATCTGTTGTCGGTTATAATACTTGCTCTGCTTGTCGTTAATATAGCTCTTACCGGTGTGATGATGTTTTCCACGATAAGCGCCAATAAAAAGACAGTGGCCCTGGTGGATCAGATAGCTTCTATTCTGAACATGGAGGTCAAGGCGCCTACGGCTACGGATGTGGCAAAGGAAGTATCGATATTAGATACCGATACTTATAATATAGCCGATGAAATGGTCATTACCCTTAAGAAGGGTGAGGACGGAGCCGAGCATTACGCGATCGTATCGATCTCAATGTCGCTGGATAAAACAGATGAGAGATATGCGGAACTGCAGCCTCTTGTTGCAGCCAACGAGAGTAAGATAAAGAGCGTTATAAATGATACGTTCGGTAAGTATACCAAGGAGGAGGCTTCGGCAAATCAGAAGGCCATAGCGGATGAGATACTTACACAGCTGCAGACAATGTTTGATTCGACGTTTATTTATGAGGTCTATTACAGGGATATCAAGTTCCAGTAAGGCCTGATCTACCATAAAAGAGTGAGGTGAGCTTAATGGGTGAGGTACTATCACAAAATGAGATAGACAGTCTGCTTCAAGCGTTAAGCTCGGGTGAACTGGATGCCGATGATATCAGTGCCGCTGATGAGCGAACCACCAAGAATTACGATTTCAGGCGTCCGGCAAAGTTCTCCAAGGAACACCTGAGAACACTGGAGATAATCTTCGAACACTATGGAAGACTTTTAAGCACCAATCTGCCGGTTTATTTAAGAAAGAATATTCAGGTAACCGTTGTGAATTCCGAGGCATGTACCTTCTCCGAGTTCTCCACGGCGTTGGCTAATCCGGTATTGCTTGGTATCGTAAGCTTTGCGCCTCTTAACGGAAGCATAATGGTGGAGCTTCAGTCCAATCTTGGATTTGCGATGGTCGACAGAATGCTCGGTGGCCCGGGGAATCCGCTCGAGAAAACAAGGGATTTTTCGGAAATCGAAAGAACCATAGTAGACAAGATGATGGCGGTATGTGTATCCTTGCTGCGCGAGCCCTGGAAGAATGTTATGGAGATCTCTCCGGTACTGGAGAGGGTGGAAACAAACCCCCAGTTCGCACAGATAATCGCTCCGAGTGAGATGATCGCAATCGTAACCCTGAACATAAAGATCGGGGACATAGAAGGACTTATGAATATATGTCTCCCGTATTTTACTTTAGAGTCTGTCATGGATAAGCTGAATACCAAATATTGGTTCGCATCCATGCAGGAAACTGATGATGAGGATTATCAGGAATACATAGAAGCTATAATCAGAAAGGTCAGCATGCCGATAAAGGCTGTGTTGGGGAAAAGCAGCATTACGGTAAGCGACTTTGTGAATTTGCAATGTGGTGATATAATTAAACTGGGGGCCAAGGTAGACAACGAGATGGATATATATGTTGGAAACCTGAAAAAATTCAGGGCTTTGCCCGGAACCGCCAAAGATGCTTATGCAGTGCGGGTAACTCAAGTAATGAGAGAGGAGGAGTAGCAGAATGGATGGAATGCTGTCGCAGGATGAGATAAACGCCCTGCTGAGTGGCATGATGGATGGCGCAGATACAGGCGGCGGAGATTCCGCACCTGCACCGGAGCCTGAACCCGATGCGAGCATGTCAGCTGCTACGCCTGATGAGAGCCTGCTTACAGATGCGGAGAAGGATGCGGTGGGTGAGGTTGCGAATATAAGTATGGGCACCTCGGCAACAACGCTGTATTCACTGGTTAACCGAAAGGTTAATATAACTACACCGGTTGTAACTCTGGCGACATGGAACCAGATCATAGATGATTACGAACGTCCCTGCGTATTTATTAAGATCAAATATACCGTGGGACTGGAAGGTACCAACATACTGGTATTGAAGGAGGATGACGTTAAGATAATCACCGACCTTATGATGGGAGGTGACGGTTCCAACACAGATGGTGAGTTGGGAGAGCTTCATCTAAGCGCTATCTCCGAGGCGATGAACCAGATGATGGGTTCGGCGGCAACATCATTGTCGTCAATGCTTGGAAAGATGATAGATATAAGTCCTCCGGAGGCGAGCCTTGTTGAACTCGGATCCGTGGATCCCACAGATGATGTTTCGGCCTTCCTTCAGGACACATTTGTTAAGATCACCTTCAGGATGCAGATCGGTGATCTGATAGACAGTAAGATAATGCAGCTGTATCCGATCGACTTTGCAAAGGATCTTTACAGCTACTTTATGGAGAGTCAGGAACCGGAACCGGCTCCGCCTCCACCACCGCCACCACCGGCGTCATCGCCGATGCCGGCACCATCTCCTGCGATGTCCGCACCTTCAATGGATATGGGAATGCCGCAGGGCATGGGAATGGGAATGCCGGATATGTCCATGGGCATGGGTGCTCAGCCCGGAATGGGAATGGGCGGAATGCCGGGAATGGGAATGCCACAAGGCATGGGAATGGGCGGAATGCCGGGAATGGGAATGTCACCCGGAATGGGCATGGGAATGGGAATGCAGCCTCAGATGGGCATGCCGAACATAAATATCCAGCCCGCATCATTCCAACCGTTTTCGGCGGACATAAATGCTATGCAGAGTCAGGAGAACATTGAGCTTATAAAGGATGTTCCTCTTGAAGTGACTGTAGAGCTCGGCCGGACTCAGAAGTCCATAAGCGATATTCTGGATTTTGCGCCCGGTACGATAATAGAACTTGACAAGATTGCCGGTGAACCTGTTGATGTTCTTGTAAACGGTAAACTGGTAGCCAAGGGTGAGGTTGTAGTTATCGAAGAAAACTTTGGTGTCAGAGTAACTGAAATAATAAACTAAAGGTTAGGAGAAAAGAAAATGGCAAAGAATATTTTAATCAGTGATGACGCGGCGTTCATGAGAATGATGATAAAGGACATTCTTACAAAGAACGGGTACAATGTTGTCGGTGAGGCTGAGAACGGAGCACGTGCTGTTGAAAAGTATAACGAGCTCAAGCCCGATCTCGTGCTTATGGATATCACCATGCCGGAGATGGACGGAATACAGGCACTTAAGAAGATAAAAGAGAACGATCCCAGTGCTCTCGTTATCATGTGCTCTGCAATGGGTCAGCAGGCAATGGTTATCGAATCTATCCAGGCCGGCGCCAAGGATTTCATTGTTAAGCCGTTCCAGGCAGATCGTGTTATTGAGGCTGTTAAGAAGGTCGTAGGTTAAATGCTCTTAGCTGTTCTGATATCCGGCGGGGTGGAGAGTGCGGCACAGTTCCTTACTGTCCTTGTACTTTTTATTGTGGTGCTCGCACTTACTTACTTTACAACTAAATTTGTTGGAAATTATCAGAAGCTGCAGGGATTTGGTAAAAACATTGAAGCAATAGAGACATACAGGCTTACCGGAAACAAGTTTCTGCAGATAGTGAGAGTGGGCAGGAAGTATTTCCTTCTGTCCATAGGCAAGGATGAGGTAAGCAGCATTGCCGAGCTGTCAGAGGAGGATTTGGATCTTAATGCAGATACGCCTGCGGCAAATGATCGTTTTAAGAAGATGCTTGAGACTGCCAGGGACAAGATGACTAAACGGGGCGATAATCAATGAACAATGGTTTATATCATGGAAGCAGGCGTGTAATTGTTATGGTTTGCCTGCTTCTGTGTGTATTTATTATCATGCTCATACCGGAAACGGTATTTGCGGCAAATATAAATCAAATCGGTATAACGGATGATTCGGGCACGGATAACAGAACCGTTATAAGTGAGCCCGGTTCGGCTGAGAATGCCGGAGACTTAAGAGAGCTTAATGTTGCCAACAATCTGACCGTAACCTATCAGGATGGGGAAGGTAATCTGTCGGGAACGTTAAGGATCCTCATCACGCTGACTCTGATAGCATTGGCTCCGACGATCGTCATCATGATGACAAGCTTCACACGGATACTGATTGTAATGCACTTTGTCAGATCAGCATTAGGTACCCAGTCAGCTCCTCCCAATCAGGTGCTGATAGGGTTATCACTGTTTCTGACTTTTTTTATTATGAACCCTGTTATAACACAGATAAACAATGAAGCAGTCAAACCGTTTGAAGCCGGAGAACTGACACAGACCGAATTCCTTGATACGGCAGTGCAGCCCCTGAGACAGTTCATGTACGGCCAGACGCAGACAAAGGATGTGAGGCTGTTCCTTGATATAGCAAATATCGGGTCTGTAGAGGATATAGATGACATTCCCACGAGATGTCTTGTGCCGGCATTCATTATTAGTGAATTAAGGACGGCATTTATCATAGGCTTTTTGATCTATATTCCGTTTATTGTAATTGACATGGTTGTGGCGTCGACGCTTATGTCCATGGGTATGATGATGCTCCCGCCCACAACAATTTCCATGCCGTTTAAGATACTGCTGTTTGTACTTGCCGACGGATGGAACCTGGTGATCGGAAATCTTGTAAAGACATTCTATTAAAGCATTGTCTGAATGGATTCTGTCGGAAACATAAGGCAGAAGACTGACGGCTGTCATGAGAAGGGGTATGGATAATAAGAAATGACGATTGATAATGTAGTGGAGATTACCAGAACGACTTTATACACGATAATACTTACATCCGCGCCGATGCTGCTTGTTTCGCTGGTAATCGGTCTGGCTATAAGTATATTTCAGACAGTGACTTCGATACAGGAGCAGACGCTGACCTTCGTGCCTAAGCTTATAGGCATTTTCGTGATGATGATGATACTGGGGCACTGGATGCTTAATAACATGACCGAATTTATGGTTGAGCTTTGGTCGGATTTTTCAATCTACATAAGATAGATTAATGTGAAGCAGAGGTTCGTGCATGATCGATTATTCCTTTTCATATGAAGATCTTGAGTTCTTCCTGCTTATTTTCATAAGGATTACCTGTTTTGTTGTTACTGCTCCTTTTTTTTCGATACAGAACATACCGAGACGGGTAAAGGCCGGATGGAGCTTCTTTCTTGCATTTATTATATATCAGACCATGGAGGTGCATGTAGTACCGCAGTATAATACGATATACGGTTATGCGGCGCTGGCGCTTAAAGAGGCGATAGCAGGTCTTATGATAGGCTTCGGAGCCAATATCTGTAATTCTGTTATAAATCTTGCGGGACGTCTTGCCGACATGGAGATAGGTATATCCATGGTTTCGCTGCTTGATCCGACAACAAGAGAGCAGAGTGGTTTTACGGGAGTTCTTTATCAGTATTCGATAATGCTTATTATGATGGTCACCAATCTGCACCATTATTTTATAAGGGCACTTGTAGAGACATTTAATCTTATTCCGATAGGGATGGCGAGGTTTGATTCCGACAGGATAATGACAACCATTATGCAGTATCTTGACGACTATGTCATGATAGCCTTCAGGATATGCCTGCCGGTTGTAGCGACCATTATGCTGACAAATGCGGTTCTCGGTATTCTGGTAAAAAGTGCGCCGCAGATCAATATGTTTTCGGTCGGTATACAGATAAAGCTGTTTATAGGTCTTGCGACTCTGATGATTACAATTGGGGTGCTTCCAAGCGCTTCGGATTTCATATTCGATGAAATGAAGGTTATGATGACCGCTATGGTAAGGAGCATGACTTGAATAAAGTGGGATTATACAGTACAGACAAATACATGTTCGACCTGAACCTTCAGTACTTTGCAAAGGAAGGCCCCGGTGGAGAAAAGACCGAGCCTGCTACCGATAAAAAGAAGGATGACGCAAGAAAAGAAGGACAGGTTGCAAAAAGCAAGGAGCTAAACGGCGCAATAAGCCTCTTCGCGATGTTCCTTGTATTGAAAATCTATGTGGGGAATCTCGGAACCTCATTTCTTCAGGTGTTTGCGGAGAGCTATAACAGGATTCCCGAAATGTCGAAGCTTGTTGAGGGCATGGTCATCCCAAAACAGTTTGCGGGAGTGATGAACCGGATCATCATAAAAATTCTGCTGATGCTGCTTCCTTTTCTTGCCGTGGCATTTGCCGTAGCATTTATCGTTGATCTCGTGCAGGTTAAATGGAAACCGACAAGCAAGCCGATGCAGCCGAAATTCAGTAAGCTGGACCCGACGAAAGGGATTAAACGTCTGTTTTCCGTGGATAAGCTGATGGAGCTTCTTAAATCACTTATTAAGCTTGTGATCATAGGCTATATGGCTTATTCAACGCTTAAGGACCAGGCATCCCAGCTCTTCCTGCTTTACGATATGCAGCTGATAAGCGCCCTGAATCTCTTCGGAGATATAGTTATAAACATGTCGCTTAAGATATGTGCGGTGTACCTTGTGATAGGCATCGTAGACTATGTATATCAGAAGCATAAGTTCAATGAGGATCTTAAGATGACCAAGCAGGAGGTCAAGGATGAGTGGAAGAACTCCGAAGGAGATCCGCAGATTAAGGGAAAACAGCGGCAGAGAATGCAGGAAGCAAGCCGGAGAAGAATGATGCAGGATATTCCGCAGGCTGACGTGGTGATCACAAACCCCACACATTTCGCAGTGGCTCTTAAGTACGATACCGAGGTGGCACCTTCACCATATGTTATAGCCAAGGGAGAAGATTTCCTGGCTGCGAAGATAAAGGAAGAGGCTGCCAGATATGAAATAGATATAGTGGAGAATAAACCGCTTGCAAGGATGCTTTATTATAATGTGGAGCTTGGTGCACAGATACCACCGGAGCTTTACAGTGCCGTGGCGGATATACTGGCGGCAATCTACAGCAGGAGAGAAGCAGAAACCGCGTAGTGCGTAATGTGCCGGCTGCTTTTGGCAGAGGCAGTACATATAATATATGAGGGGAGGGGATCGGATGAAGATAGGAAAAGCTGATGTAGGCGTAGCCTTATATCTTATCTGTGCATTTGTATTTCTGATCATTCCCCTTAAGTCATTCGTTCTGGACATATGTCTGGCTCTTAATATGGCTGTAGCCTTTACCATACTGTTTAATTCGATGTTTGCAAAGGAAGTACTGGATATGTCGTTCTATCCGACAATGCTTTTGTTCACGACACTTTTCCGTATTTCCCTGAATGTTTCATCGACAAGGCTGATACTTTCAACGGGGTCTCCCGGTAATGTTGTCGAGACATTCGGAAGCTTCGTGGGCGGCGGTGACCTGGTCATGGGTACCATCGTATTTATTATCCTTATTATTGTTCAGTTCATGGTCATAAATAAGGGTTCAGAACGTGTGGCTGAGGTAACGGCAAGATTTACACTTGATGCCATGCCCGGTAAGCAGATGGCAATAGATGCCGATCTTAATACGGGCGCGATCACGGATGAAGAGGCGAAGAGAAGACGAGACAAAATACAGGAGGAATCAAGCTTCTTCGGCTCGATGGATGGTGCTGTTAAGTATGTAAAGGGAGATGCGACAGCCGGGCTTATCATAACGGCGGTTAATATCGTCGGCGGTATAATAATGGGAATGACAAGGGGAGGGCTTGATTTCCAGGAAGCTCTACAGAAATATGCCATTCTTACCATAGGTGACGGACTGGTATCACAGATCCCTTCGCTTGCGATCTCGCTTGCCACAGGTATTCTGGTCACCAAGGGCGGCAAGGAGGCTGACTTCGGTAATGTTATTGTCAAACAGCTCTTCGGCCTTCCGAGAGCGCTGTATATGACGGGCGGAATACTGACCTTCCTCGGAATATTTACTCCTCTGAACCTTCTTCTGTTCGTGAGCTTCGGAGCTGTCTTTATAGTATGCGGCAGAATGATGGCAAATACACTCGAGGAAGCCAAGGTTGAAGCGGCAGTGGATGAAACCGAAGCGGAAGCGGAGGAGATACGAAAGCCTGAGAATGTCGTATCACTTCTTCAGGTGGATCCTATCGAGCTGGAATTCGGTTACGGTATCATACCGCTTGCCGATGTTAATCAGGGCGGCGACCTTTTGGACCGTGTTGTTATGATAAGAAGGCAGGTGGCTCTTGAGATGGGTACCGTTGTTCCCATCATACGACTCAGAGATAATATCCAGCTGAATCCTAATCAGTATATAATTAAGATAAAGGGAATACAGGTCAGTGAAGGTGAGATCCTCTTTGACCATTACATGGCCATGAATCCGGGATATCTGGATGATGATATAGGCGGAATCGATACGGTAGAGCCTTCGTTCGGACTTCCCGCCAAATGGATAACGGAATCGCAGAGAGAGATGGTTGAGAGTAAGGGCTGGACAGTTGTTGATCCGCCTTCAATAATAGCAACGCATCTGACAGAGATAATAAGGCAGCATATTGCAGAACTGCTGACAAGACAGGATGTGCAGAATCTTGTCAATAATATCAAGGAGACGAATCCTTCACTGGTTGACGAGCTTACACCCAAGCTTCTGGGGCTTGGAGAGATACAGAAGGTACTTCAGAATCTGCTTAGGGAAGGAATTTCGATCCGCGACCTGCTGACGATATTTGAGACTCTGGCTGACCGCGCCGTTATGACCAGAGATACCGATGTGCTGACAGAATATGCGAGACAGAGCCTTAAGAGGGCGATAACTGCCAAGTATTTTCCGGCCGGTGAGGTTACGCAGGTGATCACGCTCGATCCGAGGATCGAACAGGAGATCATGGCTAATGTTAAACAGAATGAGCAGGGAGCATACCTTGTGCTGGATCCCGAAAGGATAAGGGCAATCCAGGATGCGGCTGACAGGGAAGCAGGTAAGCTTATTGACCTGGGAAAGACACCGATAATAATAACTTCACCCATTGTGAGGATGTATTTTAAGACTCTTATAGAAAGCAAAAACAAAGACATCATTGTCGTTTCGTACAGTGAGGTCGACGGCGTTGAACTGCAGTCTGTTGGGGTGGTGACAGCTTAATGATAATCAAGAAGTTTCAGGGTAAAACAGAAGATGAGGCCACGCAGCTTGCAAGAAAAGAACTTGGTGATTCCGTAGTGATAATGAATGTGCGGAGCTTCAAAAAAAAAGGTTTTCTGGCGCTGTTTCGCAAGCCTATGGTAGAGATAACGGCTGCGCTTGAAGATGAGCCGGAGAAAAATGTATTCAGGCCGTCTGCAAGAAAGCGCACGCAATCCGCCGCAAGAAACGACAGGGTAAATGAAGACAGGAGCGACAGCGTTATAAATATAAATGCCGGACTGGAAGCCGATATCATAAGAAATGCACAGGAGGCTCCGGTGGGAGATTACTCAAAGGACAGTGCACAGTCGCTTGAGGAGAAGCTTGAAAGCCTTCATCTTTTGATAGAGCAGCAGATGTTAAAGGAAACGGCAGAAGCTGATTTTGATCCATCGCCCGATTCGGATGAACAGATGGCCTTCTTTAAGCTTATTTACAATACGCTTATTGATAATGAAGTGGATGAAAAATATGCCAACGAAATAATAGATGAACTTGAAAAGATAAGGAAACCGGGAGCGGGAATAGATATTTTCCTGGCTAATATCTATCAGAAAATGATCCTGCAGTTTGGACAGCCATCGACTATTACTCCTGCAGTTGAAGGGGCCAAGCTTATATTTTTTATAGGTCCAACAGGCGTGGGTAAGACCACTACGATAGCAAAGCTTGCTTCAAGGCTTAATTTTGAAGATAAGAAAAGGGTAGCCCTTATAACTACGGATACGTACAGAATAGCTGCGGCAGAGCAGCTTAGGACCTATGCAAATATTATGGATGCTCCGTTCAGGGTCATCTACACCGAGGATGAGATAAAGGAAGCCCTTAAGGAATTCGCAGGATATGATTACATTCTTGTGGATACGGCAGGACATTCGCATCATAACGAGGCTCAGAAAAACAGTATGAAACAGTTTGTACACTGCGTTGACGGCGTGGTGGAAAAGGAGACATATCTCGTACTGAGTGCTACGACAAAATACAGGGATCTTATAAGCATTGCGGATGCGTACAGTGAAATAACGGATTACAAGCTGATCTTCACTAAGCTTGATGAGACTACAACCTTTGGCAATCTGTTTAATCTTAAGATGCATACAGGGGCACAGATGTCTTATATCACCTGCGGTCAGAACGTGCCTGACGATATAGAGCAGTTCAGCCCGCAGAATACGGTAAAACAGCTGTTGGGAGGCACTTGATATGGATCAGGCGGAACATTTGAGAAATATAATAAAAATGAACGCCCAGGTACAGCGCCCCACAGCCAGAGTCATTACAGTAACGAGCGGCAAGGGTGGAGTCGGAAAGTCGAATGTTTCGATAAATCTGGCTGTACAGCTGAGAAGACTGGGACAGAGGGTTATCATATTTGATGCTGACTTCGGACTGGCGAACATAGAGGTAATGTTCGGCGCGATACCCAAACATAATCTGGGCGATCTTATATACCAGGGCAAGAATATAAAAGAGATAATCACAAGAGGTCCCATGGATATTGGTTTTATTTCCGGCGGATCGGGTATTGCCGGACTGACAAATCTCGGCAGGGATTATATCAATTATCTTATCCAGAACCTGGCGGAGCTTGATATGCTGGCCGATGTGATCATTATCGATACCGGAGCTGGAATATCGGACGCGGTAATAGAATTTCTTGTGGCAAGCGGTGAAGTCCTGCTGGTGACCACACCGGAACCCACATCGATCACAGATTCGTATTCACTCCTAAAGGCGCTTAACAGACACGTCAGGTTCAGCAGGGAGATGACAACGATAAAGGTTGTGGCCAATAAGGTACGGAGTCCGGAGGAAGGTCAGCAGCTGTTCAATAAGCTTAATGCCGTGGTCAGCAGATATTTAAAGATACCGATAAGATATTTGGGATACGTACCTGAGGATTCGCAGCTGGTAAGGGCGGTCATGCAGCAGACACCGATCTCCATTGATAATCCCAACGCAAAGAGCGCAAGGGCATTTGAGACACTGGCGCATACGCTTACGAGCAATGTGGGAGAAGGGGCATTCAAGAAACACGGAATGACCGGATTCTTTGCCAATATGGTACGGGGGATAAAAAGCAGGGAATGGCAATAACGGGAGGATATGAGTTATCCCGGATTGTAGTTAAAAACAAGTATAATGAGCAGGGAGAAGGATATGTTATCAAAGTACGTTAAGACAGGAGACAAGCTTGAACTTGAAACTATCAATAACTCAAAGGATAATAATGACCAGGGTGAAAAGAAGAATTACAGAAGCCAGGTCTATGACATAATATCCGAGGATCAGATCAAGATAGGGATGCCCATGGAGCAGGGCAAGGTTATACTGCTTCCGGTAGACGGGGAATATAACCTGTGTTTTTATACCCAGTCCGGTCTCTATCAGTGTCTGGCAAGGGTTATAGACCGTTATAAATCAGACAACATCTTCATACTCGTCATGGAGCTGACAACCGATATACGCAGATATCAACGACGCGAGTACTATCGTCTGAACTGTGTTCTTGACATGAAGGCGAGGAATGTTTCGGAAGAGGAGCGTAATCAGGCTCCGTATCTTGAACAGGTTCATTTCCTTGATACCGATATTACCTTTAACAACGGTGTTATGGTTGATATAAGCGGTGGCGGAGCAAGGTTTATATCCAGGGTGAAATATCCAAAGGGAAGTAATATTAGATTTGTCTTTTCGCTTTTTGTGAACGGCAAGCTTACTGAGTACAGGCTGCTTGGGCGCGTCCTTTATTCGGAGGAGCTTAACAGCAGGCCGGGTTCCTTTGAACACCGGATACAGTTCATTAATATAATGAATGATGAGCGCGAAAGCATAATAAAGTTCATCTTTGAAGAGGAAAGAAAAATCAGGCGCAGAGAGAAGGGATGAGAATTGAAAAAGAAAATACTGATCGTAGATGATTCTGCACTCATGAGACGGGTTCTGTGTGATATAATAAATTCGGACAGCAGATTTGAGGTCGTCGAATATGCAATAGACGGAGCGGACGGGTTCAAAAAAATATGTGCAAAGGCTTATGATGCTGTAGTTCTTGATGTATATATGCCCAAGATGACAGGACTGGAAATGCTTGAAGAAATGCAGAAGAGTAAAGTATATGCCAATGTCCTGATGGCGAGTACCACAACAGGTGAGGGCGCGAAGGAGACTATCAGAGCCCTTGATCTCGGAGCCGTGGATTTCATAAAAAAGCCCGAGAATGTTGCGGACGCAAGGCATGATGAGTTCAAAAAGAGATTTCTGGATCTGCTCGATGTGGTAACAAAGGCAAACAGAAACTACATGGCAAGAGCGGGAGCTCATCTTGCATCGGATACAGCACATAAAGGAACAACGTTTGTATCAAGATATGATGTAAACTTCCATACCGACAAGCCGGGTGCGGCGACGGGATCACGTGCGGGTGATACCGCTGCAGGCAGGACGGAGAAGCCGGGAGAAGGAAGAGCATCGGTATCAAGATTCGGAACGGGCAGTACAAGGAGCAGCCTGCCATTCGCCGGAAGGCCGGAAGGCCCGGCAGCATCGGAATCGCATCCCAGGGTTCCGGGGAAGAAGATCGTTGCCATAGCGTCATCGACAGGTGGTCCCAAGGCCCTTCAGGAGGTTATTCCCAGACTTCCGGGTAATCTTAAGGCACCGGTTCTTCTTGTACAGCATATGCCCAAGGGCTTTACCGCATCGCTTGCAAGCCGTCTTAATGAACTGAGTGATGTGGAAGTGACGGAAGCAAGGGATGGGGAAACGATAGCCAACGGACATGTTTATATCGCTCCGGGAGGCGCTCATCTTAAAGCCTCGAAGTCGGCGGGAGCAATGAAGCTCCACCTTACGGATGAACCGTCAAGAGAAGGTGTTAAGCCGTGTGCCAATTATATGTATGAGTCTTTGGTTGGATGCGGATATGACGAAGTAGTATGTGTTGTCCTTACCGGAATGGGAGCTGACGGAACCGCCGGTATTGTTAATCTTAAGAAGAGTCAGAAGATTCATGTGATCGCACAGAATGAAGAAAGCTGTACCGTTTACGGAATGCCGCGAAGCATAGTTGAAGGCAGGCTTGCCGATGAGGTGGTTCCGCTTACACAGGTTGCAGAACAAATTATTAAGAACGTGGGGGTATGTTAGCCATGGATGTTAACCAGTATTTGGAAATCTTTCTCGATGAAACAAATGAGCATTTACAAAGTCTGAGTGACCAGCTGATGATCCTGGAGAATGAACCGGAGAATGCGGATACCATAAATGAGATATTCCGCGCGGCACATTCTTTGAAGGGTATGGCCGGTACAATGGGTTATAAGAGGATGCAGGCTCTTACTCACGATATGGAGAATGTGTTCTCGGAGATAAGAAACGGCAAGATGAAGGTTACCAGTAATCTTGTGGATGTTCTTTTCCAGACGCTAGATGCGCTGGAAGAGTATAAAAACACGATCCAGGAGACTCAGGATGAGGGAACCAATGATAATGCCGCTTTAATTAAAGCGTTACAGCAGTGCCTTGATGAAGGAACCGGAAATGTAACCGAGGAAGCACCTGCGGAAACAAAGGAAGAGCCGGCTTCGGATTCCGGTAACGAAAACGGTGATAAGAAGTGGAAGAACATTGCGCTTCAGGAGCACGAGATAAATGCTCTTAAGGAAGCTGAAGAAAAGAAGATGAATATCTACGGATGCACCGTATTTATTCAGGAGTCCTGTATCCTTAAAGCAGCAAGGGCATTTCTGGTATTCAAGGCGGTAGAGGAGCTCGGTGAGATAATCATATCCGAGCCGTCCACGCAGGATATTGAAGATGAGAAATTTGATTTTGACTTCAGTCTGTATATTATAAGCGAAGAGGGCTATGACAAGGTAGAAGCAGCCATCATGAGCGTATCCGAGATAGAGAAGGTTATCGGCGAGAAGGTAAGCGCTGCCGATGCCATAGCAAACGGAGAAGCCAATGAAAAGGCAGTGGAAGCCAAAGAAGAGTCGGGCGCAGCCGAGACGGCCCAGCCTGCAAAGGAGGAGACCGCAGCACCCGCTTCACCTGCACCCGCAGCTGCTGCGGCACCTGCAGCTGCACCGGCAGCACAGGGCGGCAACGCACCTGCCAAGAAGGGAGCCAACAAGCCTGTAGTAAACAGAACGGTCAGAGTAGACATAGAGAAGCTGGATGTGCTGATGAACCTCGTGAGTGAGCTGATCATTGCAAAGAACTCACTGGTGTCTTCCGCGGCATCGGGCGGCCAGGCCGGAAATAACAGTAACTTTAACGAACAGATAGAATATCTTGAAAGTGTTACGACCAATCTTCATGAATCGGTTATGAAGGTTCGAATGGTACCTATCGAGAGTATCACGACCAAGTTCCCGAGAATGATAAGGGATCTTTCCAAGAAGCTTAACAAGAAGATGGAACTGTATATGTCAGGTGAGGATACAGAACTTGACCGTACGGTGGTGGATGAGATCGGTGATCCTCTTATGCATATGCTCCGTAACTCGGCGGATCACGGTCTTGAATCAACCGAGGAAAGAATCGCAAAGGGCAAGAATCCCACAGGATCAATCTTCCTTGATGCATATCAGGATGGTAATAACGTTGTCATTGAGGTTAAGGATGACGGTAACGGAATCGATGTTGAAGCCGTTAAGAGAAAGGCTATCGACCGTGGTACCATTACGGCTGAACAGGGTGAGAACATGAGCAGCAAGGAGATCATAGATCTTCTGTTCCTGCCAAGCTTCTCGACTGCAAAGGTGGTTTCGGATGTATCCGGACGAGGTGTTGGACTTGATGTTGTTAAGAGCAAGATAGAAGCTCTTGGCGGTGATGTAAGCGTTAAGACCAAGCTTGGTGAAGGCTCCACCTTCTCGATAAGACTTCCGCTTACGCTTGCTATCATACAGGCTCTCATGGTTATTGTGGGCGGAGAGACCTATGCAATCTCGCTCGGTTCGATAGATACCATTGAGGATATAAGTGAGAATGATGTGAAGTATGTTGAGGCCAAGGAAGTTATCCACTTAAGAGGAAACGTTATTCCCATTGTCAGACTGCATGAGGTACTGGGTCTCGAGATGCCGAAAGAGAACAAGGACAGGATGATAGTGGTTATCGTAAAGAAGGGTGATCAGTATGCGGGCCTTGTTGTTGATGAACTTATCGGACAGCAGGAGATCGTTATCAAATCACTCGGAAAATACATTAACTGCACAAGCAGGATGATAAGCGGCGCGACGATCCTGGGCGATGGCGAAGTAGCACTTATCATCGATGCTAATTGTCTTATCTGATAATATTATATGAATTAAATAAAAGAGAAAGGTCGTAAGGACGCTTTAAAGCTAAAGCGGCTGAGCCTTATGACACTAAAAGGAGGGGCATCATGGACGAGATTAGCTTAATGAATAACGAGTTTGACACAACTCAGTTTATAGTAATAAACATAGGAGATGAGCAGTACGGTATAGACATTAAATACGTTGATAATATTGTACGTATGCAGAAGATAACAAGAGTACCTAACTGTCAGGACTATTTTAAGGGAGTTATAAATCTTCGAGGTGAAGTAGTTCCGGTAATGAGCTTCAGAATGAAGGTTAATCTTCCCGAAGTAGAGAATACCAATAAGACAAGGATAATTATTATCAAGCTGGAGCCCAATGCTCCTGTCGGCATTATTGTTGATGCGGTTAAAGAGGTTGTTACGCTTACGGATAATAATATTGACGCGGCTTCCAGAAGCAGCACAAACAACGACCCCACCTATATCAACGGAATCGGTAAAACAGGTGGAACTCTTATCTCGCTGCTTGACCTTAATGTTGTTATATCGGAGAAGGAAACTGCCTGATACTTACGCGGTTTATATGAGGTAGACTAAATGGCTAAGATTGATCTTAATAATATGGAGGGTGTTTATTTTGACATTCTCAAGGAAATAGGTAATATCGGTGCCGGAAATGCAACCACTGCGCTGGCCCAGCTTCTTAATACCAAGGTTGATATGAAGGTACCTAAGGTAGACCTTCTTGAATTCTCCGAGGTAGGAGAAGCAATGGGGGGCGAGGAACAGCTTATGGCCGGGATTTACCAGCTTGTAGAGGGAGATATTACGGGGAGCATAATGTTCCTGCTTGAAGAGAAATCGGCTATAACTCTGATCAGTAAGCTTATGGGTACGCCGGAGGTGGATAATGTTTCGGAATTCGGTGAAATGGAGTATTCGGCGCTGAAGGAGATAGGTAATATTATTACGGGCTCCTATCTGTCGTCCCTGTCCATGCTTACCAATCTTAAGATAATCTCTTCAATCCCTGCGATAAGCATAGATATGTGCGGATCCATTCTGAGTGTTCCGGCAATAGAATTTGGAGAGGTCGGCGACAAGATGCTTCTGATACAGACACAGTTTTCCGATGAAATGAAGCTGGACGGATTCTTTATACTTGTGCCGGATCTTGAGTCGTATGATAAGATTTTGGGCTCTTTGGGTATGTAATGGGTAAACGATTATGGGTGAAATGATAAAGGTTGGTATGGCGGACCTTAAGCTGTGCAAAGCTCCCGATGCTATAACAACACTTGGGTTGGGTTCATGTATCGGTATTGCAATAAGAGATCCGATTACAAAGGTTGGCGGTCTGGCACATATCATGCTGCCCGACAGCAAGAAGATTGCCAATAATACATGTATAGCTAAATTTGCAGATACGGGAATTGCCGAACTGGTTCGTATTATGGTTGCTGCCGGTGCCTCCAGAACACGATTGGTGGCAAAGATCGCCGGTGGCGCACAGATGTTCGCATTGCAGAGTAAATCGGAAACAATGGCGGTAGGCGCGAGAAATGCCGAAGCGGTTGTCAAGATACTTGGGGAAATGAAGATCCCGATCCTTGCGCAGGATACAGGCTTGAATTACGGACGCACGGTGGAGTTCTTTCCCGAAACGGGAGATTTTGTGATCAAGGCAGTAGGCAGGGATGTAAAAAAGATATAGCAGGTATATGTTATATGAATACTAAGAAGGTGCCGCTTTTTGTAATGCTTTTGGCGGGTGCGGTAGCCTGCATAGTTACATATTTGGATCATTACAGCCTTCACGATATGCTTGTCGTGCTGCTGGCAGTACTTATTGTATTCCTTATCATAGGTCTTATCATCAAGAAGATATTTGACAAATTCGAAATATCTGATGATAAACGCGTGGATGACGAGGGCGAAGTACTTGAAAAGCAGGATGGTGATGCAGAAGGGAACGGTGAGGAAGGGATCCTCGAGGACGCAGTGACTGAGGATGAACAGTCGTTGCAGCAGTAAGACATCAGAGCAGAAGGGTAAATAAAACGGAGTGACATATGGACGATGCAGGCAGGCTTAAGCTTTGGGCTGATTATGCCAAGAATCCGACCCGTGAGCTGAGAGAAAAAATAATATTGGAGTATGCGCCGCTCGTAAAGGTCGTTGCAGGCAGGTTGTCCATGTATCTGGGATATAACGTTGAATACGACGATTTGGTAAGCTATGGCATATTCGGACTTATAGATGCGATAGACAAGTTCGATGCATGCAAGGAAGTGAAGTTCGAAACATATGCGAGTCTTCGTATAAGAGGCGCCATACTTGACCAGATAAGAAAAATGGATTGGATCCCGCGGACAGTAAGGAAACGTCAGCGGGATATATCCAATGCCATAAAAGATATCGAAAGCAAAACCGGGCGGACAGCTACGGATGAGGAAATATCACAGGCGCTGGGTATTTCAAGTGAGGAATATGATGACTGGCAGTCACAGATGAAGGTCACCAATATCATATCACTGGATGAATTTACCGAATCCGGTGCCAATGATATAAGCGAGAGCTCAACTGTATCACGTTATGATCTGCCGGAGGAAGCTGTAGAAAAAGAGGAGCTTAAGATAGTCCTGAAGGAATCAATGGATCAGCTGACCGAAAAGGAACGCCAGGTAATCCTGATGTATTATTATGAGGATCTTACGCTTAAGGAAATAAGTAACGTGTTGGAGGTGTCGGAGTCACGCATATCCCAGCTTCATACCAAAGCTCTCAACAAGATGCGTGGAAAGATGGGTAAGTACATGGGAGTACTTATAAACTCATAACAGCAGTAAGCCGGATGAATGATCGGGTGACAGGAAGAATAAGAGCAGCGGGAGGAAGCATATGGGTGATCAGAATGCGTATTTCAGACTTCGAATAAAGAACGACGGGACTTATCTTGAACTTATACCGCCACAGGGAAACGGTGATGCATTTTCGTTTGGTGAAATGCAGGAGTATCTCATAAGGCACGGCCAGGTAGTAGATAAGGTTGAGGTTGCGAAAGCAATTCAAAGTGCAGAGGGCGGTAAGTGTGAGATAAAGCTTGACAGTAAGCCCTGCCATGCAGTATCCGAAAGTTATGAATTGTTGGTTTCTGATGACAGGATGCGTTGTACAGCCCGCTTTTTTCCGGGATCCGACGGTGGAATGGAGCTTAAGAAGGAAGAGCTTATAAATGATCTTAAGTTCAAAAAAATATGTTATGGCATTCATGATGATGCAATAGACAGTTTCTTTAAAGAAAAAAAATATTGTACGGATTATATAATAGCTGAGGGTGAGAAGCCGGTTGAAGGCTGCGACGGAAGCATAGAGTACCTGTTTAACACGGATCCAAATACAAGACCGAAGCTTAAGGAAGACGGAACGGTAGATTTCTTCAACCTTGAGATGATAAGCTTATGTAAGGCAGGAGATGTGGTTGCCAGACTTATACCGGCTCAATACGGAAAGAACGGTAAGGATGTATACGGTACCGAGATTCCGCCAAGAGAGGTATATGAGCCCAGGTTCAGTTATGGATTGAACCTTAAGGTTTCGGATAACGGTCTTGAGCTCATTTCCGGAATAAGCGGTGATGTATCTCTTGTAGACAATAAAGTATTTGTATCGAATGTTTATCATGTTAACGATGTTGATACATCAACAGGAAACATAGAATATGACGGCGATGTTAATGTCGCAGGTAATGTCAAGGCCGGATTTTCCGTGAAGGCAAGCGGCAACGTGGATGTCAAGGGAGTCGTGGAAGGCGCTTATGTGGAAGCCGGCGGAGATATAATAATCGCACGCGGAATGAATGGCATGGGGCGCGGAAAGCTTGTAGCCGGCCGGAATGTTATAGCCAAATTTATTGAGAATTCTACGGTTGAAGCAGTCGGGTATGTTCATTCGGAGGCAATCCTGCATAGTAATATAATTAGCAAGTCGGATGTTGTGGTTACCGGAAAGAAGGGCTTCATAACAGGCGGAAGCATACATGCGCTAGGAGATGTTGAGGCTAAGACGATAGGTTCCGAGATGGGTGTTGATACCGATATTCAGGTCGGGGCGGATCCTACAGTTAAGCTTAAGGCAGCAGCAATGGAGCAGGCCATAAAAGAGAATAATAAAAAGCTTGGTCAGATAAAGCCTGTTCTTGCCACTCTGATGATGCGTGTCAAGAAGGGTGATAAGCTTACACCGGATCAGCAGCGGAATCTTAGACAGATGTCTGATGATTACAAACAGCTTAGTGAAACAGTTGCAAAACAGATGGATGAGTATGAAGACTATCTGTCCAAAATGGATGATACGGACAGTGAATCGGTGATCAAGGTTTCCGGATGCGCTTATCCCGGTACACGCATTACCATTAGCGAAGTATTCCTTCAGCTGAAAACTCCGGCTCAACATTCAAGGTTTGTAAAAGAAGGAGCGGACGTAAGGATTAAAGCTCTTTGACGTATACAGGAGAGAGTACATATGATAAGTCCTATCGAAATGAACGCTGTTATATCCAGAACGCAGGATATAGCCGGCTTAAGGCACAACGAGGATAATAAAGCAGCGCTTGACAATGCAAATGTACAGAACCAGATGGATGTAAAACGGGATGAGGAGGCATATACCGTTCAGACCACTTCACAAAGTGACGGAACAGACACCCGTCATGATGCTAAGGAGAAGGGTAAGAACGAGTATTTTGATATAAGACGTAAGGATAAGAAGGCAAAAGAAAAGGATGGAGTAGTACGGGTTAAGTCGGCTTCATCAGGCTTTGATCTGAAGATATAATGATTGTTTCAAAGAATAACAGAGTAGGAGAAGGAATATGACCCCTATGGAAATAACACTCCTTATAGTCGGAGTGATTATTTTTTGTCTGAGTTTTCTGATAAAGGACAAGGAACAGGATGAACAGATTTATGACGAAGAAACGTTGAAAAATCAGGTCAGACGGATTACCGAGAGGGAACTGGACAGTATGAACCTTAAGGTTAAGGAGGCTGCCGACAGTTCTATCGAGTATGCCATGGAGAAGGCTGAGAGAGGTCTTGAAAAAATCTCCAATGAGAAGATCATGGCCGTGAGTGAATACTCGAATACGATCATGGACGAGATAAACAAGAGCCATAAAGAGGTAATGTTCCTTTATGATATGTTGACCGACAAGCAGACGGATCTGAAGAATACCGTGCGCAAGGCCGAGGCTGCGGCAAAAGAGGTAGAGGATGCAGGAAAATCAGCAGCGGAACAGGCGGTACAGCAGACAGCACGGCAACAGGAAGGTTCTATGGACAGTTTCAGTGATGAATTCGAGGCATTTGACAACAGCAGGATAGACAGAGTAGAGGCTGCAACTGTGGCCGATCTGGAGCCTGATAACAATAACCGTAAGATAATAGAGCTTCATAAGAGTGGACGGACTGCTGTGGAGATAGCCAAGGAGCTTAATCTTGGAGTAGGTGAGGTCAACCTTGTGTTGGATCTGTTTGAGAGGTAGGAATAAATGCAGCTAAAGAGTTATTTAAGAGGATTCGGCTGCGGGCTGTTCATATCAGCGGTGCTTATGGGCATAGCCATGTCATACAGCCGTAAGACCATGACAGATGAAGAGGTGAAACTCAGAGCGGCGGAGCTGGGAATGGTGGAAGAAGATTCAGTGCTGGTAAGACCATCTGCCGACAGTACTCCGACTCCTGTTGTACAGTTGAATCCCGATCCGGTTGAGCAAACCGAAAAGGTAACTGTTCCTTCAGATACAACCGGTTCAAAAACGACTGAGACGGAAGAAGTAAAGGAAGATACAGAAAATCAGAACGCTGCGGATAAAGCAGATCCATATGAAAATGAAGACAGGCTTGCAGCTATGGGAATGAATGCTTCATCATCTTCGGATAATGAAGAGGCAAAAGAAGAAACAAAGGAAGAAGAAAAAGAAGAAGCAAAAGCAGAAGTAAAAGAGGAAGCAAAGGAAGAAGTAAAAGAAGAAGTACAGCAAGAAGTAAAGCAAGAAGCAGAGGAAGAAGCAAAGGAAGATACAAAAAGCACGGAAACATATACTCTCGAGATTTCAAAGGGAGCTTCTTCGCCGGGAGTGGCCGGACTGCTGCAGAAGAGCGGTTTAGTGGATAATGCAGCGGATTTCGACGATTATTTATGCAAAAACGGCTATGACAAGCGGATACAGAACGGAGTATTTAAGATACCGGCAGGTGCCGGATATGAAGAAATAGCAAAGATAATCACAAGGAGCAGGTAGACAAGTCTGCAGTAACGGAAAGGGGATCATTAAATGGGAGATTATGTATTAAGCTGCTGCTCGACCGCAGATATGCCGGAAGAATATTTTAAAAGGAGAAATATTGCTTACTGCTGCTTTCATTTCTATATAGGCGGCAAAATGTATCTGGACGATCTGGGTCATTCGATGAGCTTTGATGAATTCTACAGAAGGATGGCTGAAGGAGAGGAAACAAAGACTTCCCAGCTTAATGTAGAGGAATATATTACCCACTTTGATAAGTATCTTTCGAACGGAAAGGATATAATCCATCTGTGCCTTTCAAGCGGGATTTCTGGAACCATCAATTCTGCCAATATTGCCAGAGACGATATGCTTGCGAAATATCCCGACAGAAAGATCATAGTTATCGATTCTCTTGCAGCAAGCGGAGGATACGGGCTTTTTATGGATAAGCTTGCGGATTTAAGAGATGAAGGTAAAACGATTGACGAGCTTGCTGATTTTGTAATGAAAAACAGACTGAAGGTTCACCACTGGTTTTATACAGGCGATCTTACATACCTTGTAAGAGGGGGGAGAGTGAGCAAGGTTTCGGGATTCTTCGGAAATATGCTTAACATATGTCCGCTGCTTAATGTAAATGATGAGGGAAAGCTTATCCCAAGATACAAGATAAGGACCAAAAAGAAGGTAATGGAAGCCTGTGTTGAACAGATGCTGCTCCATGCCGAGGGAGGAGCACAGTACCAGGGCAAGGTTTTTGTAAATCATGCGGGATGCCGTGAGGACGCGCTTGCAGTTATCAGTCTTATGGAGGAGAAGCTGCCCGGAGTAAAAGGGAAGGTAGAGCTTAATTATATAGGAACCACGATCGGAGCTCATACAGGCCCGGGACTTGTAGCTGTATTCTTCTGGGGAGATGAACGTACGAACTGATGAACCGGCAGGATCGATCAAAGGTTTCGATCCGAGGGGGCAATACATATTATACGAGGAGAAAAATATGAAAGTAGCGGTCATGACCGATACAAACAGCGGTATTTCGTTAGATGAAGCAAAGGAACTGGGGATATTCTGTATGCCTATGCCCGTGATAATCAACGACCGGGAATACATAGAAGATATGAATCTTACGCAGGAACGTTTTTTTGAGATACTTGCATCGGATGCGGTAGTATCGACATCTCAGCCTTCGCCCGGGAATATCATTGATATGTGGGACGAAATACTCGAATCGGGATATGATGAGATAGTGTATATTCCGATGTCTTCAGGACTCAGCAGCTCAACGCAGAATGCAAAGACATTTGCCGAGGATTATGACGGTAAAGTTATGATAGCGGATAACCACCGGATTTCGGTAACACAGCGTCAGTCTGTCATGGATGCGCTTCTTTTGGCTGAAGCGGGGAAAAACGTAGCGGAGATAAAGAACGTACTTGAAAAGACTGCATATGATTCGGTTGTTTATCTTGCTGTTGAAGATCTCAATTATCTTAAAAGAACGGGGCGTGTGAATGCAACGGCAGCAACAGTAGGTAATGTTCTCGGAATTAAGCCGATACTCAGGACTACGGGAGAAGCTTTCGATGTAAGAACTGCGGTAAGAGGAATAAAGAAGGCAGCCGGACGTATTATAGAAGAGCTTGAGAATGAGCTTAATACAAGGTTTGCCGGTATAAGCCATGATGATCTTATAATAGGCACTGCCGGATCCTTTATAAACAAAATGGATGCGGGAAACTGGTGCTCGGTCGTTAAGGAAGCATTTCCGGATATTGAGGTTTATTATGATGAACTGTCCTGTTCGGTATCTACGCATACAGGTCCCAATGCCATGGGAGTGGGTATCAGCAAAAGAGTAAAGCTATAGGAATATAAAAAAAGAGACAGGTTAAAACCTGTCTCTTTTTGAGGTATTCCGGCTTAATAACCGAATTCCTGTGCCCAATAATAAGTTCCGTCATCTGCGGCATAGATGGAAATTGAACATTTGGTGAATTCAGGCCATAAGATATTCTCAGCATGCGTAGGACTGTTCATCCATGCATCAACCGCTTCACCTGCGCTGTCAAACCCATATGCCAGATTCTCGCCACCCTGAACCTTACTGTTTACGGTATACCAAGGCTTGCCATTCGGTCTTGTGTGAGAGAATGAAATCTCACATTCCTGAGCACGAACGCTGGATGCAGCTTCGAGGTTACCATCCCACTTTAAGGCTTTCAGTCCGTTGGCAGCTCTCTCTGCATTGATACCGTCAAGAGCATCAAGAGCCATGTTGCGTAAGCCCTGGTCTGAATCAGAAGAAGCGGCAAGAGCGATAGCTTCATCATCAATGCTGAAAGTAGTCTGACTGTCAATTTCAGCCAAATCACGCTTAGCAGAACTGTCGCCGATACCCACACCCTTGAAATTCAACAAGATTGCACATGCCACAACGGGAACAAGCACTACCCCTGCTATGATCCCTATAAGAGATTTTTTCTTCATGATATCCTCCTTTGGATCTTACACCCTATAACACACTAATTACACGCAAAGATCCACTTTGCATAGATATTATCTCATAACTTAAAAAAAAAATCAATAGGATTATGTTGAAAAAATCACAAAAAAATTAATAAGTGACATGTTGGAGCGATTTGATGAAAAAAAGAACCTTTCTCCGTGAATTTTAGTTAATAACTAGTTCTTGTATATACGGCATAAATATTGTAATATATATAGTGGTTGTTTTCAAGGGGAGATAATAAGGACGGTCCACGGGATCGAAAAAGGCGGGAGCTTAAGCGTAAATATCATGGATAAAGAAAAAGAAAACGGGAAAGGTGTTATCCTTTATATTGTCTTTGTATTTGTTTCCACTTATTTATATGAGTATTTTTTTGTTATAAGATTTCTGAAGAATAATCCGCAGTATTCAATTGCTTCAATATCCATGAGGCTCGCATTTGCGATGTTTCTTCCGGCGCTTTCGGCACTGGCGGCAAGATATGCTACGGGTGAGAAATTTAAAAACAGTAATATAAGCTTCAATGTCAAGGAAGGCAGATATAAGTATTATCTGATAGCCTGGTTTGCACCGGTGCTCCTTACGCTTGCCGGATGCTTTATATACTATATCATTTTCCCCGGTGATTATTCCCCTGAAATGGAATATATAATAAACACATATGAAAAGCAGGGACTTTCGGGTATCACACCGGAGGGAATGAGGCTTCAGGCAATTTCCCAGGCAATAACAAGCATTCTCATAGCACCGATTCTTAATTGTGTTACCTGTTTCGGAGAAGAGTGGGGCTGGAGAGGATATCTTCTCCAGGGACTGAAAGAAAAGATGTCGTCCGTACCTCTGATGATAGTTATGGGAGTTATCTGGGGACTGTGGCATGCACCCCTTATTGTTGCGGGGCATAATTACGGATATGATTATTTCCTTTATCCGTTTGCGGGTATAGCGGCAATGGTTTTGTTTTGCTTTTCCATTGGTACTTTATTGTCTTATGTTACTCTGAAAACAGGCTCCTGTATTCCGGCAGTCATTGGTCATGGGGCAATAAACGGGTTCAGCGCCATCGGAATATATTTTTCGAAATCGGGAGGACATTTACTGCTAGGACCGACTCCGGCAGGAGTGGTTGCCGGTCTGCCATGCCTTGCTACGGCCGTCATACTCATATATTATATGAAGAAAGATGAGCAAAAACAAAAGTAAACAAAAAAAAACTTTTAATAATGGTGATGATTGTGGTACAATAGGAATGGTGTATCGGGTTAAAGTATTGCGGAAACGTTTTATTGCCGTTTTCGTAATTGCCGTTATCCTTACGCTGATACTTTGCTATCCGAACGGAAACGCAAGGGAAAGTGTTATGGACGGCGATGCCAAAAGTCTTCTGATATCACAGCTTCAGCTTGAGGCGTACAGAAATCTTGCTGCAGAGCAGGAGGAAGCCGCTGCGTCGGATAAAGCTCAGGGCGATGCGAGTGAAGCCTCCGGTGAGAACAGGCCTGTGGTTTCGGAAGAGATTGAGGAGCTAAGGAAGACAACAGAGGAGAGTTCCGAATCGGTTAAAGATTCAACGGTCTCCGTTAAGAGGGCATATCTTACATTTGACGACGGTCCGAGTCCGAATACCGATAAAATACTTGATATACTTGATGAATATAATGTAAAAGGTAATTTCTTTGTAATAGGAAGATTTGCCGAAGGATATAAAGAACAGTATAACCGTATTCTGCGTGAGGGACATGTGCTTGGAATGCATTCCTTTTCCCACATTTATACGGAGGTATATGAGTCACCCGATTCTTTTACGGCGGATCTTAATCATGTTCAATATGTGATTTACAGTATAACGGGTTATACGCCTAATATATACCGTTTCCCGGGAGGAAGCTCGAATGATATTTCCACTATTGACATGAAGGAATTTATAGATATACTTGATAAGCGTGGGATAGTTTATTACGACTGGAATGTAAACAGCGGCGATGCGGAATCGGTAAGACTTCCCAAGGAGCAGATAATCAACAATGTATTTGACGGTATAAACGGTCTTGACAGCGCTGAAGACAGGAACGAGGTTATGATATTGTTCCATGACCTGAAAGAGAAGACCACAACCGTAGAAGCATTACCTGTAATAATAGAGGGATTACAGGCTCAGGGCTATATAATCGTTCCGATAGACGATTACACGAAGCCTATACAACACCCAGATGTAAAATAAGGGATGGCGTCCCGAAATAAGAGAATGGAGGATGTGAAATGAGTTTTTTCAAGGATTTTAAGGAGGATTTATCACAGGCTGTAAATGAGCTTATGCCTGAAGAGGAAGCTGCAGCAGCCGGTCAGGCAGCTCCTGCGGAGGAAGAAGAATCTCCAACGCAGAGCGATGACTATTCCGATCTTTTTGCCAAGTTTGAGGATGACGCCTCCCAGGCAGAACCCGAACCGGTTCAGGAAGCCGAGCCTGAAGAAGAATACGAAGAAGTTGTGGAAGAAATAGTTGAGGAAGTCGAATCCGACGAAGACTACGACGGCGAAGAGGAAGAAATCATCGAGGAAGTGGTTTACGTAGATGAAGACGGTAATCCCATAGAGCTTGAAGAAGGCGAAGAAGTAGAGATCATTGAAGAAGATTATGACGGTGATCTTGACATGCCCGAGGAAGAGGTATCATACGAGCAGGCAATGTCGGCTCTTTCCGACTCATCAGAACAGCCTGAGGAGGATCCGGTATTCGGTCCGGGCCCCATTAATACCGTAACCACTCCCATTTTCGGTGATCCGGAACCTCAGTCGGCACCTATCAATACGATCTGGTCCGATTCATCCAAGAATGATGCCGGTACGATCATAAGGGGAATGACGGTAACGGGCAATATAGCATCGGAAGGAAGCCTGGATGTTCATGGTTCGGTAGACGGTAATATAGACATAAGCGGCAAGCTGACGATTACCGGTAAGATTGAAGGCGACAGCAAAGCCGATGAGATATTCGTTAACGGGGCAAAGGTTATGGGAGGCCTGTTCTCCAATAATTCCGTTAAGGTTGCAAGCGGTTCAGTTATAAAAGGAAACATCAAAGCATCTGCTGCCGTTGTTGCGGGAGCCGTTAAGGGTGATATTGATGTACAGGGTCCGGTAATACTGGATGCAACAGCCGTTATAGTAGGTAATATCAAGTCAAAATCGATACAGATAAATAATGGCGCTATAATAGAAGGCTCGTGTTCACAGTGCTACTCAGATGTTACTGCAAATAACTATTTTGATGAAGAAGAGTAACATAATAACATTCCGATCAATGATTGAAGAGGATCTTATATGAAGAGGATTCTGCTAAAACTGAGCGGTGAAGCTCTGGCAGGCGATAAGAAAACCGGTTTTGATGAAGCTACGGTCATTAAGGTTGCCGATCAGGTTAAACGTATTACGGACGACGGTACAGAGGTTGGAGTCGTAATAGGAGGAGGAAACTTCTGGCGCGGCAGGACAAGTGAGAATATAGACAGGACCAAGGCCGATCAGATAGGCATGCTTGCAACTGTGATGAACTGTATATATGTATCTGAAATATTCAGGTCTGTCGGCATGAAGACGGCAATATTGACACCTTTTGAGTGCGGTTCATTCACGAAGCTTTTTTCAAAAGACAGAGCGAATAAGTATTTTTCCAAAGGAATGGTGGTTTTCTTTGCCGGAGGAACAGGACACCCGTATTTTTCCACAGATACGGGAGTAGTTCTCAGAGCGGTAGAAGTGGAGGCTGACGGAATACTTCTGGCCAAAGCCATAGACGGAGTATATACAAGTGATCCGAAGACGGATCCCGCGGCAGTTAAGTATGATGAGATAAGCATACAGGAGGTTATAGATAAGCAGCTTAAGGTTGTGGATCTGACCGCATCGATACTTGCAATGGAGAATAAGATGCCGATGTATGTATTCAGTCTCAATGAAGAAGGAAGCATAGTAAATACCATTGAAGGACGGTTCAACGGAACCCGTGTCACTGTTTAGGATTCAAGATTAAGGGGATAGGCCATGGATGACAGGATTAAAGAATACGATCAGAAAATGCAAAAGACCATAGATCATTTGAATTCGGATTATATGGCAATAAGGGCAGGACGTGCCAATCCGCATGTACTTGATAAGATCAAGGTGGATTATTACGGAACACCGACACCTATTCAGCAGGTTGGAAACATTTCCATTCCGGAAGCACGCATGATGCAGATCCAGCCGTGGGAGAAATCTCTGCTTAAAGAGATAGAAAAGGCAATACAGCAGTCCGACATCGGAATAAATCCCACGAATGACGGAAGCGTGATCAGGCTTGTTTTCCCTGAGCTTACCGAGGAAAGAAGAAAAGAGCTGGTTAAGGAAGTCAAGAAAAAGGGAGAGGCAGACAAGGTAGCGATAAGAAACATAAGAAGAGACGGAAATGAAGCGTTTAAGAAGCTTGCAAAGTCTCAGGATGTTTCGGAAGATGAGATCAAGCAGCTCGAGGATGAGCTCCAGAAGCTTACAGATAAGTATATCAAGCAGGTCGATCAGATGATCGACGAAAAATCTAAGGATATACTTAAAGTATAAGGTTTATATGAAAATGCGATGCAATAAAGGGCAAGGCGGTTATTCGTCGTGCCCTTTTATAAACGGATACAGAGTTTTCCAATGTTATGGATTAAGATCGTAAAAGGAAACGGAGGCATATATGGGGGATGAATTAAGGGTTCCTGAACATGTGGCCATCATTCTGGATGGGAACGGACGATGGGCTAAGAGTAAGGGGATGCCCAGAAATTACGGACATATACAGGGCGCCAAGGCTGTTGAAGATATGTGCGAGATCGCATGGAACCGTGGGATAAAGTATCTGACGGTGTATGCATTTTCCACAGAGAACTGGTCAAGGCCCGAGGATGAAGTGGATGCTCTTATGGGACTCCTTAGGAATTACCTTAAGACCTGTATAAAAAGAGCAAGAAAGAATAATATGTGCGTAAGGGTACTTGGGGACAGGTCAAGACTTGCACCCGATATACAGAAGAGTGTGGAGGAGCTTGAACTGATAAGCAGAGATTTTGACGGACTCCATTTCCAGGTGGCGATCAACTACGGAAGCCAGGATGAAATGCTTAGGGCGATAAACAGGATCGTTAAGGACAGGGATGAAGGCGTGATCGAAGAAGAACGCATAAGCCGTGAGCTTTTTGAGTCATATCTGGATACAGCGGGATTGCCTGCACCGGATCTTCTGATACGCACCAGTGGTGAACAGAGGCTCAGTAACTTCCTTTTATGGCAGCTTGCTTATGCGGAATTCTATTTTACAGATATTCATTGGCCGGATTTCGGTGCGGATGAGCTCGAGAGAGCCATCGAAGCATATAATAAACGGGAAAGAAGATTCGGAGGTGTATAAAGATGTTTAAGACAAGGGTGATAAGCGGAGTGGTGTTGGTTATACTGATAGCTGTCATGAATTTCGCAGGCGGATCGCTCATGGCCTTCATACTGTTTCTCATATCGGTACAGGGACTGTTTGAATTCTACAGGGCTACGGGAGTTTATGATGAATCAGGGGACGGAAAACACAGCCTTATAGAGAACATAGGATATGCAGGTACGGCTGTTTATTACGCTGCGGCAACGATCTTTAACAATAACAGCATTATCAAGCTTATACTCATATTATGTGTGGTATTGGTGGCGATGCTTGCGGCATATGTTCTGACGTTTCCGAAGTATAACGGGGAGATCATCATGAAGGCTTTCTTCGGATTCATGTATGTACCGGTTATGATGTGTTTTATATTCCTTACCAGAAATATGCAGGGCGGAGCATACCTCGTATGGTTGATCTACATTTCGTCATGGATAAGCGATACATGCGCATATCTGATAGGAACGAGATTCGGCAGGATAAAACTGGCTCCCGAACTCTCACCGGCCAAATCAGTAGAAGGCGCCGTGGGAGGGATAGCAGGTTCGGCTCTTATTTCTGTGATATTTTCCGCGTTCTTTATGAAGCATTACGGTTCGGGATTTATATTCGGACCTCTGTGCTTTATGCTGATCGGCATTGTCGGTTCCGTTGCTTCGCAGGTAGGAGACCTTGCGGCTTCTGCATTTAAGAGAAATAATGATGTTAAGGACTACGGAGTAATAATTCCGGGACACGGAGGTATACTTGACAGATTTGACAGCGTGATCTTTACGGCTCCGATGATCTATTTCCTCGCAGAGCTTATAATAAAACTGTAATATAAGGTGAGTATAATGAAGGTATTATCCATTCTCGGTTCCACGGGATCGATAGGAACCCAGACGCTTGATATAGTAAGAGCAAATAAAGAAGAATTAAGAGTAGCTGCTTTGGCGGCAGGCTCCAACATAGATCTGCTTGAAAAACAGATAAGGGAATTTCATCCGGAGCTGGTTGCTGTTTATGATGAAAAAAGAGCAGAGGAGCTTAAGAAAAGAACAGCCGGTCTGAATGTGAAGATAGTGGGAGGTATGGATGGCGTTATAGAGGCTGCCTGCATTGATGGCCCGGATACCGTAGTTACTTCTATGGTAGGCATGATCGGTATACGCCCGACTATCGCGGCTATTAAAGCCGGAAAGGATATAGCTCTTGCAAATAAGGAAACCCTCGTATGCGCAGGGCATATAATCATGCCAATGGCTAAGGAATACAATGTATCCATTCTTCCGGTTGACAGTGAACACAGTGCTATATTCCAGTCAATGAACGGTGAAAACAGGAAGAGGATATCAAAGATACTGCTTACAGCATCCGGAGGTCCCTTCAGGGGAAAGAAAAGAGAGGAATTAAAGGAAATGACGGTTGAAGATGCACTGAAGCATCCCAACTGGTCTATGGGCAGGAAGATAACGGTTGATTCAGCCACTCTTGTAAATAAAGGACTTGAGGTGATGGAGGCAGGATGGCTGTTTGATGTGCCGACAGACCGTATACAGGTGGTCGTTCATCCGCAGAGTATTATACATTCAATGGTGGAATATGAGGACGGAGCAGTGATCGCGCAGCTTGGTATGCCTGATATGAAGCTGCCTATACAATATGCTCTGTCTTATCCTGACAGACGTTATCTTGACTCCGAAAGAGTGGATTTCTTCAGGCTCAGGGAAATGACTTTTGAAGAGCCCGATACAGATACGTTCAGAGGGCTTAAGCTTGCGATGAGGGCATCTGCCGAGGGAGGTTCAATGCCTACCGTCTTCAATGCGGCCAATGAGAAGGCTGTTGCAATGTTCCTTGACAGAAAGATAGGCTTCCTCGATATATATGATATTATTGAGTCCGCCATGGATGCCCACAGTACGATCGTGTCTCCGGATGTTGATTCGATACTGGATACGGAAAAGGAAACATACAGGTATGTAGAAAGCAGGTGGTAAAGTGGATCGTTTAGTCAGCTTAATATATACATTGCTGATAATATGCATTGTGGTTGTGGTGCATGAATTCGGGCACTACATAATTGCCAGATCTAACGGGATATATGTTAAGGAATTCTGGGTGGGATTCGGACCTACCCTCCTTTCGTTTACAAAGAATGATACTCTGTTCTGCCTTAAACCGATACCTTTTGGAGGTGCGTGCATATTCGAGTATGATCCCGAATGTGAAGAACCTGAGAAGCTATATGGAAATTCGGGTGTATGGGCGAGGATACTGACAACGTTCGCAGGTCCTATGTTCAATATAGTACTTGCCTTTGTCCTGAGCGTGCTCATTCTTTCCCTGGCAGCCTCCAGTGTGGTCATGACGACCGAGCTTGTGGATGTTACCGCAGGATCGCCTGCGCAGACGGCCGGACTCAGGAAAGGTGATATCATCAGAAAATACAACGGTAAGAATGTTGATATTTCAACCGAAGTGATCATATTTAATACGGTAGCCAACGGTGAACCCGTGGCACTTACGTATGAAAGAGACGGAAAGCTGTATAACGTATCCGTAAGACCGGAATATTCTGAGGAGTACGGAAGATATCTGTTCGGTATCAATTTCGGGACAAGCCTTAAGGAGTGGTCTTCAACGGATATCCTGAAATACTCACTGTATTATGTGAGGATGAACATACGGAGTACCGTTTACGGCTTGAAGGGGCTCTTCGCAGGAAGACTTGGAATGGACAGCTTAAGCGGTCCGGTGGGAACGGCTAAGATAGTGGGAGACGTATACAAGGAAGCCAAACAGGAGGGACTGCCTACTGTAGTACTTAACATGCTGAATCTCGCTCTCATAATTTCTGCAAGTCTTGGAATAATGAATCTTCTTCCACTGCCCGGACTTGACGGCGGTAAGCTTATACTTCTTTTCATTGAGGCAATACGAAGAAAGCCCGTTGGAAGGGATAAGGAAGCAGTGGTGAATTTCGTCGGATTTGCCGTACTGATGATAATAATGGTAATTGTTATGTACAACGATATTCTTAAATTTGTCAGGAAATAGGAAATGGGTGCAATGGCTTTGATAAGGTGGCTTATAGCCTGCCTTGCTGTTTCGTTGCTTATGAAGCCTGTTTTTGATTTCAGGGGGCTGCGTTTGACGGATGAGGGCTTTTCGATAGGGATCGGTATCGGTACGGCAGTCTCTTTTTTACCTGTTTTCTGGATCTGTGTGATCACAGGCCTGCCGTTTAACAGCCTTACATGCCGGATCGGTCTTATCCTTACATCCCTGTTCTTTGCGTTTATGCGTTACAGGAAGGAAGCACTCTCTAAAATCAGCGAAACAATTAAGGAAAGGACAGCAGCGGAAAAAAGAAGGAGGTTTATAGCCGGAATCTGTGTTTTTGCTGTTCTTCTCATAGCCGCGTCATGGATCAAAGGCTTTAAACCGTTAATTGATTCTCAGACCGAGCAATATATGGATTTCGGTTTTATGAAGGCAATGTACCGGCAGCAGCAGCTTCCGTTCGAGGATATGTGGTGTGCCGGCGAGAAGATAAATTACTATTATCTTGGACAGGCAGTATCGGTTTATCTGTGCAGGATCAGTGGTGTGGCTCCCGAGTATGGTTATAATCTGATGCTCTGCACACTGTTTGCATCGCTTTCGATGACGGTATATACGATGGTGGAGGCATTCCTTAGGTCATACAGGGGGATGGGCAGGGCAGGGGCATATACCGGCGGCATTGCGGCTTCGCTTATGTGCGCAATGGGAGGTAACGGACACTGGATAATCTATGGGATCGTACAGCAGCTTTATCATAAGCTGAGCGGGATTAAGGCGTTAAAGAATTACTGGTTTCCCGAATCCACGGTTTATATCGGTAATTATCCGGATATCCCGGATAAGGGCAAGCACGAGTTCCCCTCATATACTCTTATTCTTGGAGATCTTCACGCCCATGTATGCAATATGCTCTTTACAATACCGCTACTGGCGGTGCTTCTTGATTACGCGCTTTGCAGAAGCGGTGACAAAGGTTCGTCTTCTTCCTGCGATAATACAGCAAACGGCACAGCGGAAAATGAGAACCGGAACAGGGATCTTGCAGCTCAGATATTCAGCCCCCACATGATAATGACAGGAGTCCTGCTGGGGCTGTTCAAAGGGGTAAATTATTGGGATTTCCCAATATATTATGTGGTTGCAGGAGCTGTTATACTGTTTACGGACCTTAAGAAGGATGGCATGAGTCTGTTGACTCTTGTAAAGGTGCTTCTCAAAGGCGCTTTTATCCTTATACTTTCGGCGATAGTTATCCTTCCGTTCAGTATAAATTATATAAAACCGGTATCCGGCATACATTTTACCGACAGTCACTCGCCCTTATACAAGCTTGTGATCATCTGGTTTGCCCATTTTATCATGGCCGTTGTCCTGATAACATATATTATGGCGCGACGGGCCGGGAGAGAGGCCTTGCTGACAGAAAACGTAATGGCAGCTGTCACCTTATGCGGACTGGGGCTTCTGCTTGTACCGGAGATAATATATGTAAAAGATATATACGGTGAGGCTTATCAGCGATATAACACGATGTTTAAGCTTACATTCCAGGGATTTATGCTTCTGTCTGTAAGCTCCGGGATGTGTACAGGCATTCTGCTTGACAGAGGCATGACTCTGGTTAAAAATAATAAAAGAACCGGTTCAATTATGCTTATAGGTTCGTTTATATTCAGCATATGGGTCTTAATGCTTTCAGGCTATGCAGTATGGTCGGTCAGAGCATGGTTCGGGAATATCTTCGAAGCCAAAAACCGGGTGGGAATTTCTGCCGTGAGCTTTATTGAAACAGACCGGTCATTTGATAATGAAAGAGAAGCCATAGATATACTTAATTCGGACACGGACAGGAAGCTTCATATAATTGAGGAAGCAGGGAACAGCTATACTCCGGAAAACAGACTGTCGGTATTCACGGGTGCATCCGCGATCTCGGGATGGTATGTTCATGAGTGGGTCTGGCATAATGACAGTGAAGAGGTTCATGAGCGTCATAAAGAGGTGAAGAACTTCTACAGCTGCGGATATGAGGATTACTGCAGGGCACTGCTTTTAAAATATGATATAGATTATATATACGTAGGTCCGAAGGCGCTTGAAAAATATAACGTGGATTATAACGGATTTTCGAAGCTCGGGGAGCATGTATGGGAAAGTGCGGACAGAAGATACATGCTTATCAAAGTATATAAGAACTGATATTTGAGAGGTTGCTGTTTGATGAAGGAGAAGATAGAAAACATAAAACAGAGGATCGCGGCACATAAGGTACAGAAGGAACTGCAAAGAGGCAGACAGGAGAAGGGCGCAACTCTTAAACGCATCGTAGCTCTCTTTAACAGATATCTGGGTGTATGTTTTATTTTCATACTGGTATATCTGTTCCTGTTATATCTTCTGGTTCAGGTTGAACAACACGCCCCGGGTGCAACGATAAAAACCATGGGACATGCAATCTGGTATTCGCTGGCGACGCTGACTACGGTAGGATACGGAGATTTCTATCCGGTAACTCCCGCAGGACGTGTTATAGCATCCGTATTCCTGATACTGGGTATCGGTCTTTTGGGTTTCTTTGTAGGCTTTATGGTTGAATTCTTCGCAAGGATAAGACCTGCGGTCGTTTTGTCGATAAACGCAGCGAAGCCCTGGTATATATTTACGGCCAGATCGCCGCAGGCAATGATATTTGCCGAGAATCTCAAGGCTGTACGTCATGACTCGATGATCATTTATGCCGCGACCAAGGATGATGACAAGAGCTCGAAATACATCTCCGTATCATGGTCGGTAGAGGAACTTATAGAGCGTCGCGGTTCACTGTATGATGCCCATATTATGTGTATGAAGGATAATGAAATGGAGAACTTCCTGGATGCGGTGGCACTGTCAGATATCGAAGTTCCCATCATCTGCCTTGCCGATTTTACCCCTGCCCATCATCCCATGAACATTAACTTCTTTTCTCTTACCGACTGTACGGCGCGTATATTCTGGCAGCAGTATCCCGTATCGCACCGCTCGGAGACTATACTGCTTATAGGTTTCGGAAATGCAGGCTCCGTTATGCTTGACAGGGCACTGGAGCTTAATGTCCTCTATGAGGATCAGCACATCCGATATCATGTATTCGGTGAGTCAAGTGAGTACAGGAGGAACCGTAAGCTCCTTTCGGAGATTGTTTCGGTCAATGAGATCGTTGATGACAGGGACTGCATAATCTTCCATGATGATCTGTGGAATACGGATGAAGAGCTTCTGGCTTCGGCCGACAGGATAGTCCTTTGTGCGGATGAGGAACAGGAGAATATAGAAATACTGCATACCATACAGAAATTCTTCACAGTCAGGGGCTCCATATATATTTACAACAGTAATGTCCGAAGCGTGGCAACGCCGTTCGGACAGACGAGAGATGTGCTCACGCCCGCTTTCGTGCTGCATAACTGCTTAAGCGACATGGCGCTGTGCAGGCACGAGATGTTCAGGTTTATGTTTGGCGGTGATATCCCGATGTGGGAGGATCTTAACAGCCTTATAAAGGATATGAATTATGTAACCACCGATCATATCAGCGTGAAGGTAAGGATGCTGCTTGGTGATGAAGCACCCACCAAACCTTTCGATGAGATACCGCCCGAAACACTGCGGAAGGCTGCTGCGGTTTTTGACGCAATGCAGGGGGATGAAAAAGAAAGCCTCAGACGTGTTGAGCATAACAGAAATATCCGCTACTATAAGCTTCATAACTTCCGTTACGGAGAGATCATTGATGATGAACAGAGGATCAACCCGCTTATAAGACCCTATGATGAGCTCGATGAGAGAGGAAAGGTTCTTGCCGATACCTCATGGGCTCTGATCACTGAGCTTGCTTCACACAAGGAAGCCAAACGGCGCAGATAAAGAAGAGCAGCTGTAAATATTACAGCTGCTCAAGTATTGCTTTTACGGTCTTTGCACTGTTCATTGCGTAGATATGTATTCCGCGTACACCCTCTGAGCGGAGAGTACGGATCTGTCCTGCGGCATATTCGGTACCGTACTTAAACATTTCATCCGGATCGTCACCGTGAAGAGCGATTATGTCGCTTAACTTCTTCGGAACGGAGGAACCCGAAAGCGTTACCGAACGTCCCAGCTGACCGGCTTTTGTTATGGGCATTATACCGCAGGTTACAGGTATTTCTATCCCGTTTCTGTGAAGCAGGTCGAAATATCTTAAGAAAAGGTCATTGTCAAAGCACATCTGGGTGGTCATGAAATCAAGCCCCGCGTCAACCTTGCGTTTTATATTTGCAATGTCAGCCGAAAGACTGTCGGACTCGGGATGCTTCTCCGGATAACAGGCACCGCCGATACATACGGAATCATGCCTCCGGTCTCTGATATATCCCACCATCTCGTTGGCGTACATGAATTCGCGGCTGTTAAACTGCTCGTCCGTCATTGACAGGGGTCTGTCTCCGCGAAGTGCCAGAAGATTCTTTAATGAGGCTTTATCGAATTCGTCAAGCGCTTTGTCAAGGTCTGCTTTCGTATAACCGACACAGGTCATGTGACAGAGGGCTTCAATCTTTTTTTCGTTCTGGATGTAGGACGCTACTTCAAGTGTTTTCTTTGAGTTGCTTCCGCCGGCTCCGTAGGTAACGCTGATGAAATCGGGGTTAAGCGCGGCAAGCTCGTCGATCGTGCTGAATACGCCGGCAAATTCTTCATCCTTCTTCGGAGGAAATACTTCGAAAGAGAGGAGAGAGGATCCGGAGGCAAATAAATCTTTTATCATGTGGGTCTCCTTTGTTTAAGGCTTTTTATTGATATTTTTGCTCAAATATTTTATCATATACATATATAATTTACAAACGGATATCGAAGGGAAGGCTGTATAACATGGATATAAACAAAGACGGATTTAAGAGTACGACGACTTATGTGGCTTCAAACGAGCTGATGTCGGCTGTAAACGTGGCAAGACTTCTGGAAAAGCCTCTGCTTATAAAGGGTGAACCGGGCACAGGTAAGACAATGCTTGCAAATGCCATAGCCGAATCGCTGGGGATGAAGCTTATTATATGGAATATCAAATCAACCACCAAGGCTCAGGACGGATTGTATGTTTACGATACCATACAGCGGCTTTATGACGGTCAGTTCGGAGAAGAGGGAGTGGACGATATAAGCAGGTACATAAAGCTCGGCAAACTCGGTGAGGCTTTTTCGTCAGACGAGCAGGTGGTCCTGCTCATAGATGAGATAGATAAGGCCGACCTTGAGTTCCCCAATGATCTTTTGTGGGAACTTGACCAAATGGAATTCTATATTCATGAAACAAAGGAAACGGTAAAGGCAAAACACCGTCCCATCGTGATAATAACATCAAATGCGGAGAAGGAGCTTCCGGATGCATTCTTAAGAAGATGTATTTTCCATTATATTGCTTTTCCCGATAAGGAGCTGATGAGTGAGATAGTGAGGACACATTTCGACAGTCTGGATGAGAATCTGCTTGGTGAGGCACTTAAGGCCTTCTATGAGATAAGGGAAATCCGGGATGTTAAGAAGAAGCCTAGCACGTCTGAGCTCATTGACTGGATAAGGGCGCTGCAGCTTGGCGGGATACCGGCAGAGAAGATATGCTCCGAGCTTCCGTTTGTCGGGACGGTCATAAAGAAGGATGAGGATCTTGAAGCAGTAGTGAGAAGAAACGTATAGATCAGGTATACAGATGTTCACAGATTATTTCTTTTTTTTAAGAGATCATGAAATGGATGTATCTTTATCCGAATGGTTAACCCTTATTGATGCGGTCGATAAGGGTCTTACGCATGCTTCTCTTACGGAATTTTACTATATTTCCCGCATGATACTGTGCAAGAGCGAGAATGAGTTCGACAAGTATGACATGCTGTTCAACGATTATTTCAAGGGGATCCATATGGAACCCGAGGATGTGTCGGAGCAGATGAAGAGATGGCTTGATAAGAGCGATTTCGCGCAGACGGCTGAGCAGGAAATGATGAAGAAGCTCATCGACGGGGAGGTTAACCGGATAGAGGAAACAAAGGAAGAGGTTCTGGAAAAGTTCAGGGAACGCCAGAAGGATCAGGAATCAGAGCATAACGGCGGTAATCAGTGGATAGGAACCATGGGTAATTCCTCGTTCGGCAATCTCGGAGGACATATGGGCGGCGTGAGGATAGGCGGAACTACAGGCTATCAGTCGGCTTTTCAGGTGATAGGAGAGAGGAAATTCAGGGATTTCCGTAATGACAGGGTGCTTGACAACAGGCAGTTCCAGGTGGCTTTAAGGAAGCTCAGACAGTTTTCGACAAGGCTTGATGTACCAAAGACCGAGCTTGATATAAACGGTACGATAGATAAGACCTGTAACAACGGAGGATGCCTGCAGCTGGTATTTGACAGGCCGAGAAAGAACACGGTTAAGCTTCTGCTCCTCATGGATTCGGGTGGGACCATGATACCGTACAGTACTCTGCTCAATGAGCTGTTTCAGTCGGTTAACAAGTCCAATCACTTCAAGGATGTCAAGACATATTATTTCCATAACTGTATTTACGCAAGGCTGTATAATACACCCGAGTGCGAATTCGGCGACTGGATAGAGACCGAGTGGATATTCAAAAATCTTGACAGTGATTACAAGGTGATAATCGTGGGTGACGCCGCAATGGCTCCGGAGGAGCTGTATTCGGATACAGGAAATTACAGGGGACCCAATGACGGCCTGTCGGGATATGAATGGCTTAAGCTTATGAAGAAGAACTTCAAACGCATAATATGGCTTAATCCCAAGATGGCTCCGGGCAACGCTCCTTGGAGAGAGGCGGAGACTGCGGTAAAGGGACTTTTCAGGATGAACCGTCTTACCGTGGACGGACTTAAGGACGGGATGAAATATCTCATGCAGACAGGCTGATCTGCATAAATGGTTTTGGACGGAACAATACAGTTTTACCGGGAGGAATGCATATGTATAAGGTTATGATCGTCGATGATAATATGACCAACCTTATCATGGCCAAGAAGATATTGGAGGAGGTATATGAGGTCGTGCCCGTTAATGCGGGTAAGACGGCTCTTGAGTTCCTGCGCGATATGCCGGATCCTCCGGATATCATTCTGCTTGATATTGATATGCCGGATGTGAACGGATTCTATGTACTGAGTGAGATGAAGAACGATCCGAGGCTTATCGATGTACGTGTTATCTTTCTGACGGCTCAGGACGATCCGACCACCGAGGTTGAGGGCTACTATCTGGGGGCTGTTGATTACATCCGCAAGCCTTATACAACGGCTTTATTAAGAAAGCGCCTTGAGGTTCATGTCCAGAGCATTGAAACCGAGCGTAAGCTTAAGAAGATAAATGATAATCTTACAACAACAGTCAAAGAGAAGGTTCATAATATAGTGGAGCTTGAGTATGCCATGGTAGAGATGTTTGCATCTCTCATGGGCAGCCGTTCACATATGATAGCGGAGCACAGCGAACGGGTTCAGAAGTATATGGAGCTGTTCCTGACAGAGATCATAAAGACCGGAAGGTTTCCGATAACGGAAGAAGACAAACAGCTGCTTGTGTTTGCAAGCAAGCTGCATGATATGGGAAAAATATGCATGACAGACAGGTGTATAGCGGATATGGTTGACTTAAGCCTTCAGGAGAAGGAATTCAACCATGCGCACACGATCATGGGAGCGGAAGCCTGCAAGAAGGTAACGAATGCTATCACCAACAGTAAGTTCCTGCTTTATGTGTACAATCTGTGCAGATATCATCATGAAAGATGGGACGGCAAGGGTTATCCGGATCACATGATGACTACAGATATACCTATGGAAGCCAGAATACTTACCATAGTTAACAGTTATGATAATTTCAGGTTTAACAATGACGGCGCCGAGCCGCTTACACACAGAGAGGCCGTAAAGAGGATAGCACTCTGGAGCGGCACTCATTATGATCCCGAATTTGTGGAGCTGTTTCTGACATGCTCCGATCTGTTCGAACATGCCGCTGATAAGGATTGATACTGCTGTATGAAGGAAATGGTCGCAGGTTTTAAGGATAAATACTTCTCCGACAGCTCGTCTGTAGAGGTAAGGATATATAACGGAATGAATCTGATAGTAGTACTTGGATTGCTGCTGTCTACTGTTCTTATTCGCCTTTTTTTCCCGACCGTACGGGCATTTCTTGTTACATCTGCCGCGGCTGCGACGGCTTTGTATACCGTATACATAGGCAATACAACACATAAATACGAGTTCCATGCCATTATAATGTCATGCGTCCTTAATCTGATCTTTTTTCCTACGATCTACTTTGAATACGGCAAGCTGTATTTCTGTATACCCGTATACTTTATTTTCGGGCTTTTGTACAATGTTTTCCTTCTGCAGAGAAAAAACGCCGTAATTATCACAGTCATAGACATAGCGTCTTATGTGGCCGTGCTTTTTGCGGGAGAGCTTTATCACGATATCGGCAATGACATGGCGGCAGAAACCATTAAGGACTATCTTGCGGTGTATGTAGGAATATGTATCATAGCCCTGTGCGGAGGCACGGCTGTCAGATACAGGATGCATCTTCATAAGCTGGAAGAGGAAAACCTTGAGAAGCTGCATAAGGAAGCCATGGACGCATATGTAAATATGGATATTTTCCTGGTTAATATGTCACATGAGATAAGGACTCCCATGAATGCGATAATCGGAACCATAGGGCTGCTTCTTGACCAGGATGTTAACGATCATGTGAAGGAATGCGTATATAATATCCTTAATTCCTCAAATGCGCTTTTATCCCTTACGGATGAGGTGATGGATCTGTCCAAATCAGGCTCGCAGGATATTGTGCTGGTGAATTCAAGATTCGATCTTTCGAAGCTTCTCATGGAGATAATAAACATGACCTCGGTCCGTCTTATGGACTCGCGGATCAGATTTTTTGTCGAGATAGACGGGCGGCTCCCGCAGTATGCTTTCGGCGACGGCCCGAGACTCAGACAGGTATTCATAAATATTCTGAATAATGCGGTAAAGTATACAAAGGACGGCAGGATCATCCTGAGGGTATCCGGTGAAGCCATCGATGACAATGAGCTTATGTTAAAAGTCGAGGTGGAGGATACGGGAGTAGGCATTAAATCTGAGAATATACCTCATCTCTTTGAGCTTTATAAGAGGATAGACCTGACAGAGGATGGGCTTAATGCCGTAGAAGGAACCGGACTGGGACTTGCGATATGCAAGGAAATAATAGAAAAGATGTCGGGAGAAATAACGGTAAAGAGCAGCTATCATGTGGGGAGTATTTTCGGATTTAACGTTCCGATACAGGAGGATTCCAACGAAAGGATAGTAGCGCTTACGAATCCAAACATATACAGTGTGCTCATATATGTGGGTGATGACGATGAGTGTGTGTCTCTTAAAAAGATATTCAACGAACTCAGTGTATATTCAGAGGTCGTAAACGATAAGAGAAGCTTCGAAGCAGCCGTACTTAACAATAAGTATTCGCACATTTTTGTTTCATCACAGCATTATTACGGTGATATGCGTTTCCTGGAGCATGAGCTTACCGATGAGCATCTTGTGATAATCGCGAACTTAAACGAATCAATATCGGTAAACAAGATAGGCTTCGTAATGACGAGACCCATCCATATCATAGGAGTAGCGGCAGTACTTATGAATAAGGACTCTTCTTATTCAAGAGAGGTTGTCAAGAAGGGTGATTTCACCTGTCCGGATGCTACTATACTTGTTGTTGATGACAATCTTACCAATCTTAATGTGGCAGGCGGGATATTAAGGAAATACGGTGCTACGGTACTGACGGCATTAAGCGGTAAGGAATGTCTTGATATTCTTGAAAAAGAGCATGTGGATATCATTTATCTTGATTACATGATGCCTGAGATGAACGGAATTGACACGCTTGAATGCATACGAAAGCTGGATGGAGGGGCGTTCGCGGATCTTCCGGTTGTATCACTTACGGCCAATGTTATTAACGGTGCCAGGGAAATGTTCCTTGAAGCAGGATTTTCCGATTTCATAAGTAAGCCGATAGACATTGAAAAAATAGAGAAATCACTGAAGAACTTACTTCCGCCCGATATGATTCTGTATAAAAAATAGGTGCAGTCTTGAAAGAGAACAAAAACAGCAGAGTAAAAAAGATAATAGAATATCTGAACGACGAGAACATTTCAATGAACCGCAAGAAATTCTATCTTGTTACCGGTTACGTTGTGCTCGTTCTCCTTAACGCGCTTATAACCGTTATGTTTGCACACTACAGCAGGCAGGTGGTGATAATGGAGATTGCATATATCATTACGCTTTTTGGATCTGCTTATGTTGTATGGAGATTCGGAGAATACAGGCTTTTTTCGTATATCTTAAGTATAGTCACATGTTTTTTCATCCTTCCCGCCCTATTCTTTACAACAGGATATATTTATAACAGCGTGCCGGTGCTTATCGCAGCTTCGGTAATCCTTACTTTTTTCCTGATCGAAGACAGGGGAGTCTATATAATAGTATTTCTGGAGCTGGTATATTATGCTCTTATGTTTATATTCTGTTTTAAGAACCGTGAAATGCTCAGCTATTATCTTGAGAATAACTGTACCTTTCCTGAGAAGGTGATGAACTTCCTGTTTGGATGCCTGCTTCCGGTGCTGATCGTTTCCTACCAGACAGCGCTGTTTGACAAGATAAAGTTAAGAAAGGAGCAGTCATATATTTCCATAAGAAATTCCGAGCTTAGCAAGATAAGGTTTCTTGCCAATATGACCCATGAGATACGTAATCCCATGAATGCGATCGTCGGTATGAACGAGCTTATCCTCAAGGAGGAGCTTACCCCGGGAGCGCGTGAACAGGCACAGGTCATAAAGGAAGCTTCATCCCAGCTTCTTCGTATTGTCAATAATATCCTCATTTATTCGAAGCTGGATTCCAACAAGTGGGAAGCTATTCCCGTCAAGTACAGCTTCAAGGAGCTTATGCGTGAGGTTATAGACAATGTTTCACGCGGGATGCAGGAGGAGGGCGCGGAATTCTATGTTTTTGTAGACAGAAACATACCTTCATATCTGTTCGGCGACAGTCAGGGAGTCAAGCAGATATTTATGTATCTTCTGTATAACTCCATCCAGCAGACCATAAGACGGAGCATGTCACTTGAGATAAAAGCCGAGAAGATCGTAGATGAGCATATGCTCAGGTTCAAGTGCCGTATCGCTGAAACGGGGTCGGGAATGCCGGAAGCCGATGTGGATTCCCTTCTGGGCGCCTTTAACAAGTATGATTCGAGAAGAAACGCAACGCTTAAGGGATTGGGACTTGAGATATCGATATGTAACGAGCTGTTGTCCATGATGGACGGTTTCTTAAAGATAGAGAGCGTTGTGGATGTCGGTACCGCGATCATATTTGAGTTTTCCAATTATATCATTGATGATACGCCCATGCTCGCGGTCGACGAATCGATGGAAAGGCATGTTCTTGTGTATCTTCATGATAAGGATGAGGATGTTGTATGGAAGAGGCTTATGGAGGATATAAAGATAAGTCCGGTATATGCGGCAGGCCCCATAGCCTTTAAGAATGAGATAGCAGACCATCGGTATACTCATATTTTTATACTGCAGAAGGATTATGAAACGCTTAAGGATATCCTGCATCAGACAATGTGCGAGGAAATAACGTACATCATCACGGATTTCAGTCATGTATACAGAGATTTCGGCGATTGCAGAATAATTAGAAAGCCCATATCATGTCTTAATATAATAGATATACTTAACGGTAAGTGGTCAGCGGAAGACTATATTCGCACGAGGTCAGCGGAGCATTATATTTTCCCTGATGCAAGGATACTCGTAGTCGATGACAGCCTTGTTAACCTTAAGGTACTGAGCAGCGTACTGGAGAACTTCAGCATAGAAGCCAAGACGGCATCAAGCGGTAAGGAGTGTCTTGAAATTCTTAAGAATGAGGAGTTCGACCTGATCCTTCTGGATCATTTGATGCCGGAGATGGATGGTATAGACACTCTGCACAGAATAAAACAGATTCCGGGAAAGAATTCGAAGATCCCCGTTCTGTGCGTGACTGCAGAGCTTGGCAGAGATGTCGGAGAGAGGCTTATGGAGGTCGGCTTTGACGATTATATCGCAAAACCTGTCAAGGATTACCATCTTGTCAGATTGCTGAAAAAATATCTGCCGGATGATCTTGCCATAGTAATTGAGAATTCGGTTCACGAAAAGGAAGATACGTCGGGAAAGGCTGAGCCTGTAGTACAGGAGGAAGAAGGCGATCCGCTTTCAATAGATACCGTGAAGGGCATTGAGAATGTAGGCGGCGACGAGGATGTTTATTATATCGTTCTGAGTACCTACTATCATGAGGGACTCGAAAAGTGGAAGGCTGTTCCCGAAGAGTTCCTTGCAGATGATATACCGCTCTTTACCACCAACGTACATGCGCTTAAGAGCAGTTCGGCAAGCATCGGTGCATATGTGATATCCGAGAAGTTCAAGAAGCTTGAATTTGCCGGGAAGGAAAATAACAGAGTATATATTGAGGCTAACCTTGATGAATGCCTTGAGAACTTCAGGGTACTGCTTGAACGTGTTAAGGATATGCTGGTGGAAAGAGGAGTATACGAAGAACCCGGACAGGATATGTCCGCAGTAGAAGGCCTTGAGGAGACTGTGGTCAATAAGGAGCTTATAGTAGAACTGCAGCAGAGCCTTAACAGCGTTAATCTTAAAAGATGCGAGGAGATCCTTGAATCCCTCGGTGGACAGAATTTCGGAAGTGAGATCAATACAAAGATAAAGAAAATTAAAGATGCTTACGAAATGTTTGATTATCATGCGGTAAAGGATCTGATAGTGGAACTGCTTGGAAGCATACAGTAAGTGTAAGGTCGGATCATATCGTATGCCTGTGATAAAGAAAAGCGCAGGCAGATTATAAAGTAAACCGTTATAAGGAGGAGAACAGAATGGGTGAAATATACGATAAGCTGATAAGGTGTTATGAAAGCGTTGGGAAAAGGATAAGCTTTAAACCCAAGGTTGCACTGGTGCTTGGATCGGGACTCGGGGATTACGGTAACGATATAAGGATAGAGGATACGCTGCCTTATGAGGAGATAGACGGCTTTCCGGTTTCCACGGTTCCCGGACATAAGGGAAGGTTCATTTTCGGATATGTTAAGGATGTTCCGGTTGTCTGCATGCAGGGAAGGGTTCATTATTATGAAGGCTATTCTCTGCCGGATGTTGTATTGCCTACGAGGCTGATGCATATGATGGGGGCTGATATCCTGTTCCTGACCAATGCGTCGGGAGGTATAAATATTGATTTTTCGGCCGGTGATTTCATGCTTATCACGGATCACATATCCAGCTTTGCACCGAACCCGCTTATCGGACAGAACATAGAAGAGCTCGGGACGAGATTCCCGGATATGAGTGCTGTGTATGACAGGGAGCTCTGCGATCTGGTGAGAGCATCTGCAAGGGATCTTGGCATCGGCTTAAAGGAAGGGGTTTATGTACAGGTTACGGGACCGTCCTTTGAGACACCTGCGGAGATCAGGATGCTTAAGTCGCTGGGGGCAGATGCGGTCGGCATGAGTACGGTTGTGGAAGCAATAGCAGCCAATCACTGCGGAATGAGGATATGCGGCATTTCATGTGTATGTAATCTTGCTGCCGGACTGAGTCCCAATCCGCTTACACACGAAGAAGTACAGGAGGCGGCCAATGCAGCTGCCCCACTGTTTAAGAAGCTTGTTACTGATTCGATCATACGTTTCGGAGGCCTTCATGATTAATTTTTCCGGAAAGAGAAATTTTTTAACTTTACTGATATTTACATTTATTTTAACGTCATTAACAGGCTGCGGGAAGGGAATTGATATTGCCTTCATTACCGATATGGGAACCGTGCAGGACGGTTCATTCAATCAGGGAGCTTATGAGGGAATAACCCGTTATCTGGAAGGCAAGGATAAGACCTGTAAGATTTATGAGCCGGACGGAGCATCCACATCAGATTATATTAAGAATATAAAGACGGCAGTGAGAGACGGCGCGGATGTTATAGTATGTCCGGGGGTGCTTTTTGAAGAAGCGATCTATACCGCACAGAAGAAGTATCCGAGAGTGCATTTCATACTCGTGGACGGAGAACCTCATGATGAGTCGGGGAAGGACAGGACGATAAAGAATAATACGATGCCTGTAATGTTTGCCGAAGAGCAGGCGGGCTTCCTGGCGGGTTATGCCGCTGTCAGGGACGGAAACACAGAGCTTGGGTTTGTGGGCGGAACCAATCAGGAATCGGTGATACAGTTTGGATACGGTTTCGTTCAGGGCGCTGATTACGCGGCAATAGAGGCAGGAAAAAACGTGAATGTGAAATACTGCTATGCCAATACCTTCCTTGAAAGCGATGAGGTTAAAAGCATGTGCTCCGCATGGTATAAGGGAGGTACTCAGGTTGTTTTTGCCTGTGGCGGTGCCATGGGCAGATCAGTAATAGCGGCAGCCGAGGAAAACGGCGGAAAGGTTATAGGAGTCGATATCGATCAGAGCAAGGATTCCGAGACGGTTATAACATCTGCGGAGAAAATGCTTGGGAATGCCGTATATTACGGTTTGTCAGATTATTATTCGGATCAGTTTAAAGGCGGATCGGTATATGAAATGAATGCTACCAACGGAGGCGTCGGACTGGAGATGGAGAACTCAAGATTCGAGAGCTTCACGGAGGAGCAGTACAAGGCAATACTTGATCAGCTTATAAGCGGACGAATAGTGCCGTATAACGCTGTCGATCACGGGAATACGTCGGATCTGGAACTGGTAAACACACAGGTGTACTATCTTGAATTAAACAATTGACGGGAAAGGAGTGGAACATGCTGGATTATAAAGGGATAATAGAAGCGGCGTTTGAAGCGAGGAGGAATTCGTATGCACCGTATTCCCGCTACAGGGTTGGAGCAGCGCTGCTATGCAAAGACGGGACAATAGTTAAGGGCTGCAATATAGAGAATGCATCATACGGTCTTAGCAACTGCGCCGAGAGAACGGCTGTATTTAAGGCTGTATCGGAGGGTAAGACCAGATTTGAAGCAATAGCAGTGGTGGGAGGCTCGGATGATACACAGGCTAAGGATTATGCGTATCCCTGCGGAGCATGCAGACAGGTATTACGAGAATTCTGCTCACCGGAACAGTTAAGGGTAATAGTTGCAAAAAGCGTCGATGATTACAGGGAGTACAGACTGAGCGAACTGCTTCCTGACAGCTTCGGCCCCGATTCCCTGGTATAGAGAATCAAAGATGATGACAAATTGCAGTGCAAACGGACTTAGAATACAGAAACGGTCATAAGGAGAGGAATATGAACATAAGATTCTATAATGCAAAAATACTTACAATGGTTGACGGACAGGAGATATTTGAAGGGGAAATTCATGTCGGAGACAGCAGGATAACCTACGCGGGAGCTGCACTCAGTGATGAAGAGCTTAAAGCAACGGGAAGGAGTTTTGACAAAACGATCGACTGTGAAGGAAATCTTCTTATGCCGGGATTTAAGAATGCACATACTCATTCGGGTATGACCCTTATGAGATCATATGCTGACGGAATGCCGCTTCAGGAGTGGCTTGAGACAAAGATATTCCCGTTGGAAGCAAAAATGACCGGAGATGACTGCGCTCTTCTTACGAAGCTGGCTGTCCTTGAATATCTGACCTCGGGCATAACGGCGATAATGGACATGTATCTTACGCCTGAGGAGATAGCCACAGCCTGTGAAGAAACAGGTATGAGAGTGGTACAGGTAAGTGGGATCAATAAGTTCGGTCCCTCGCTTGAGGTGTTTGAGGAAAGATATAACAAACTTAACGGAAGGCATCCATTGAGCAGCTATATGATGGGCTTTCATGCCGAATATACCTGCGAGAGGGAACTGCTTGAGAAGCTTTCGGAGCTTGCACACAAATATAAGGCTCCTATGTTTACACATAATTCCGAAACCGTTAAAGAGGTAGAGGAATGTAAGGGACGATATGGTATGACTCCTACCGTTTTCCTTGATTCGCTCGGGCTTTTTGATTTCGGCGGCGGAGGATATCATTGCTGCCATATGTCTGATGAGGATATAGAGGTGTTTAAGAAAAGAGGCCTCAGTGCGGTTACCAATCCGGGTTCCAATACCAAGCTTGCAAGCGGGATCGCGCCGGTAAAGAGGTTCCTTGATGAAGGTATAAATGTTGCCATAGGTACGGACGGGCCTTCATCAAATAACTGTCTTGATATGTTCAGGGAGATGTTTTTGGTAACAGGACTTGCAAAGCTAAGAGAAAACGATGCTTCTGCAGTCAGCGGTCTGGATGTTCTTAAGATGGCAACAGTGAACGGAGCAAAAGCCATGGGACTTAATAACTGTGATGTACTGGCCGAAGGCAAGGAAGCGGATATGATATTGATCGATCTGAATCAGCCCAATATGCAGCCTGTAAACGATATTCCGAATAATATTGTTTACAGCGGAAGCAAACAGAATGTTAAGATGACCATGATCCACGGGAAGATCCTGTATGAAGACGGCAAATTTGATATCGGAAAGACACCCGCAGAGATCTATAAAGAGGCTGCCAAAATACAGGAGAGACTGTTCTGATGGGATATCTTGGTTTCATACTTGCTTGTCTGGCTCTTGTTCTTGTGATCTTTATAGACGGTTCCGCCCGCGATAAGAAAAACCGGAGAGTATACAGGGAATATTTAAAAGAATCATTCGGAAAAAAGAGCACGGGTGAGTTGTCCGCGGACGACATAGAGAATATTTCACTGTATCACAGAAGAAAAGCGGAGAATCCCAGGGGTTCATTTCTCATAGATGATATAACATGGAATGACCTTGGAATGGATGATATCTTCAGACAGATGAATACATGTGCCTGTGCGCTGGGGGAAGAAGAGCTGTATCACAGGCTTCACAGTCCCTGTGTTACGGACGATGCGGATCATGAACGCTTCTGTGAGCTGAGAGAATACTTTGGTGCTAACGAAGATGACAGAATTAGTATCAAAGAAATCCTTCATGATATAGGTATATACAGAAAAACCTCAGTGACGAAAATCTTCTCATATGTGGAGGTACTGGCACCGGAATCGAATCTTCAGCATTATATAGTTATTGTCCTGATGCTTATATCTATCGCCATGATATTTGTTATGCCCGGCTTAGGGGTATTGATGACGGTCGCGATGATGATAGTTTCAATAGGCCTGTACCTTAAGACCAAGAAGGCGCTTGATCCTGTGATAGTAACGTTTAACTATGCTGCGAGGATGCTGAGAGCCTGTGATCTGCTTGAAAAGAAAGCTCCTGCAATCCTTAGGGATGAGATTGAAATACTTAAGGAGAACGGGAAACCGTTAAGGAAGATGCTTAAGTACTCTGTCTGGATATCAAACGGATCGGTATCGATGGATAATCCGGTCATGCTTCTGCTTGAGTATGTTAAGATGATCTTTCATCTTGATCTTATCATTATAAACAGGCTCATCGGACTGTTAAAGAGCCATGTCAGAGAAATTGATGAGATCAGAAGGATACTTGGTACAACGGATGCCGTCATTTCCGCGGCTTCTTATATGAGGAGCCTGAATGTTTGCTGTATACCGGAATTCGTATCTGGAGAAAGCGCTGTATTCAGTGTGGAGGAATGCGTGCATCCGCTGATAAACAGCCCGGTGGCGAACAGTATAGAGACTGAGGGCCCGATACTTCTTACGGGCTCCAATGCATCGGGTAAATCGACCTTTCTTAAGACTGTAGCAATATGTGCGGTGTTTGCACAGACGATTGGGTATGTACCGGCTAAGAAGTACAGGGCTTCGAGATTTAAAATATATACGTCGATGGCGCTTAATGACAATATAAGGAACGGTGAAAGCTACTTCGTTGTCGAGATCAAGTCATTAAAAAGGATACTCGATGCAGGCTCCGGAGAAGAGCCGGTGCTTTGCTGCATTGATGAGGTCTTAAGAGGGACCAATACGGTAGAAAGGATCGCAGCTTCCGCAAGGATATTAAGAAGTCTCGCCCGTCCCGATTATATAGCGTTCGCGGCAACCCATGATGTAGAACTGACAAGGCTTCTTGAAAAGGAGTATAAGAATTACCACTTCGAGGAGGAAGTGACTCTTAACGATGTGAAGTTCAATTATCTTATAAAGCAGGGACCGGCTGTATCGAGGAATGCGATCAGGCTTCTTGGCGTAATGGGTTATGACAAAAAGCTTATATCGGATGCGGAGGATATGGTTGAGAATTTTATGTCAACCGGAAGCTGGCAGTATGACAAATCTGGGAGAGGATAGACAGAGGATGGAGGAAGTCAGGATATACACGGACGGATCGGCAAGGAGTAACCCTGAAGGACCGGGAGGATACGGAACCATCCTTCATTACACTGATAAAAAAGGCGAACTTCATGTAAGGGAATACAGCGCGGGATATAAGAAGACCACCAATAACAGGATGGAGCTCATGGCCGTGATAGTCGGACTTGAGGCACTTAACCGCCCCTGCAGGGTTCAGATAATATCGGATTCAAAGTATGTGACGGATGCGTTCAACCAGCATTGGATAGACAGCTGGGTGAGAAATAACTGGAAGACTTCGCAGAAAAAGCCGGTATTAAATCCGGATCTGTGGAAGCGCCTGCTTAAGGCAAAGGAAGGGCACGAGGTGACGTTTACCTGGGTGAAAGGGCATGCCGGACATCCTGAAAACGAAAGATGCGATAAGCTGGCTACAACCGCAGCCGACGGTGATGATCTGCTTGATGATATTGTTGACTAACAGGCCGGCATGATGTTATAGTAATCCATAGTGTAAAAGAAAGGTGAGGTAGTAGTATGGTTGCGTTTTTCAGTGAGTTTGTTACATACCTTCTGCTTGTGGCGATCATGGCGGGAGTCGCTGTCTGCGGAGTGTTCGTCGGCAAGAAGCTCAGAGATAATAAGAATGCGAAGGAAGCAGGTGCCGGAACAGACAGTAAGGCTGAAGAAGGTTAAGGATTATTATATTCAGAATAAACAGTGGAGATACTTAAAATGGATATCATATACAGAAGTACCCGGGGGGACCGTACCCCGTACACAGCTTCGCAGGCTGTGATAAAGGGCCTGTGCGATGACGGCGGACTGTTTGTCCCGGACAGGTTTCCAAAGCTTAATGTCGAATTAGACAGACTGCCGGAACTTAATTACAGAGAAACGGCATATGAGGTTATGAAGGAGTTCCTCACGGATTATACCAGGGAGGAGCTTCTTGACTGTATAAACAGAGCATATGATGAAAAGTTTGATGATAATGAGGTGGCGCCGCTTGTTAAGAAGGGTGACCGGTATTTCCTTGAGCTGTTCCATGGCAGGACAATAGCGTTTAAGGATATGGCGCTGTCCATTCTGCCGCATCTTCTTACGACGGCAATGAAGAAGAATAAGGTTGATAAGGAGGTCGTTATTCTTACCGCAACCTCCGGAGATACCGGAAAAGCAGCACTTGCAGGCTTCGCAGATGTCCCGGGCACCAGAATAATCGTATTCTATCCCAAGGGCGGGGTGAGCAGGATACAGGAACTGCAGATGGTGACAGAGAAGGGGAAGAACACGAAGGTGGTAGGAGTAAACGGTAATTTCGACGACTGCCAGACAGGTGTTAAGAATATCTTTAATGATGAGGCGTTAAAGGAAGAGCTTGATAAGTCGGGCTATGTATTCTCATCCGCCAATTCCATAAATATAGGAAGGCTCATTCCGCAGGTTGCATATTATGTATATGCTTACGGCCGAATGATAAAAAGCGGTGAGATAAAGGCCGGAGACAGTATTGATTTTGTTGTGCCGACCGGGAATTTCGGAAATATTCTTGCGGGATATTATGCAAAGATGATGGGACTTCCCGTAAACAGGCTTGTATGCGCTTCCAATGAGAACAAAGTCCTGTATGATTTCTTCAGATCGGGCTGTTATGACAGAAACAGGGAGTTCATTCTTACTTCCTCACCGTCAATGGATATACTGATCTCGAGTAACCTGGAACGGCTTATATATCTTATCTGCGGAAGTGATCCGAAGGTAAACGCCGGTCTGATGGAAAGCCTTAAAAGAGACGGAAAATATGAAGTGACAGAAGAGATGGCTGAAGAGCTTAAGGATTTTCGCGGATATTATGTCGGAGAGGATGAGGTATTCGCTACTATAAGGGATCTGTATGAAAAAACCGGTTATGTTATCGACACGCATACCGCAGTCGCCGCAGCCGCAGACCGAAAGCATAAGGCCGAGGAAGGTGACGGGATAAAAAGCGTGATCGTGTCAACCGCAAGTCCGTATAAATTTACGGGTAATGTAATGAAAGCTATCATGAGTAACAAAGGCGAAGACGTTCTTAAGAATCTTGAAGCGAAGGATGACTTTGAGCTTGTTGATGAACTGAGTGCAATATCGAAGGTTAAGATACCGCCGGCGGTAGAAGAAATAAGAAATGCGAAGATACTTCACGATACCGTATGTAATGTGGAAGATATGAAGGAAACAGTAAAGAGCAGCCTGTTATAGGCTGCTCCTTTATTATTTATTTAATACTGTATCTGTCTTTACCCGATATCCATCGAACCCGGAAGCTCATACAGGAGGAATTTAACGATCCCGAAAGAGAACTTAATGGGGATTATGGTAATCTTTCCGTTGACATCGGTTGTTAAGTTGATACTTTCTGTATTTTTGGGAGCATTCAGGCTTAATTCACACACATTAAGCTTGCTCAGCAGTACGATAAATAGTCCGTTATGAAGGTTCAGGAAATCAACTATGGCTTCCTTACACAGATCGTCAAAGGAATCAATACCAAGCTTGGCATACTGTTCGGCAAAGTGCGTAAGTACAGCGGGATCACCGTCTATAGCTGAGTAAGCAGAGGGGACACCCGTGATATCCTGCGACAGTTCATGACCGGCTCTGTATGTATCCACGGTTTCTATTGTGCAAAGTATTATTGAAGAGTCAACATACAGTGACACATCTTCGATCAGCTTTTCTATATATGCCTTCACAAAAGCGGTTAATGAATCGGATATTTCGGCATAATTAGAGTTGCTGAGAATATTTAATGTCAATTCATCATTCGTCATATTTTTCTCCTATTGATGAGTAGAAACTAAAGTAAAGCTATTACGATCAGGAAGGAAGATTATGGTCAAGTACCTGCTTGAGAAGTTCCGCATCTACAGGCTTCTGTATGAAATCCCTGGCACCCGCTTTTATAACCTCTCTCAAATGAGTCTGTGTTCCGACAGATGAGATCACTATGATTACAGCATGAGGATCGAACTCGATTATTTCCTTTGTTGCCGTAATACCGTCCTTTACAGGCATTACTATATCGAGGAAAACTATATCGGGTTTTTCTTCTTTATATTTATTTACAGCATCTTCACCGTTTGAAACTTCTATTACATTTTCGTAACCAAAGGAATTAAGCATTCCGGTCATGCTTTTACGGGCAAGTATGGAATCATCGCATACAAGCAGTTTAATATCAGACATTCAGAACCTCCTAAAATACAAATCACATTTCGTTGTGCAAGTAACATATATTGATTTTAATATAATCTGTCAGAATAATCAATGGCTTGAAAGCCTTTTGTCAATCATTTGCTCCTTGTGCCTATCGGAACATAAGTATGATCTTCGCAGATAGGCTTATATGCGGGACGGATGATCTTGCCGTCGTTGACAAGCTCTTCAAGCCTGTGAGCACTCCAGCCTACTATCCTTGCGATTGCAAAGATGGGAGTGTAGAGCTCCTTGGGAAGCCCGAGCATTTCATAGACCAGACCGGAATAGAAATCAACATTACAGCAGACACCTTTATATATCCGGCGTTCATCGGCTATTATTCTGGGAGCCAGTCTTGCAACCCTTGAATAGAGACCGAACTCTTCCTCAAGGCCTTTCTCAACTGCCAGTTTCTCAACGAAGCTTCTGAATATCTGTTCACGCGGATCGGAGAGAGAGTATACAGCGTGTCCCATACCGTAGATGAGACCCTGCCTGTCAAAGGCTTCTTTATGAAGAAGCTTTTTCAGATAATCCGCTATTTCATCTTCATTGCGCCAGTCCTTTACAACCTGCTTCATATCGGCAAACATATCCACCACCTTAAGGTTGGCGCCACCGTGTCTGGGACCTTTGAGTGAACCTATTGCGGCAGCGATGACCGAATATGTATCTGTGCCCGAGGAGCTTACAACATGAGTGGTAAATGTAGAATTGTTACCACCGCCGTGCTCCATATGCAGCACAAGCGCAACATCAAGGATACGCGCTTCGAGAGGCGTGTATGTTTTGTTTGCCCTTAAGATACGCAGGATGTTTTCGGAAGTCGAAAGCCTGTCCTTGGGAGAATGTATATAAAGACTCTTGCCGTCATGATAATGCCTGTATGCCTGATAGCCGTAAACGGAAAGAAGAGGAAACAGACTTATTAACTGAAGACATTGCCTTAAGACGTTCGGTATTGATATATCATTGGCGTTATCATCATATGAGTAAAGAGTGAGAACACTTCTTGAAAGGGTGTTCATCATATCACGGCTCGGAGCCTTCATGATAATGTCCCTTACAAAGCTGGTCGGAAGCGTCCTGTATTCTGCCAGAAGTCTGCAGAAATCCTCAAGTTCACGCTGGGTGGGAAGCGTTCCGAAAAGAAGGAGATATGTTACTTCCTCGAATCCGAACCGTTCCTCACTGGTAAAGCCGCGTACGAGATCCCTTACATTGTAGCCTCTGTAAAACAGTTCGCCCGCAATGGGTATCTGTTCGCCGTTTACTATTTTATTGGCACGGACATCCGAGATATTGGTCAGACCGGTAAGGACGCCCTTTCCGTTGAGATCACGCAATCCCCGCTTTACCTCATATTTGGTGTACAGCTCCGGATCGATCATATTCTCTTCTGTGGATAATTCCGCGAGTTGTAATATCTGTGGTGTTATTTCGTAATAGCTGCCTGTGTTCATCATAAGTCCCCTTCAAAAAATTGGATGTATCCGGCATAAGAGCCGTATAACATACACTTCGAGCAACATTTTACCATGAAATACATCAGCGTGGCAAGTGCGCGTGTTCTGTTTTTCCTTGCTTTTTAATGCATTTCTGCGTATCCGTGAGAGCTCGGATCGCGTCTGCGGCTGGTATGAACGTGTGCGATGTGATAGAATATTAAAATAAGTGTAACTATTCAGAACAGGCTCAAAATACTGCGTATTTTTCGCTGTTTTGGATTCATCCAATACATAAATTTATAAAATACAGTTCTTACAAGCAAGCTTGACGCCTTGTATTTTAAAATTTATGTGCTGTTCTGAATAGTTACAAATAAGTAAAGATACCCACAGGGATTAAGAAATCGTTACAATGTCAGATGATAACAGGGAGCGGAAATGGGAAAAGAACATAGTGCGAGAATTGCAGAAGTACAGAGAATGATGATAGAACTGGGAATTGATATTGCCCTTGTGTTTACATCGGATGAACACGGTTCGGAATATATAGACGGTCATTATAAGCTGAGAGAATACCTGACGGGATTTACGGGATCGGCAGGGTCCCTTCTTATAAGGCGTGACAGGGCTTTATTGTGGACCGACGGCAGATATTTCATACAGGCAGAAGAGGAACTTTCGGGCAGCGGTATTGAGCTTGAAAAGTCTGGCCTGCCGGGGGTGCCCACTCTGACGGAATATATAAAAAAGACGGCGGATGAGACATATGAAAAAGGAGAAAGGTTAAGGATAGGAACCGATCTTAAGCTTATATCCGGAAGCTTCTTTAAGGAGCTTTCGGCGCTTGAGGATAAGGGAGTCGGTATAAGAGATTTCGACATAGCGAAGAGGGTATGGAAGGACAGGCCGGATAAAACACATAACCGGATATACGGGCTGGCGGATGAGGTGTCGGGTAAGAGTATAGAAGATAAGCTTTCGGAACTCAGGAAATACCTTAAGGAGCTTTCGGCAGATTCGGTAATAGTATCGGATCTTGCCTGTGTGATGTGGCTGTTTAATGTAAGAGGCAGCGATATTATGTACAGTCCCGTCGGATATTCCTACGGTTATGTTGACAGGGAAGACGCATATCTGTTTGCATCCGGAAGCTGTTTGGATGAAGAGCTTCGAAGCACTCTTGCGGCATCCGGAGTAAAGGTCAGGGAGTATGATGATTTCTACGATCATATAAGCTGGCTTAAGGGCATGAGTATAGTGTGTGATCTTTCTACGCTCAATGCATATGCATACAGTCTTATAAAGAAAAATGATCTGAAGGACAGAGCGGCTTTTCATTATATTAAGAAGCATATTAAGAATGAAACCGAACAGAAACTTGCAAGGGAGCGCCATGTGGAGGACGGGCTTGCGCTGACCAGATTCATCTGCAGGATAAAGAAGGCAGTTAAGGCGAGTGAGATAACAGGGACGGTAATTGATGAATATAAAGCCGCGGAGATGCTTGATAAAATGCGGTGTGAAATAAAGGAAAACATGGGGCTGAGCTTCGAGACGATATCGGCATACGGAAGCAACGGGGCGATCGTTCACTACAGCCCGGAAGCTGCAGGCAGTGCCGTACTAAAGCCCGAAGGATTCCTTCTGGTTGATTCGGGAGGACAGTATGAGGGCGCAACGACCGATGTTACAAGAACAATAGCCCTTGGTAAGCTCACAGAGGATATGAAGCTTGATTATACAGCCGTATTGAAGGGAATGCTGGATCTTTCGGATGCGGTTTTCCCCGAGGGAATACGCGGGGAGAACCTTGATGTTCTGGCAAGACGCCCCATCTGGGAAAGAACCATCGATTACCGCCATGGTACGGGGCACGGAGTGGGAGCGATGCTCAATGTGCATGAAGGCCCGCAGGCCTTCAGATGCAGGATAGACCCGGACAGTCCCCAGCCGCCGATGGCAGAGGGCATGATAACCTCCGATGAACCCGGTATTTATATAGAAGGGAAATACGGTATCAGGATAGAAAACCTCCTGCTGTGTAAATTAAAGAAAACAAATGAGTGGGGGAGGTTTCTTGGTTTTGATACACTGACACTGGTTCCGTACGAAAGAGAAGCCATAGTGGTCCCGCAGCTTACGGAACGGCAGAGGCAGCTTATAAACGATTATCACAGAACGATATACTATCTCTATTCGCCGCGCATGGACAGAGAGGAGAGGGAGTGGCTTGCGGAAGTGACGGCTCAGATTTGATCGTCTAAAAATTGTACGGAAAATAAGGCCGACAAAGTAAGCTTTCAGTTGTCAAAGACTGATTCTCGTGGTAAAATAGTTGTCGGCAAGTTCATGGATCACCATAGAACATAAATTTTTTGAAAGGATGAGGTATAATTATGGCAAATGTTGATTTAACCAAGTATGGTATCACCGGTGCAACCGAGATCGTTCACAATCCTTCATACGAAGTATTGTTTGAGGAAGAGACCAAGGCAGGTCTTACAGGCTATGATGTTGGAACGGTGACAGAACTCGATACCGTTAACGTTATGACAGGTATTTTTACCGGACGTTCACCCAAAGATAAGTACATCGTTATGGATGAGAACTCCAAGGACACCGTATGGTGGACAAGCGAGGGCTATAAGAACGATAACCATCCCATGAGCGAAGAGACATGGGCAGTAGTTAAGGATATAGCAAAGAAGGAGCTTTCAAACAAGAGGCTTTTCGTTGTTGATGCTTTCTGCGGTGCCAATGCAGATACAAGGATGGCAGTTCGTTTCATCATGGAAGTTGCTTGGCAGGCACATTTCGTTAAGAACATGTTCATCCAGCCTACAGATGATGAGCTTGCTGATTTCGAGCCTGATTTCGTTATCTACAATGCGTCCAAGGCTAAGGTAGAGAACTACAAGGAGCTCGGTCTTAATTCAGAGACCTGTGCAGCATTCAATATCACATCAAGAGAGTCTGTTATCATCAATACATGGTACGGCGGCGAGATGAAGAAGGGTATGTTCTCAATGATGAACTATTACCTTCCTCTTAAGGGCATTGCTTCAATGCACTGCTCGGCCAATACAGATATGGAAGGCAAGCATACAGCAATCTTCTTCGGCCTTTCAGGTACAGGTAAAACCACACTTTCAACAGATCCCAAGAGACTTCTTATCGGTGATGATGAGCACGGCTGGGATGATGACGGCGTATTTAACTTCGAGGGTGGCTGCTACGCTAAGGTTATTAACCTTGATAAGGAATCAGAGCCCGATATCTACAACGCTATAAAGAGGAACGCTCTTCTTGAGAACGTTACCGTAGATGCTGACGGCAAGATTGATTTTGCAGATAAGTCAGTAACAGAGAATACACGTGTTTCCTATCCTATCGAGCATATCGAGAAGATAGCCAAGAACGTAAACAAGATCTCCGCAGGTCCTCAGGCTGATAACGTTATCTTCCTTTCAGCTGATGCGTTCGGAGTACTTCCTCCTGTATCGATCCTTGATCCGGAGCAGACCCAGTACTACTTCCTGTCAGGATTTACCGCTAAGCTTGCAGGTACAGAGCGTGGTATCACCGAGCCCACACCTACATTCTCAGCTTGCTTCGGTCAGGCATTCCTTGAGCTTCATCCTACCAAGTACGGTGAGGAGCTGGTTAAGAAGATGCAGAAGAGCGGCGCTAAGGCTTATCTTGTAAATACAGGCTGGAACGGAACCGGGAAGAGAATCTCCATCAAGGATACACGTGGTATCATCGATGCAATCCTTAACGGTGATGTTCTTAAGGCTCCTACCAAGAAGATCCCTTACTTCAACTTCGAGGTTCCCACAGAGCTTCCGGGAGTTGATACAGGCATCCTTGATCCCAGAGATACATATGCAGATGCATCTGAGTGGGAGACAAAGGCTAAGGATCTTGCAGGCAGGTTCATCAAGAACTTCGAGAAGTATACAAGCAACGATGCAGGTAAGGCTCTTGTTAAGGCAGGTCCTCAGCTGTAATCAGGTTTTAAAGATAACATTTCAGACTAAAAGATATGAAATGTCAGGGAGCCCGTATGCTACGGGCTCCTTTTTCTTTTATTTATTGTCTTTGTCCGCCTTTTCATAGGACATTAAATATGATAAAATACATCTGTTTCAAATATGATTTTTGGAGGATATTATGAAAATTTATGACGAACTTGTTGCCAGAGGCCTCATTGCCCAGGTGACGGATGAAGAAGGAATAAAGAACCTTATCGACAACGGCAAAGCTGTTTTCTATATAGGCTTTGACCCTACTGCGGACAGCCTGCATGTAGGACATTTTATGACACTGTGTCTTATGAAAAGACTGCAGATGGCAGGTAATAAGCCGATCGCGCTTCTTGGCGGCGGCACAGGAATGATCGGTGATCCTTCGGGCAAGACAGATATGCGTAAGATGATGGATAAGGAGACCATAGAGCATAACATAGCCTGCTTCAAGAAGCAGATGAGCAGGTTTATTGATTTCTCAGATGGTAAGGCTTTGATGGTAAACAATGCCGACTGGCTGCTGGGCCTTAATTACGTGGATATGCTGCGTGAGGTTGGACCGTATTTTTCTGTCACCAATATGCTCCGCGCCGAATGTTACAAGCAGCGTATGGACCGGGACGGTGGCCTTACTTTCCTTGAGTTCAATTACATGATAATGCAGAGCTATGATTTCCTTGAACTGTACAGAAGATACGGCTGTAATCTTCAGTTCGGTGGTGACGATCAGTGGAGCAACATGCTCGGAGGCCGTGAGCTTATCCGTAAGAAGCTGGGTAAGAAGGATGCGGAGGCGATGACGATAACTCTTCTTCTCAATTCAGAGGGCAAGAAGATGGGTAAGACTGTCAGTGGTGCTGTATGGCTCGATCCCGAGAAGACAACTCCTTACGATTTCTACCAGTACTGGAGGAATGTCGGCGACGCTGATGTTCTCAAGTGTATCCGTATGCTGACTTTCCTTCCTCTTGAGGAGATTGATAAGATGGATAAGTGGGAGGGTGCTCAGCTTAACGAAGCCAAGGAGATACTGGCTTACGAACTGACCAAGCTTGTACATGGCGAGGATGAAGCAGTTAAAGCGCAGAATGCTGCAAGAGCCATATTCACATCCGGTGATGCTGCAGATATGCCTACTGTCGAGATCACTGAAGCCGATCTTAAGGATGGCGCCATAGATATCCAGGCTGTACTTGTTAAAGCAGGCATGGCGACATCAAGGTCTGACGCAAGAAGAAGTGTTGAAGGCGGGGGAGTGACTGTTGACGGAGAGAAGGTTACGGATCTGTTTATGAGCTTTAAGCCCGAAGATATCGGAGATGGAAGGGTAATAAAAAAAGGAAAGAAGACTTTTAAGAAGATAATTTATAAATAGGGAGACCGATATGAAGAGTGAATACAGGGACGGCGCATATACATTCTTTCTGGAAGGAAGGATCGATTCTTCCAACGTTGATCTCATGGAGACGGATATAAAGGATAAAAGTATACTTTTTGATGATATGGACCTGGCCTTTGACATGGAAGGACTTGAGTACATTTCTAGCGCCGGCCTAAGAGTGTTGCTTAAGCTCAGGAAGTCTGTAAAAAGACCGATAAAAATGATGAATGTATCAGATGAGATCTTTGATATTTTTGACATCACAGGCTTCGGGGAGATGTTTGAAATAGAACGCAGGATGCGGACAATATCGCTTAGGGGCTGCAGGAAGATAAGTTCAGCCCTTAACGGTGAGATATTTCAGCTGTCTGATGATGAGATGATCAAGGTTTACGGTAAAAAGGTTCCGCTTCCAGAGGTGAAAAGTGAGAGGAAACGCGCTCAGACTGCGATGATCTACGGAGTTCCCACGCTGATCCCATATGATGTGGTCAAATGTGATGAGGGCTTTGGACTTATCTATGAGAAGGCAGAGATGACTTCTCTTGCATATATAATCAGTCACGAGCCGGCAAAGCTTGAGGTCTGCGCGATGATGCTCGGCAGGCTTATGAGCGAGCTTCACAAGACAGAAATACCTGCAGGTAAGCTTCCGGATATAAAGGATCGTTACAGAGAATGGATAGCCGAAGCAGATGATCCGGGAGACAGTAAGGTTGCCATATTTTCGAAGCTGATCGATTCGATAGCCGACAGTAACACATATGTTCACGGTGATATCAATCTGCACAGTGTTATGATACATAAAGATGAGCTTATTCTTATAGATATGGCGGGAAGTTCAACGGGACATGCCATATTTGATCTTCAGGCATTATTTGCTTCACTGGTGGCAATAGAGAAAAAAGAGGAGGGATACTGCAGAAGGAATTACGGTCTGTCGGCCAAGATATGCAGAGATTTCTGGAATATTTTCTTTGATACCTATATGCAGCACAGACAACAGGAAATCAAGTCGATGAACGAGCTACTTGCGAAGTATTTTGTATTAAAGGAAGCTATACTGAATAAGGTTGAAGCAAAGAACCGGTTATATGATCAGATATAAGTCATACGGGATTAAATGAGGTGCGGAATGAGAGGAGAATTACCAGGTAAACAGGTAGAAGAAAAAAAGAAGGTAAATACAGAGGTACATCTGTTTGATGAAAATGATTTGCTTTATGATAAGAAGCATACCTGCCCGGTGTGTAACAGAGATTTTATGACCAAAACACTGAAGACCGGGAAAGCAAAGGCCGTGGGAATGGATATAGATATGCGGCAGCGGTATGCAAACATTGATCCTATAAAGTACCGCATTATAGAGTGTCCGGTATGCGGATATGCCGATATGGATACAACCTTCGAAAATGTTGGCCGGAAGGAAAGGAGCGCACTCAGGGAGAAATGCATTAAGCTCTATAACTCTGTCCCGGTTACTGAGGGAGCAAGAGAATATGATATTGCCTACAGATATTATAAATCAGCCATAAGATGTGATCTTATCAGAGGCGCAAAGAGTGGGAAAAGAGCCTATACGGCTCTTTACACGGCGTGGCTGTTAAGGGGCTGGAGAGAGATGCTGACGGAAATGGGGGAAGAGATACACGAGGCCGATCCCATGAATGAAGCAGAGGAGCGTAAGCTCCTGAAATATGTGTACAGAAATTTTAAAGAGGCAGAGATACACGAAGAGTTCCCGATAAACGGACTGTCGGAGGAAGTATTTGATATTGTTATGGCTGCGATTGCCTATAAGCTGGATATAAAGAACGAGGCGGGGCAGTATGTTTTACGCGCGATTCACGCAAAGACCCTTAAAGGGGTTCTCAGAAATCATGCCGAGAATTTGATGGATATGATTAAAAATTCGGAGAAGTAGGGAAATGAAGACAAATATCCTTGAGTATTTGGAAGCTGCGGCAAAGAGACTGCCGGATAAATGTGCATATTTTGATGAGGAGATAAGCTATACTTACGGACATATGCTTTCAGAGGTAAGATCGATAGGAACCAAGCTTATTAAGAAGCTTAATGTCAAATGCCGTCCGGTGCTTATCTATATGGAGAAGTCACCGGCTGTTCTGGCAGCCTTCTGGGGGACAGTTGCGAGCAGGAATTTCTATGTACCGCTTGATACAAATATGCCTGATATGAGGATAAGGCTTATAGTGGAGAACCTAAAGCCCGCAGCGGTAATAACCGATATGGCGCATTACGATCTGGCAAGAAAGTTCTCCAACAACGTGTTTATTTTTGAAGAGATGACGGAAACCCCGGTAGACGAAGAGCTGCTTAAGAAGAGGATGGCTACGGCGATAGATACGGATCCGGTGTATGTCCTGTACACATCGGGTTCGACGGGAGTTCCCAAGGGTGTAGTGGTAAGCCACCGCTCGCTTATAGATTATGTGGAACAGTTCTGCAACGAGATAGATATAAGAGAGGATGATATAATAGCAAATCAGGCGCCGTTTTATTTCGACGCTTCTCTTATTGACATATACTGTACGCTCAGGGCCGGTGGTTCGATGGGTATAGTGCCTCTTGAATATTTCAGCATACCGCTTAAGCTCCTTGATTTTTTACAGAAATATGATATAACAACAGTGCGCTGGGTGCCGTCCGCAATGAAGATGGTCTCGACCTTCAAGGGCTTTAAATCGATAAGACCTGATAAGCTGCGCAAGGTTATATTCGGTGCGGAATCAATGCCGGCCAAGGTATATAATTACTGGAAGGATAATTATCCGGATGCGGTATTCGTCCAGATATACGGTCCTACCGAGATAACCGGCGTATGCACATATTATATAGTAGACAGGGATTATGAAAATGACGAAACGATCCCTATAGGAAAAGCATTCAGAAATACAGAGGTATTTCTGCTGGATGAGGATGATAAGCTCATAAGCCGGTCGGATATAACGGGTGAGATATGCGTAAAGGGTTCATGCCTTGCCCTTGGTTATTACAACGCCAGGGAGAAGAGCGATGAAGTATTCGTCCAGAATCCTCTGAATCCTTATTACAGTGAGAAGATATACAGAACTGGAGATCTGGCCAAATACAACGAACGTAAGGAGCTTGTATTCGTATCCCGTAAGGATTTCCAGATAAAGCACATGGGGCACAGGATCGAGCTTGGGGAGATAGAGACAGCCGTAATGGCGCTGCCCAATATGAAGAATGCCTGCTGTCTTTTTGATCAGGATAAACAGAAGATAATACTGTTTTATGAAGCGGATGCTTATGACGATATAACCGTAACGGAAGCACTTAAGAAAAGGCTTCAAAGATACATGCTCCCGAATGTGCTTCATAAGCTTGATGAAATGCCCCTGCTACATAATGGCAAGGTAGACAGGGTGAAGCTAAAGGGAATGATGTAAAGCTTTTATGGACGGATGTATTAATAACGGAAACAGAAGTATATGGATAATAATGAGAAGGAGTAAAAGGAGGTAATCATGAAGGAAAGGTATTTAAGAAAGCTGTTGGCAGCAATCGCAGCGGTGACCATGGTCTCGGGGATGTTGAGCGGCTGTGCCGGAATGGAAGGCGTGAACATAAACATCAACGACCAGAATGTATTTAAAGGCAGTGAAGCAGGAGCAGAGGATGATACAACCGTATCGGGTGATGAGGCGGCTGATGCAGGAGCCATGGAATATTGGACTGAGGATTCCGAGGCGGCGGCTTCCATTAAGGATTATGTTGCAAGAGTTACGGATGAATCCTCAGATACATTTATCCCGGTTGAAGACAGGATAGCGGTGTTCGATCTTGACGGTACTCTTATGGGAGAGCTGTATCCTTCATATTTTGAGTACATGATGTTTATCCACAGGGCTCTCGATGATGAAACATACGAGGCTCCCGAGGATATGAAGGTATTTGCGCAGGAGCTTAATGAAGCAGTACACAAGAACGGCGCAATGCCCGATGATCCGGAAAGAATGCATGCAAAGTATGCCGGACAGTCATATGCCGGAATGACACCCGATGAGCTGAAGGAATATACCAAAGAGTTCATGAAGTCAGAGGCTGAAGGCTTTAATAACCTGACAAGAGGAGATGCCTTCTACAAGCCCATGGTTTCACTTGTTAAATACCTTGATGCCAACGATTTCACATGCTATGTAGTGAGCGGTTCTGACAGGACTGTCGTACGTGCTCTTATAAAGGACATCCTTCCGATACCGGAGAACAGGGTGATCGGAATGACCTATAATATGATCGCATCGGGCCAGGGCGATCAGGACGGACTCGAATATCAGTACCAGGAGGATGACAAGGTTATCCTCGGCGGTGAGCTTATCATTAAGACAATAAAGATGAACAAGGTAAGCAAGATAGCCGAAGAGATCGGTAAGGTACCGGTGCTTGCATTCGGAAATACTTCAGGCGATATGTCAATGCAGCAGTATACGGTATGCAACGATAAGTATGAAAGTCAGGCATATATGGTGCTCTGTGATGATTTCGACAGGGAATACGGAAATATGGATAAGGTCAATACGCTCACGGAATGGTGTAATGCCCATGGTGTAAAGACAATATCAATGAGAGATGATTTTACCACCATCTATGGTGATGATGTGACCATCAACAGAGAGCGCACCAATGATCTGTTCGAAATAAACATGCCGGAGGAGCTTGAAGGACAGTATGTTTTGGAGAGCAGGAAGAACGGATTCCTTGTATATGATAAAGAAGCAAAGGAAGCGGGCTTCGGCGGTTTTGCTTTTGCCGTGTATGCATATGAGCAGCCCGAAGAGTATGCCGGCGGCATGGATATGAAGGTCGGAGAGATAATAAAGGATGATAAGACCTTATACGATATTGTTGTTGAGTATCCTTCCGATGTTCAGTATGATTATGAAAAATATACAGACGCAATGCCCGAAACCTATGAAAAGCTTTACAAGGGTGCGGATGATATCATTAAGACACTGAAGCCGTTTGACGGAGAGTTCGTGTGGGGCGCAGGCTGCGAAGGCACGGATATGTATGCATCGGTTATTGAAAAGTATATAACTGCCATAAACGAGAAATGGGATTCCAATAAGCTTGAGTCGGAGGAAATGAGTCCCGAATATGAGGCAATAAGAGTGGCAACAGGCGGTGATGTGCTTGAGAACGTAGGATATGCTCTTTATGATACGAATAATGACGGAATAGACGAGCTTCTTATAGGTGAGATCGCTGAAGGAGAGCTCAAGGGTACAGCCTATGATATTTATACCATGATAGACAGAAAGCCCGCGCATGTTGTAAGCGGTTCGGGCCGTGACCGTTATTATGCTCTTGAGAATGGTCTTATATGCAACGAATATTCGGGAGGAGCCGATCTGACAGGCTGGCAGACCTATGATATTGAACCCAACACGACCAACCTTCTTCCTCAGATGGGACTGAAGATGGACGGATATGAGAATAAGGAGACACCATGGTTTGTCAACTACGGCGTGGATATTGATGACTGGAAGAATATAGATGAAGCTGAATTTGAGGATTATAAGAGCAGACAGGTGTATGTGAGATTTGATTTTGCACCGCTGTCAGAATACGGACAGAAATGAGACCGGTATATATATTTATAATGGTTATAACTGCATTATTTATGCAGGCGTGCGACAATGTCTCCGTTTCCGAGGGAACGGAGACATCGTCTGCATATCAGGCTGATTCGGAAAGAGAAAGCGTATCAGGAAGTGTAAACAAAGATGAAGAAGGAAGCTGGGCGGATGAGTATATCGTTATTAAAGACGATACGGAACCGGGGGAAAGCACTGCCTTGAACGATGAGATCCCGGATGCGGATAACGGCGGATCGGAACCCGGTGACGATCGGGAAGCTTCAAATCCGGATGACAACAGTAATATCGGTAAGCATGTGAAGCTGAGCGTTACCGGAGAAGGAACTGATATTTTTATGCCTCTTGATGACGGACAGCAGGATTACAGATACAGTATCTCTTTGCTGCGTGATGAGGACGGCGGTATTGATGCATGGTTTGCCTCTCCGGGGGACGGTGTAAATGAATACGACTGGGTTACGTACAGGCATTCCGATGATGACGGTGCAACGTGGTCGGATGAGAAGGTAGTTTTAAGCCCCTCGCCGTGTACGGCGGATGCACTTTCCATATGCGATCCCGATGCCTTCTATTATGACGGTTATTACTATATAGGATATACCTCCACGATAAATAAAAATGAAAAGGGATTATGCAACAGTGTATTCTTGGCAAGATCAGAGAACCCCGACGGCCCGTATGAGAAATGGAACGGATCGGGCTGGGGCGGAATACCTGAGCCGATCGTGTATTTTAACGGTCTTGAAATAGGATGGGGATGCGGTGAACCGAGCTTTGTTGTTATGGATGATACCCTGTATATGTACAGTACAAGGGACTCATTTACCACTTCGCTTGAGAGGCTGCGTGTAACAGACATAAGAACCGCAGATCTTAAGGATCCCTCATGGCCTTCGATGCTTGAGTACCGCGGACATACCGCGCTTGTGGAAGAGCCTGACAAAAAGGAAGGGTATTCCTATGAAAAAGCTGATTCATGGGATGTGGCATATCTTGAGGAAAGCCGGAAATTCATAGCATTATGTACGAACCGCCGGTTTGAGGATGACAGCTGTCTTCTTTATTTTGAATCCGATGACGGAGTGAATTTCGAAAGAGTGTCGGAGACTGCGGAAAATGTTATAACAAGATGTCACAATGCCGGGATGATGGCAGACAGGGAAGGCCATATAAAGAAAGACGATCCCGTGATGGTAGGTTATTCATATGCAGGTAAGGACAATGATAAATGGGGCGTCTGGTGCACAAGGGTGGCACCTGCCGTCATTGAGTATACGGATGAGATAGACAGAACAGGGGATAAAGAGACCAATCTAAAGCTCCCCATGCATTACAAGACATCAAAAGATGATGCGGCGCCCATGATGCTCAGTACCGACAGGCTGGTTTATACAGGTACCATGGAAGGTGACAGCTTTAACGTGGGATATTATCTCAGGGACAATTACAGGGATGAACGGTTCACGGGAAAGTCATCTGTTACCCTGAAAATACTTGACGAGAGTGTTGCGGAGGTTAACGGCCGGAATGATATAGTGCCAAAGGCAGAAGGAATGACACTCGCTACGGCTGAATATGACGGACTGAGAAGGGATATAGCCCTGTGTGTACTTAAAAATGATAAGTATAATCCACGTAAGCTTACCGGATTCTGTCAGCTTACAGATACTTATGATATCATGCTTAACGATCCGTTCATAATAAAAATAAGACCTATGGCTGTGTTTGAGGGCTTTGAAATGCATGAGCTCAGTAACGAGGAAATCCTTAAATACGGCGTCAGCTTCAGCTCGTCCAACAGGTCTGTATGTACCGTCGGAGGTGACGGAACGGTGACTCCGAAATCTGCCGGTGAAGCGATATTAAGGGTGAAGAGCGGTAACGGTAAGGGGTATGATATAAGGGTAATTGTAAGAAATGCAACTGACTGACAGGGATTATTTGATCATACGTATTTGACGGACTGTATCAGATGTGGTTTAATACCTAAAGGAAATTCAAACGACCATTATAACAGGAGGTGTCTGAGTGGATACTGTAATTGAGATACTAAAGGGAGTACATCCAGAGATTGATTATGAGACGGAGACAGGACTTATCGATAAGAGGATCTTTGATTCCTTCGATGTTGTAAACATTGTCGGAGAGCTTATGGATGAGTTCGATATTGAGATAACAGCGGAGCATATGATTCCCGAGAACTTTAATTCGGCAGAGGCTATTTATGCTCTTGTACAGAGGTTAGAGGAAGAGTAAAGTCATATGTCCTTCATTTCAATGGATTTTGCTCTGTTTGTTACGGCAGCTCTGGTTGTCTACTATGTTTTCCCTCAAAAACACAGATGGGTGGTTCTGCTTGCTGCGAGCTATGTGTTTTACGGATTCAGCGGTGTGGCGAACTTTGCATATATACTGGTGACAACAGTATCGACGTTTGTCTGCGCAATGCTTATAGGCAATAAGGGCACAGAGCAGAAGGAATATCTGAAAGAACATAAGGAATCACTTACCAAAGAAGAGAAGAAATCCTATAAGGCAGGTATAAAGAAAAAGCAGAGGCTTATCCTTGCAGTGGGAGTTCTGATCAACTTTGGTATTTTAGTGTATTTAAAATATGCAGACTGGTCTATTGCCTATATCAATCTGTTCAGGCTGAGCAGGTTCGGAAGGACTGACTTCATACCATTTAAGAACTTTATATTGCCGCTTGGAATATCCTTTTATACCTTCCAGGCAATGGGCTATCTTGTTGACATATATTACGGCAAATACGAAAGAGAGCATAATATATTCAAATTTGCCCTTTTTGTGTCCTTCTTTCCTCAGATAATACAGGGACCGATAAGCAGGTTCGGCGAACTGGCGCCTGAGCTTTATAAGGAAGTTAAGTTTGATTTTAACAGGATAAGATCGGGCTTCTACCGTGTTATGTGGGGACTGTTCAAGAAGCTTGTCATTGCCGACAGGCTGGCAGCCTATGTAACGGAGACCATGGCTCAGAAGGAAAGTTATAAGGGCCTGTATATCCTGCTTGCGGTTTTCTTCTATTCTATGCAGATATATGGTGATTTCTCCGGCGGAATAGATGTGGCAATAGGAGTGGCGGAAATGTTCGGAGTAAAGCTTCATGAGAATTTCGAACGGCCGTTTTTCTCCAAGTCAATATCCGAGTACTGGCAGAGATGGCATATGACGCTTGGTACCTGGTTTAAGGATTATATCTTTTATCCACTTTCGCTCAATAAAGGAATCATCAAGCTTGGCAGGCTGCTGAGAGAGCATGGTGAAAAGCGTTATGGAAAGGACAGCAGAGGACTGAAGAAGCTGTGTTACGGATTTACACAGCAGCTTGGCAAAAGGATACCGATATATATTCCCATGTTCATGGTATGGTTTACGACCGGTATGTGGCATGGCTCGCAGAACCGTTATGTTGTCTGGGGTCTGTTTAACTTCGTTTTTATAGTGCTTGGAACCGAGCTTGAACCGATATCGCTTAAGCTGGTGGAAAGATTTAAGCTTAATGAAGCCGGATTTATGATGAAGTCCTACAGAGTGTTTAAGACATTCTGGCTCATGTCGTTCTTAAGGATATTTGATATAAGCAGGGATGTTCCTTCGGCATTTCAGGCATTTAAGTATATATTCACGCAATGGGGAAGCTTTAATATTGTGAATGTATATGAGAACCTGTCACTTCCGAAGGAGGATTTCATTGTTGCGGTCATAGCGATAGCGGTTATGTTTATATTTGATCTTATACAGCGTAAGGGAAGCGTGAGAGAGCGTATTTTCAGACTTCCTGTTCCGCTGCAGTGGATGATGCTGTCACTGCTTGTGACCGCGGTGTCTGTATTCGGATATTACGGTCCGGGATATGATGCCGGAAGCTTCATATACGGGGCGTTCTGATAACGGGAGGCAGATATGGATATAGAAAGAGTAAGCGAAGAAATAACCGGTCTTGCAAGAGAATGCGGTGAAATACTTACAGGAGCTGACCGGAATAAGATCAATCCCGATGCTAAGGACGGACATGCCAATTTCGTGACCGAATATGATGTCCTTGTTCAGTCAAGGCTGAGGGAAGGACTACTTGGAATATTTCCTGAAGCCGGTTTCTTCGGTGAAGAGGGTGAACACTCCGCGTTTCCCGAAAATGAGTGGGTATTTGTTGTCGATCCAATTGACGGTACGACCAATTTCATGAAGGGGCTTAATCTTAGCGCAATAGCGATAGCATTGCTGCAGAATAAGGAAAGAGTATTCGGACTTGTATATAATCCTTTTACGGATGAGATGTTTACAGCCATAAAGGGAAAAGGAGCCTTCCTTAACGGTAGGAAAATATCGGTTTCAGAGGAACCGCTTGAGAGAGGAATAGTGTTGTTCGGCACTTCTCCATATTATGAGGGGCTGCCGAAGAAGGCTTTTGATACGGCGTTTTCATATATGGATAAGTGTATAGATGTAAGGCGGCTTGGATCGGCGGAGCTTGACCTTTGTTATGTGGCATGCGGAAGAGCCGAGCTGTATTTTGAACCTCTGATACAGCCGTGGGATTATGCGGCCGGTTCACTTATAGCAGAAGAAGCGGGCGGAACAGTAAGCTGCTGGGACGGTACCCCGTTTGATATAACAAAAGCAGGCAGCTGCGTTGCAAAGGGTAAAAATGCAGTGTGGACCGAACAGGATGTATGAGAAACAGGGAAAATGAAGATTAGAAAACTTATAATCATTTTATTTAAAACAGCTATCGGCATTTTGCTTGTTGTTACTCTTAACAGGATTTTCATGCCAAAGTATATAAATGAGAATAAGGATGGCAGGATCACTCAGGAGTATTACAGGAACAGCGGGCTGTGGGATGTGATATTTGCAGGCTCATCAACTGTACACAGCGGCGTAAATCCATTGGTTCTTTATCAGGAAAAAGGGATATCGTCTTATGTAAGATCCAATGCTTCTCAGACAATGTGGATATCCTATTATATGATTGAGGATGCAATAAGATGCCATAAGCCCGATCTTGTATGCATTGATACCACGTTTATCAAGTACGGAGATGATTTCGTGGAGGAACCAAGCACCAGAAAGTCTCTTGACGGGATGAGGATGTCTGCGTCAAAGATAAGGTGTATCGAGGCTTCAATGGGAGAGGATGAAAGCATCTGGGATTATCTTGTTCCGCTGTTTCGGTACCATTCAAGGTGGAAGGAGCTGACTCTTGATGATTTCCGCTATGCGTATTACAATAAACCGGTGACGATAAACGGGTACCTGCCGGATGATGAGATAAGGGCAGCTCAGCCGGGAGAACTTGTTTATGAAAAAGACGGTGATACGGAGCTCTCTCCTAAGAATATCGAGTATTTAAGAAGGTCGATAGAGCTGTGTCAAAGTAAGGGCATTCAGGTATTTCTGTTTAAGGTTCCGTCACATTCGCCGAACTGGAGCCTTGATTATGACAGGCAGATAGATGAGATTGCGGCAGAATACGGGGTGAGCTACGTTAACTTTGATGCTTATAATGATGAAATAGGACTTGATTATTCCGTTGATACGCCGGATGAAGGAAGTCATCTGAATACAGCGGGGGCAGAAAGGTTCTCGGAATACCTGGCAGGTTATTTATGTGATAATTTCAGCCTCAGGGACAGGACAGAGGATAAGAAATACCGTGATGCGTTTGAGACCTTGTCATACTTAATGAACCGGTAGGGATGCCGGATTGTGAAAAGACAGAATTAAGAGATATTTCACCTTATGACAAATTCAAGGGAGGACAGATAAATGGAAGGAAACAGGAAAATAATACTTACGGGAGACAGACCGACAGGGCGTCTGCATCTGGGACATTATGTGGGGTCGCTTAAGAGACGTGTGGAGCTGCAGAACAGCGGCGAATATGATGATATAAACATCCTTATAGCGGATGACCAGGCGCTTACGGATAATGCGGATAACCCGGGCAAGATAAGGGATAACATAATCAATGTTGTGCTCGATTATCTGTCGGTAGGGCTGGATCCCGATAAGGTAACGATCTGTGTCCAGTCGGCGCTTCCGGCGCTTCATTCTCTTACATTTTATTATATGAATCTTGTTACGACCGCACGTGTATCGCGAAATCCCACCGTGAAGTCGGAGATACAGATGAGAGGCTTTGCCGATGAAGGGCTTCCTGTCGGTTTCTTCTGCTATCCGATATCACAGGCGGCTGATATAACGGCCTTTGATGCGACCGTGGTACCTGTTGGTGAGGATCAGCTTCCCATGATAGAACAGACCAGGGAAATAGTAGAGAAGTTCAATAAAACCTATGGGGATACACTGGTGCTTCCCAAGGCAATGATACCCGAGAACGAAACACAGAGACGACTTCCGGGTGTCGACGGCAAGGCAAAGATGAGTAAGTCACTTGGCAACTGCATATATTTGTCGGATACTCCCAAGACAGTCAAGAAGCAGGTTAACGGAAAGATGTTTACAGACCCTCAGCATTTAAGGATAGAAGATCCCGGACATATAGAGGGAAATGTTGTCTTTGCCTATCTTGATGCACTCTGCACGGATGATCATTTCAGGGAATACCTTCCTGATTATGCCAATCTTGATGAGATGAAGGAGCATTATATGCGGGGCGGCCTCGGAGACGGCGTGTGCAAGAAGTTCCTTATTTCCGTGCTTGAAGAGACTCTGTCACCCATAAGGGTCAACAGGGAGAAATGGTCTGCAAATATAGGTGACGTATATGATATCCTCGCTGACGGGATAAACAGGGCAAGAAAGAAGACCGATGCCACACTTGCAAGAGTACAGAGAGCGATGAGGATCAACTATTTCGAGGATCGTTCAATAACCGGCGAGTGGGAAAAAATGCTTAAGAATCCGGCTGAGTAAGAATGTGGGTGTAAAGTGTTATGGATGAGAAAAGGAAGATCTCGCTTGAAAGAGCGCATGAACTGTATGAAGAGATAGAGGATTATCTTGCGTTTAAAGACGATTTCCTAAGGGAGACGGCAGAGCGCAGGGATGTGCTGTCAAAGAAGCATAAGGAAGAGCTTATGAATTATTTCGAGGCATCCGAGGAGGACTGGAACGACTGGCACTGGCAGCTGCGGCACAGGATAAGCTCCGTGTCCCTTCTTAATAAGTTCATTAAACTGTCGGATAAACAGTATAAAATGTTCGAGGAAATATCAAAGAAGTTCCGTTGGGCTACCACACCCTACTATCTGTCCCTGATGGATTATGAAGACATGCGTTATCCAATAAATATGATGGCGCTCCCCAGTTCAGCCGAGAATGACGAGAGCGGAGAGCTCGATCCGATGAGCGAAGAGTATACCAATCCGGCTCCGTGTATTACGAGGAGATATCCAAACCGTCTTATAATAAACGTTACAAGCTCCTGCGCGATGTTCTGCCGGCACTGTCAGAGGCGCAGAAGGATAGGTGAGTGTGACCGTATAGAATCAGAGGAAAAAATAGCAGCAGCTATTGAATATATAAAAAATACCCGCGAGATAAGAGATGTGCTTATAACGGGCGGAGATCCGCTGATGCTTCCGGACGAGATGCTCGAAAATATAATTAAGCAGGTAAGGGCGATACCTCATGTTGAGATCATAAGGCTGGGTACCAGGCTTCCAGTGACCATGCCTCAGCGGATAACACCGGAGCTATGTAATATGCTGAGTAAATATCACCCGTTTTTTATAAATACCCAGTTCAACCATCCGGGTGAGCTTACGGAGGATGCGGTCAGGGCGTGTGAAAGAATAGCAAATGCCGGAATACCCATAGGAAACCAGATGGTATTTTTGAAAGGCATTAACAATGATAAGTATATAGTCCAGCTGCTTAATGAGGGGTTGCTTAAGGCAAGAGTACGACCTTATTATATTTTCCATCCGAAGCAGGTTCTGGGAACAAAGCATTTCGAGATAACCGTTGAAGAAGGTCTTAAGATCATGAAATACTTAAGGGGACATACTTCGGGCCTTGCAATCCCCCAGTATATCCTTAATGCGCCCCATGGTCTTGGGAAGATCCCTCTGCTGCCTAAGTACATAGAGGAGAGTGACGGGGAGCATGTGAAGCTGACCACATGGGAAGGTAAGGAGGTAGAGATTATTTACTGATCCTGCAAGAGTCATTTTTTTAGTCAAATGTAATGGAAACTCTTGTAAACAGATGCAAAATACTATATAATATATACAACCGAAGTGTACGGGAATTCTTGATATTTTGAACCTACATCACTTTAAAAGGGAATCCTATATCTTCAGACGTACGTCAGGCCTCATAATATCGGTGGAAGGCAGAAATCTGTTTGCGGTAACCCACCTGGCATATTGCTAGGAGTCAAAATTCAAGAGCCGGCATTTCGGGGCAGGGTATATGCATAAGATAAAGCTGAACAATATTTACAACAAAACCCGTGTATTTGCTGATGAGATCAAGATCAATCATCTTGATGTTTATTCGGCTGGCACGGCTTTTTATTTGTTTATTTCGATAATTCCTTTTTTTGTTGCGCTGTTTTCCCTTGTTCCGTATACACCCATGTCGGGGCAGGATATACTCGGATTATCATTGCTGCTTCCGGAGGAGTTCAATATACTGATACAGGCAGTGACCGCCGAGGCATATGTAAAGAATTCCGCGAGGCTGTGGATCGCTCTTGTTATAGGGATATGGTCTGCGGCAAGAGGGGTCATGTATATTACGAAGGGACTTAACGAAATACTCGATGTGAAGGAGATGAGGAATTATTTCATCCTGAGATTATGGGCGGCAATCTATACACTGTTTATCGTTGTGGCTATGATCCTGCTGCTTATATTTGGTGTGTTCGGGAAAAGGATACTGGAGATAATAAGTGCCCATCTCCCCCATCTTCCGGAAACGGTCAGCAGGGTTCTTACCGCAATTATTGACTTCCGTATCCTTATCACAATGGTATGTCTGTTTGTTCTTTTTCTGTTTCTGTATACCGTGCTGCCCAATAAGAAGCTTGATATATGGTATCAGATTCCGGGCGCAGCTCTGTGTTCGGTGGGCTGGTGGGCTTTTACCAGACTGTTTTCGTTTTTGGTAGGTATATTCACGGTGTTTTCCATGTATGGTTCCTTGGCGACGGCAGTGGCCACAATGTTGTGGATGTACTGCTGTATGTATATTCTGTTTATCTGTGCCGAAATAAACAGTCATTTTGCGAAAATGATAATAAATCATATAAGGGAACGCAGAGCCGCAAAGAGCATGAGACTGAATGAAAGCATGACAGAAAAAGGCAAATAAGTAAAATGGGATTAAGTCTTGATATTAAAAAGAAATATGATGATTTCCTGCTGGACATATCCTTTGAAAGCGACAGTAACAGAATAGGGATACTGGGCGCTTCCGGCTGCGGAAAGAGCCTGACACTTAAATCGATAGCCGGTCTGATGAAACCTGATTCGGGCAGGATAGTGTTTAATGAAAGGGTCCTGTTTGATTCGGGCAGGAAGGTCTGTATAAAACCGCAGGAAAGAGGCATCGGGTATCTGTTTCAGGAATATGCTCTTTTCCCGAATATGACAGTCGAAGAAAATATAAAAGCTGCCTTTAAGGGATCAAAGCGTAAAGACAGTCCGGGGCTTACGGAGAATATCTTAAAACAGTTTGGCTTATGGGAAATGAGAGGACATTATCCTCATGAGCTGTCAGGAGGCCAGAAGCAGAGAACCGCTCTTGCAAGAATGCTTTCATGCGATCCCGGTCTGCTTTTGCTTGATGAACCTTTCTCGGCGCTCGATACATTTCTCAGGGAGGGAATGAGGCTTGAGCTTATAAAACGCTTGGATATGTACGATAAAACGGTCATATTGGTGAGCCACGACAGAGATGAGATATATCAGATGTGTAATTATCTCGTGCTTATGGAAAACGGCCGGGTTATCGATCACGGAAAAACGGATGAACTGTTCAGTTATCCCAAAACGCCTGCATGCGCAAGGCTCACAGGCTGTAAAAACATAAGCAGGATCAGGAAACTGTCGGAACACAGGATAAAAGCTCTTGACTGGAACGGACTTGAGCTTGTAACAGATGAGAAGGTATCTGAGGATGTGACACATGCAGGGATAAGAGCGCATGATTTTATCCCGGGGGATAAGGGGATCAATGTCATTCCGACAGGACAGGCAATGATAAGCAGGCTGCCGTTTGAGTGGTATGTGACCATGGAGAACGGATTGTGGTGGAAGCTTAAGAGAGATCTTGATATGTCATACTCAAGTGAACTGGTCCCGCAGTATGTGAGCGTGGCTCCGGAGAAGATAGTCCTGCTGCGAGAAGAAGCGTAACGAAATATATTCGTTCACTACAGCTTATAGTCCAATATATTTCTTGCTAAGATATATTAACTGAAAGTATAATGTAAACATGGAGGTGGATACGGAACATTTCAGAAAAACCAGCGGAAAGAAACGGCGTGTGCTTATTGCTGATGATGAAAGCTTTAACCGTGAGATCCTTGGGAATATTTTAAAGGACAGATATGAAGTCTCTTATGCCGAGGACGGGCAGGAGGCATTTAATATGCTGAAGGATGAAAAACCTTCGTTTTCTCTTGTCCTGCTAGACCTTCTGATGCCGCGGATGGACGGGTTTGAGTTCATAAGCAGACTCAGAGCGGATAATGATCTGAGATCTTTGCCTGTTATAGTTATGACATCCGAAGCAGATGCCGAGGTAAAGAGCATTAATCTTGGAGCGGCTGATTTTATCACCAAGCCTTATGATATGCCGGAGGTAATACTGGCAAGGTGCGAAAGGATCATCGAGCTGTCCGAGGATAAGACTATAATCAGCTCCGCAGAGAAGGATCATCTGACGGGACTGTATTCACGGGAGTTCTTCTATGAATACATAAGGCAGATCGAGGAATATAACAGGGAAACCCTGATGGATGCAGTTGCCTTCAACATAGATCATTTCCATCTGATCAATGAGATGTACGGACGAAAGACCGGAGATGAGGTTCTTATTAATCTGGCGGGTGTACTGATGGACATATTCGGAAGGATAGCGGGCATAGGGTGCAGGAGCGATGCAGATACCTTCTATGTTTATTGCCAGCATCAGTTCAGCTATGACAGTATAATGGACAAGATACAGGAGAGCCTGCCTGCTCTGGCGGAGAAGGCAAGGATCAGAGTCAGGATGGGAGTCTATCCCAATGTTGACAAGGAATTGGAGCCTGAGCTTTGGTTTGATCATTCCAAAACAGCCTGTGACACGATCAGAGGCGATTATACCAGATCAATGTCGGTGTATTCCAAAGAGCAGCATGACCGTATGGTATATCATGAGGAGCTGATCAACGAGATCGATGAAGCCATAGCCAACAGGGATCTTATCGTGTATTATCAGCCGAAATACGGAATACAGGGCTTCTATTTCAGCAGACCGGTCCCGCCGGATGAATTCGAGAAATTTATTGAACAGGAGCTGTGAGTACGTGAAGTCCTGACGGTTCACATTTAAAACAGCTTCTGATATGAACAGTTGCAAACATCCTGACAGAGAAAGGAAGAACATGCTATGAGGAAACTGACTAAGAGAGGAAACATGAACGAACGTATAGACGTTGTTCTGCGTAAGTTCCGTTCAAGAATGACATCATATCCGCCTGGAATGTGTCCGCTGGCGTTGTATCGTTCACTTCTCCAGATTTCAATGAACCAGTCATGCGGGAAATGTGTTCCGTGCCGTGACGGCCTTGCTGAAGTGGACTATATGCTCAAAAGCATATTAAACGGGGATGCTACAGAAGAAACGCTTAAGAAGATGGAGAAGAAGTGTCAGATGATAGCCCAGACCGCTGACTGTGCAGTGGGTGTGGTAGGAGCCAATCTGATACTGGATTCACTGAGTGAGTTCGCGGATGAGTATGAATCGCATATCAGCGAACGCAGATGCGCTGAGAATGTTAACCAGACCATTCCCTGTGTTACTCTCTGTCCTGCGCATGTAGATGTCCCGGGATATATAGCGATGATAAAGGAAGAGGATTATGCCGGAGCGGTAAAGGTCATACGAAACAGAAATCCGTTCCCGACAGCATGCGCAATGGTTTGCGAACACCCCTGTGAGAGCAAGTGCCGGAGAACACTGGTGGACGCTCCGCTGAATATAAGAGGTCTTAAAAAGTATGCCGTTGATCAGGCTTCTGCCGATACGGTGGAAACGCCAAAGGCAAATGTTAAAACGGGAAAGAGTATTGCAATAGTCGGCGGAGGCCCTTCCGGAATGACGGCAGCCTATTTCCTGTCTCTTATGGGACATGAGGCAGTCATATACGAAGAGCATGAAAAGCTTGGCGGAATGTTAAGATATGGTATCCCGGAATACCGTCTTCCCAAAGAGAGGCTGGATCAGGATATAAGAGCAATACTTGGTACAGGTGATATTAAGGTTCGCTATAATACCAAGATAGGACGTGACGTAACCCTTAAGGAATTAAGGGAAAATCATGATGCGGTATATATCGGCATAGGAGCACAGCTTGGGAACAGGATGCCAATAGAAAACGCAGATGCGAAGAATGTAATACCGGCTGCGGATTTCCTGCAGCAGGTTGCACTTGGAAATGCTCCCGATCTTACCGGTAAAAAGGTGGTGCTCATAGGCGGAGGAAACGTGGCCATGGATGCGGCGCGAACCGCGGTACGACTTCATGCCGAATCTATTCACGTATTCACAAGAAAAAGAGACGATTATACTGCGCTTGAAAGCGAGATCGAGAGCGCAATGCAGGAAGGGATCAGGTTCAGGACCCTGTTAAGCTTCCTGAATATAGAGGCAGATAAGGAAACGAATGAGGTGCAGGCAGTCTGGCTGCAGCCCGAGATAATCGCGGAATATGATCAGTACGGAATGATGACAACGGAGCATTCAAGTAATTATCCATACAGATTCAAGTGCGATCTTCTTGTCCTGGGTGTGGGACAGCGCAGTGATGTTTCAGAGCTTGAGGGAGAGGGTGTTCCGGTAAACAGAGGCAGGGTTCTTGCCGATGAAACCTGTATGGTTGACGGAATGGATGGTGTTTTCTCGGGAGGTGACTGTGTTACCGGTCCTTCAACAGCGATAAATGCAATAGCTGCCGGTCAGGTGGCTGCATACAATATAGATGAGTATCTGGGATATCATCATAAGGTTAATGACGATACGATAATACCGCCGGCTTATCCGAACCCCTGTGTGGCGACGGGAAGGGCTGAGATAGAGGAGAGAGATCCTTTCGAAAGAAAAGAGGATTTCGGGCATGTGGAACTTTCAATGACCTGTGAGGAAGCCATGAGAGAGGCCGGACGATGCTTAAGATGCGATCATTACGGCTGCGGCGTTATGGAAGGAGGAAGGGGCGAATGATGACTGTAACCATAAACGGAAATAATTACGAAGCGCCGGAAGGCGCAACCATCCTTGACATAGCGCGTGCCAACAGTATTGATATACCTACTCTGTGCTTTCTGGAGGGTGTCTCTGATGTGGGCTCATGCCGCCTCTGTGTTGTTAAGGTCGAAGGCTACCAGCAACTGCTTCCGGCATGCAGGACTAAGGCTAAGGACGGCATGGTCATTACTACGGAATCAGATGAGCTTACCGAATACAGAAAGGATATGTTAAAGCTCCTTCTGTCCAATCATAATCTTGACTGCATGAGCTGTCCGGCCAACGGAACCTGTGAGCTTCAGGCAATGTGTTTAAAGTATGAGATAGAGCATGCCGAGCATAAGGGAACCCGCTCGGAAATAGAGAAGAAGATGCCGGTGCTGGATGAGAATCCTTATATGAGCTACGATCCGAGCAAATGTATACACTGTATGCGCTGCATAAGCGTATGTCATAATATAGCAGGAAACGGAACGCTTAAGAACAGCCGCTCCGGCACCTTCCACATAGTGGATGCTCCTTTTGGAAAGGATTATAAGGAGAGCGGATGTGAAAGCTGCGGTAACTGCGCGAGCGTATGTCCCACAGGAGCGCTCACCTTAAAGAGAGAGCTCGGATACAGGGAATGGGAGACAAAGAAGGTGCTTACGACCTGTCCTCACTGCGCTACGGGCTGCCAGTTCTATCTTGTTGTTAAGGGAGACTGGATCGTAAATGTTGAACCTGCCTACGGACCGTCCAACCATAACAGGCTCTGTGTCAAGGGCCGTTCGGGAAGCTTTGATTTCATCAGATATCCGGACAGGTTAAAGACTCCTCTTATAAAGGACAGAAGCACAGGAAAGTTCAGGGAAGCAAGCTGGGATGAGGCTATTGAGTATACCGCAAAGAGGTTAATGGAGATCAAGGAAAAATACGGCTCAGAGTCTCTGGCAGGCTTCGCATGTTCCAGATCGGCTAACGAAGACATATATATGGTCCAGAAAATGGTACGTACATGCTTCGGTAACAACAACACGGATAACTGTGCCCGTGTATGCCATTCCGCAACGGTAGCAGGACTGGCAAGGACTCTGGGATCGGGTGCAATGACCAATCCGATACATGATATCACGCATGATGTTGACTGTATCCTGCTTGTTGGTTCCAATCCGGAAGAAGCACATCCTGTAGTGGGAATGCAGATACGTAAGGCGGTTGAGAACGGAACGAGACTTATTGTTGTGGATCCCAGGGATATAGGACTTGCAAAGCATGCCGATATACATCTTAAGCTCCGTCCGGGAACCAATGTTGCTTTCGCAAACGGAATGATGCATGTTATGATAAAAGAGGATCTTATCGATCATGCCTATATAGAAGAGAATGCGGAAGGCTTTGAAGAGCTTAAGGCGTTGGTTGAGAAATATACGCCAGAAAAGGTCGGGGAGATCTGCCATATCGATCCGAAGAACCTTGTTGAAGCGGCACGTATGTATGCAACGGCCGATAAGGCTCCGATCATATACTGTCTGGGCGTTACCGAGCATTCGACCGGTACAGAGGGTGTTATGTGTATGTCGAACATGGCTGTTCTGTGCGGCAAGCTCGGAAAGAGCGGCTGCGGCGTCAATCCTTTAAGAGGACAGAACAACGTACAGGGCGCCTGCGATATGGGAGCAATGCCCACGGATTATCCGGGATACCAGAAGGTAGATAATGATGAGGTAAGAGAGAAGTTCGAGAAGGCGTGGGGAGTTAAGTTAAGTCCCAAGCCCGGTCTTAAGGCTACCGATGTATTCCCGGCAGCGATAGAAGGAAAGATCAAGGGTCTGTATATCTGCGGTGAGGATCCGGTGGTTTCCGATCCCGATACACATCATATAATAAAGGCACTTGAAAGTCTTGAATTCCTTGTAATGCAGGAACTTTTCATGACAAAGACGGCTGAATACGCCGACGTTATCCTTCCCGGTATGAGCTATGCGGAGAAGGAAGGAACCTTCACGAATACCGAGCGCAGGGTTCAGAGGATACGTAAGGCCGTGACACTTAAGGGAGATATGAGACCTGATACGGATATACTGATCGACCTTATGAATGCAATGGGATATCCTCAGCCTTATCTTACGAGCGCACAGATAATGGATGAGGTTGCCTCGGTAACCCCGAGCTTTGCAGGTATATCTCATGAACGCCTGGATTCGGGTGAGAGCCTTCAGTGGCCGTGTAAGGGGAAGGATCATCCGGGAACCCCCATAATGCATGTCGGACATCCCACACGCGGGAAGGCGCTTCTTTACAGTGTTGAATATAAGCCGTCACAGGAGCTTCCCGATGATGAATATCCGTTTGTTCTTATGACGGGACGTATACTTTATCATTATAATGCGGCTGCCATGACTGCACGCGCTCCGGGACTTATGACCATATCCGGAGAGGGCTTCATCGAGGTGAATTATAAGGATGCAGAGAGACTCGGCATTGAGAACGGAGAAATGATAAAGGTATCAAGCAGGCGAGGTGAGATAACGGCAAAGGCTCACGTCGGACGCAAGGTATCGGAAGGTGAGACATGGATGCCGTTCCACTTCCCGGATTCTCCGGTAAACATGCTCACAAACGCAGCCCTTGATGAATTTGCAAGGATACCGGAATATAAGGTGTGCGCAGTAAATATAGGAAAGATCAGGTAAGAGGTGAACATATGCTGACAATGGATGCTTTAAAGAATTTCGGAGCGGATACGGAGACCGGACTGGCCAGATGCATGGGAAATGAAGCCCTGTATTTAAGGCTTGCAGCATCCGTGGTAAATGAGAAAGGATTTGACAGGCTTAAGGAAGCTATCGATCAAGGAGATTATGATGCGGCATTTGATGCCGCGCATGCCCTTAAAGGAGCAGTCGGAAATCTGTCGATAACACCATTGTATGACAGAATCTGTGTGATAACAGAGCTTCTGAGAGGGAAAAAGGAAGCGGATTATCCTGCTTTGATAAGTGAGCTTGATTCGCTTAAGAATGAGTATGCAGGACTGTGCGCACAGTGAGTCTGTGAACACATACGAAGTAAGATATCCGGTGACCTGCACGCTCTTTATAACCTGCGGAAGGGCAAAGAATCTTAAAGATAAAAGTCGGTGAAAACCGATTTTTATCTTGACAATAAACATTGTGCGAAATATAATATGACAAAAGGTAGTTAAGATTCGAATAATTGTAAGGAAGGATTGAATGGAAATATGGTTAAGGAATTTGATCTTCAGGAATATGTGACAAAGGGTGTGGAGAAGGTAGTTGCGGATGCAATAAGGGCCACACTTAAGAATCCGAAGGAGAGTGCTTTTATGCTTTCGTTTGCCAAGGCAAGTACGCTGGCTTCGGCGAAGCGAAAGAAAGCGGAAAAGAACGGGGAGCATATACCTCCTTTCCTGATAGCCAGCATCACCAGTAAATGTAATCTTCACTGTGCAGGCTGTTATTCAAGATGCAACCATGCCACGGTTGATACAGTACCCGTAACGCAGCTTACGGATGAAGAATGGCTTAAGATCTTTGATGAGTCGGATGACCTTGGCATAAGCTTTATCCTGCTTGCAGGAGGTGAGCCAATGCTTCGCAGGGATGTAATAGAAGCTGCGGGGAAGAAGAAAAACATATTGTTTCCGATCTTTACGAACGGAACATTTATGGATGAGCGCTATTTTGAGCTGTTCGAAGAAAGCCGGAACCTGATACCTGTAATGAGTATAGAAGGCAAGAGGGAAATGACTGATTTAAGAAGAGGTCCGGGAATATACGACAGGCTTATCAGGAATATGGATGAATTGAAGGAAAGAGGTCTTATTTTCGGAGCATCAGTAACAGTCACAAGGGAAAACATAAGAGAAGTTACTTCCGGGGAATTTCTGAACGAACTGTCTGACAGAGGATGCAAGGCAGTAATATTTGTTGAATATGTACCGGTCACGGATGAGAGTAAGGATCTGGCTCCCGGGGATGATGAGAGAGAATACCTTAAGCGTGAGATCGCAAGGTTAAGGGAGGAGAGCCCTCAGATGGTTTATATTTCATTCCCCGGAGATGAGAAGAGCTCAGGCGGATGCGTGGCTGCGGGAAGAGGCTTCTTCCATATTAACTCGCATGGCGGAGCGGAACCCTGCCCGTTCTCACCGTATTCGGATGTTAATATCAGGAACGCTTCGCTTAAGGATGCTATTCATTCTCCGCTGTTCATGGCTCTGCAGAGCGGGGATATCCTTAAGGACGATCATGACGGAGGATGTGTTTTGTATGAAAAACGCGATCAGGTTATCCGGCTTATGAGGGACAGGATAGGGGCATAAATCTTGCACCGTATTGTAAGGTGTGGTATATTTTTTGAGTAACTGTTAATCTTCGAGCCATATTGTCTAAGTCTTATCTGATGATGCCTAAGCGGCGAGCGTATAGCAGAACAACTAAGATAAGGTGGTATGGCCGGTCAATGAAGATGAAAGTCCGTATGTGATCAATATACATACGGACTATTCTGAGTTCATGTGGCCCGGGGTTGTAAGCGAAAGCTGTCAGCCTTCCAAAGGAGCCGTAATGCTTGGGCGCAATTATTACGGCCTCATCAGAAAAGGAGAGACATATGAAAAAAGTAACAGCACTGATCACGGCGCTGTCTGTTTGTGCATTTCTGATCGGGGGATGCGCAACAGGTACAGCACAGACAAACAGACCTTCGGTACCCGATGAGAATGCAGATGTCAAAGAAGCAGCAGAACTGATCGTATTTGCGGCAGCTTCAATGACAGAAACCATGGAGCAGATAGCGGAAGCTTATAAGAAGACTGCTCCCAATGTCACAATCACATATAATTTCGATTCATCGGGTACTCTTAAGACTCAGATAGAAGAGGGAGCGGACTGTGATATTTTCATTTCGGCATCGCCCAAACAGATGAATCAGCTGGATATCACGGCAGACCCGGAAGTTAACACTGACGGTCTTGACATGGTCGATCCGGATACCCGTTTCAACCTTCTGGAAAACAAGGTGGTTCTTGCGGTTCCGGAAGGAAATCCCAAGAATATCAAATCTTTTGATGAACTCGCCGATGCTCTGAAAAATAAGGATGTCATGCTTGCCATAGGAAACGAAGATGTTCCCGTGGGACAGTATACACAGAAGATATTTGAGTATTACGGACTTGATGAGGACGGACTTAATAAGGCAGGAGTACTCACCTACGGCAGCAATGTAAAAGAGGTTGCCACGCAGGTGAGTGAAGCAGCTGTTGACTGTGGTATCATATATTCAACCGATGCATTTTCGGCCGGTCTGACCGTCGCGGATACAGCGACGAAGGAGATGTGCGGACAGATAATATATCCTGCAGCCGTGCTTAAGATATCCAAACATCCGGTTGAAGCAAAGGCATTCCTTGATTTCCTTACCTCGGATGAGAGCAGCCGGATATTTGAAAGTGTTGGCTTTACATGCCTGAAATAGAGTTTCTTTCCTGAGATTTCACTGACAGTAACAGGTAAAATAAATGGATATGTATCCTCTGTACAATTCCCTGCGGATTGCGGGGATAAGTACTGCAATTATATTTGTCACAGGTATCGCTGCAGCTTATTATATAGCAAAGCTGCCGCGTGCTATAAAGGGAATACTGGATTGTATCCTTACCCTGCCGCTGGTACTTCCTCCGACAGTGGTAGGATATCTTCTGCTGCGTCTCCTCGGCTCCAGAAGACCGCTCGGTTCATGGTTTCTTAATACTTTTGGTATTAAACTTACGATGAACTGGTGGTCCGCCGTGTTTGCTACTTCGGTTGTGATCTTCCCTCTTATGTACAGAACTGCGAGAGGCGCGTTCGAGGCCTTTGACGAGACGCTTGCGCAGGCTGGAGCTACTTTGGGGCTGAGCAACACGTACATATTCTTTCGCATAGTAATGCCGTATTGCAGGACGGGAATAATAGCAGGAACGGTCCTTGCGTTTGCCAGAGCCCTGGGCGAATACGGCGCAACTACCATGATCGCCGGATACACGCCGGGTAAGACAGCGACCATATCCACAACGGTATATCAGCTATGGAGAACGGATAATGATGTCCTTGCTTTTAAGTGGGTACTTATAAATATCGCAATATCAGCAGCAGTACTGCTTATTATAAACCTGATGGAAGGAAGAAAAACGGGTGTTCTGTACGGACGCAGAAATAAAGGATTAAGTTCACGGGAAGGAAATCTATGAAAACGGATCACAAAACGGCAGCCGACCTGCTTGTCAGCTATGTGAATACGGTCGGTACGGAAGAAAAGGATATAGACGAGCTTTACGGAAGGATACTGGCTGAAGACATAACAGCACCGGAGAATGTCCCCTGTTTTGAACGCTCGCCATACGACGGATACGCATTTAAGGCAGAGGATACAGTTAATGCCTGCGAAGGCTCGCCGGTTGTCCTTAAGGTGACAGAGAGCATAAGAGCCGGCGAGGTGGCAGGAAACAGGGTTATAAACGGGACTGCTATCCGCCTTATGACAGGGGCGATGATCCCTGATGGCGCCGATGCCGTATGTATGTATGAGGATACGGAGTATACGGACACGACTGTAGTACTGAAAAGAAGATATGATCCGGGCAGTAATATTATCAGGCCGGGAGAAGATATAAGAGAGGGCACGTTCATTGCAGGGAGAGGCACGAAAGCTGACGCAGGTCTTATGGGAACCCTGGCTGCTCTGGGTATCGTTAAGGTTAAGGTTTACAGAAAACCAGTTGCCGGGATCATTTCGACGGGGGATGAGCTTGTTGATGCCCACCTTACTCCGCCCGGGGGCAAAATAAGGAACTCAAACAGATACACAATATCAGCGGCGATGAAAAGTATCGGGTATGATACAGTATATCTCGGACATGCACAAGACAGCACAGAGGATACAAAAAGACTTATTTTAAAGGGACAGTCTGAATGTGATGTGATCATATCCACGGGAGGCGTATCGGCAGGCGATTACGATCTGGTACCGGAAGCAATGTCCGAAGCCGGTTATGAGATCCCGGTAAGAGGAGTGGGAATGAAGCCGGGCATGGCCTGTGCATACGGGATCGCAAACGGAAAGCTTATGCTGGCACTGTCAGGGAATCCGGCATCATCCCTTACGAATCTGCAGTGCATATGTTATCCGGCATTGAAGAAGCTTGCAGGATACAGGGAATATGAACACAGGCTGATAAGCATGAAGCTTAAGGAGGACTGCCCGAAGGCAGGGAAGGGAACCAGGTTCATAAGAGGACACATTGAGTACGAAGCCGGTGAGGTGTATTTAAGCGCTTCTTCCGAGCAGGGGAATGTTGTTATAAGCAGCGCGATAGGCTGCAATGCATACGGCATACTTTCGGATATGAAGGCGCCTGTCGTAAGAGGTACTGTAATAAGCGGTTTTTGCATTTAGAATCATGTCAGGGATTCATTAAAAAGGAACGGATATGAAAAAAGTAAGGACAGAGGATGCGGTGGGGCTTACACTGTGTCATGATATAACGGCAATGTATCCCGGATTTAAGGGAGCGCTTTTTAAGCGGGGACATATAATACAGGAAGAAGACGTAGAGAAGCTTCTCGATATAGGAAAGAGGTATATATATACCGGAGAAATGGAAGAAAGCCTGCTCCATGAGGAGGATTGCGCACTAAGGCTTGCCGGTGCCTGTCAGGTAGAGGGAGCGCATTATGAAGAACCCTCCGAAGGTAAGGTGCTTCTTATAAGTGATATAAAGGGAATGTTCAGGGTTGACAGGGAACTGCTTGAGAAGATAAACGGTATCGGTGATATTACGATCGCAACCTTACCGGATCATTTCAGGGTGGAAGCAGGCGACAGGCTTGCTTCTATGAGAATAGTACCGCTGTTTACGGAAGAGAAGCAGATAGAGAAGGCAGAAGAGCTATGCGGCGAAAAGGAGCTTCTTAAGCTTTATCCGTACAGGCCTCTCAAAGCCGGAGTGATAATAACCGGTTCGGAGATATACAGCGGAAGACGTAAGGACCGTTTTGAACCTGTGATAAGAGAGAAGCTTTCATATTTTCCGGGACAGATATCGGACATTAAGATCTGTGATGACAGGATGGATATGATAACGGGCTCGGCAGAAGAGCTCCTTGATAACGGAGCGGACTTCCTTATATTTACCGGAGGTATGTCTGTTGATCCCGACGATCTGACCCCGGGCGCGATAAAAGGGCTGGGAGCAGAGATCGTAAGCTACGGAGTACCGTCACAGCCCGGAAACATGACTCTGATAGCATATCTTAACGATATACCTGTCATCGGAGTTCCGGGAGCGGCAATAAGCCTGCCGACTACGATGCTTGATGTTATCCTGCCGCAGATATATTCGGGTATAAGGTTTACCAGACAGGATATCATAAGGCTTGGCGAAGGAGGCCTGTGCCGGATGTGTAAGGAATGCCATTATCCCAACTGCACATTTGGAAGATATTGATATAGAAGTACGAAGTACTTTTTTCATTATATTGATCATAAGGGAGAATATATGATTACTGCAAAGAAAGTTTTCGGAATATCGGGATTTTCAAACAGCGGAAAGACGACTCTGATAGAGAAGATCATTCCATTGCTTAAGGA
>JAILNV010000294.1 GCA_024691125.1 Lachnospiraceae bacterium | reverse complement strand
GGCGGATTGGCGAGACATACCGTGTATTTACTCTTAACCTGGTTCTGCTTAGAAACGCTGTCTTTATAATCAACATCTGGATTACTGATAGAATGAAGCATGAGATTCATGGCAGAAATACGAAGCATTGTCCTATCCGTATCATAACCGGAAAATGTTTCCGAAGCATATCTCTCCCACTGATCATCCGTCATTGTATCTTCATAATTCCTACGAATATACTCGGCTGCCGACACAAGAAATCCCGCTGTGCCGCATGCCGGGTCAACAATACTGTCATCAGGCGTAGGGGCAAGCAATTCAACCATCATCTCGCGAATATGCTTAGGAGTCCTAAATTGCCCATTCTGACCGGCTGTAGCAAGTTTACCAAGCATATACTCGTACAGATCACCCTGCATATCAAGATCGGCTATATCATGTTCGTACAGATCATCCAGCCCTGTTATTATCTTCTGTAAGACTTGGGGTGTAGGAATCAGAAACGTTGCCTCATCCATGTACCTGGAAAATGCTGTCTTTCCATCATCTGATTTTGATGGATCATCCTGTATTTCAATCAGATCACCATTTGCATCGAAATCCGGCAATCTTCCATATTTCAGTTTTTTTACCGCCGGAAATACTCTTTGGGACATAATATTGAAAATATCCCGGGAATCCAAGTTCTTGAACTTGCTCCAGCGCATGGATTGACCAATATTACTCTGTGGGAAGATTTGAACAGCCTCCTCTCCCGTCATGTTTGCAAACTCTTCGTTTTCAAGTTCCTTTTCATCTAAAGAGCGGATAAACATGAGGTACGTCAACTGTTCAATGACAGTAATGGGATTTGTAATACCACCGGCCCAAATATCCTCCCATATTTTATCTATTTTATTTTTGATAACACCAGTAATCATATTGGTTCTCCTTGCATTACTATACAATACAGCACTATACACGCTATATTATCCCAATTTTACCATAATATACGCGCTCCGGCATCAATTGGCTTATGATCTAAACATAAAAAGGGATCTGATAATGCTTTCCTTACTTCATTTTCAGTTCCCTCTTATATTTGTAATATGTATTTCTACTGATTCCGATTAACTTTATACATTCGGAATCAGTGTTTGAACCTTCAAAGTCCCTACTATACTTGCAAATCAGCTCCTTGGATGGAGCTTCTTTTTTAACTATCAACTTATTCCCAGCCTTTTGGCCTATCTGCTTGCCATTTAGGCGTGCGGTTTCAATTCCTTCTCTTGTTCTCTGCCTAAGATCCTGAACCTCCTTTTCAGCCTGCTCAAAAGCTATCCTGATCTGCCGAGTAGCAAGTTTTCTGAAGTAATTGTTTAACCCTTTGAATATTTCATCCTCATCCGTTCCCTGCAACTCTATCCTATCGCGCATATTTTCAGCATATACTTCTGTATCAATATAATGCTCTTTGAGGAAAACAAGCTTGACTCCTTTTTCGTAGAGTTCAAAGTATGTATCGATACCTTCATCAGCGGACCTACTCATCCTTGATACGGAGTCAAAAATGATACAATCATCCTTTTTCACTCGATTATATAGTTTCATCCACTCTGGGCGATCCATACTTGTTCCGGTATATGCCTCCTGAACTATATGAGCATTAGGATACTCAGTTGTAATATTACGGATCTGACGTTCAATTGATTGTTGTGGCCGGCTTATTCTTGCATAACCATATATTTTCATACCTGTACCTCTTTTGACGTTCATTACATTTGGTATTATAATTATATATCGTTATTCTCCGTAAGGCAAGATGTTTTGGTACTATTATTATTGACGTTAGAATTGGTATTAGATTTAGCTAAAGTACTAAATATATCCCTGAGAATTTCAGGTTGAAGACTTTATTGTTTGATTATCTCATAAATCTCATTTGCTAAAAAAAGAAGGCTGATGTACCGCAGCACAACTAACCTTCTTTCTTTATTGTCTAATTTTTCCGTTGTCCGTCAACTTTCCGGCTCCTACGTCCGGTTTGGCATCCTGTTTTTCCGTTG
>JAILNV010000279.1 GCA_024691125.1 Lachnospiraceae bacterium | reverse complement strand
TCACACTTTCACTTTAAGTATATAATAATAGATCCAAAATAACAATCAACTTTACTATTTCTCAGACCTTTTCTTAGTATTTCTCATTTACGTCATATAGATATAGAAATAGAATTTAAGACATATCAAAAGGTGTACCTTTACGAAGGGATAGTCACCACGTAAAAAATAACCCCTAAAGGTCTGTAATGTTTTTGAAATACCATGTCAAAATGCATCAGACCTTTAGGGGTATATTTTATTTTGATTCGTAACGCTTAACAAGTCTGTAGAATGTAGTAGGCTTCAATTCCAATATTTCAATAGCCTGCTTTGTTGTAATCTTTCCCTGTCTCCACTCATCATGAATCCTTGGAAAATGTTCAGGCATTACAGCCCTCGGTCTCCCAAGATGCTTCCCTTTTGCCTTGGCAGCTTTGATACCTTCTCTCTGCCTTCTTTTGATTGTCAGCCTCTCCTGTTCTGCCATACTGGACAGAACTTCAACCAGGATATTTGTTATCATGTCCAGTATCCATTCCTGTCCTTCAGGCACCTCAATCAGCGAAGTCGGAAGGTCAAGGATCATCAGCCTTATCTTTCTTTCCTTAAACCATTCCAACTCCTTCTTGATATCGGACTTGTTTCTAGACAGCCTGTCCAACGACATTACATAAAGGGTATCTCCTTCCCTTAATCCCAACGCTCCTTTTAGGGCTTGATAGCTCGGTCTGTCGGTATCCTTCCCACTGGCTTTATCGACAAGGATACTGTCTTCAGGTACATACTTCTTAAGAGCAATAATCTGTCTGTCCAGGTTTTGTTCCTGGGATGAAACACGAGCATAGCCAAAAATCCTTCCCATACGATCACCCACCTGTCTCATGCTGAGCCCTGATCTTTTCTATATCCCTGAAAGTGATGGTTCTTTTCTCCAAAAGGGCATCTGCTATATCATCGAAGAAGCCTCTGTTTTCTATTATTATCTTCTTTGCCTTCTTATAATACCTCTCGAGCTCATGTGTCATCCTGAAATCCCTGGCGTTCTTCCAATAAGAGGAAACATCATAATCACAGCTACAGTCAAAGCCCCCAAAATGTAAAGTCTGTATAAACTTTTCAACTGCATCATAGGCTTTCTGCAAATCTTCAGCCACTCCAAGATCAGGTGTACCAAATACCACATCAACAGCTGCCTTGCCTCCAAGATACCTGATCACTGTGTTTTCCTGTGATCCAACTGATATAACATGATCTTCCCCTGGGCTTACATATGTAGCTCCATTGATATCCCCTATCGATCTTAGTATGGAAGATACATTTACACTTCCTGGCTCCAACACCTCTGCTATAACAACGTGACCAGCCTCATGCACCGAAGCATATTTGGCACGAGGATCGTATTCATCAGAGTCAAGCCTTTCAGGAGCATCAAAGATTACGCGGAGGCAGGCCCTTACTATATCCTCCTGCTCTATGACCTCTTTCCCTTCAAATCCAGCTATAATACCGGCTTCATTCACTACCATCTCCAGTTCTGCGCAGCTGTGTCCCTCCATAAATCTCGAAATATCATAAGCATTCACATCAGGAGCGGTATGTTTGTCATGAAGATAGTGTTCTATTATCTGAGCTGCTATCTGTTGCTTGGGGATCCTTATTTCTATAACCTTGTCAAATCGTCCTGCTCTCTTAAGACTCTCAGGAAGACAATCAATATCGTTACAAGTTGCAACGCAGAAAACTTCATCATCTTTCACCATGTCTATACAGGATTGAATGGTTACATATTCCTCAGCATCAGAATTATACATCTTCTCAGTAGCAAATTTATCCATATCGTCAAGAAGAATGACAGAGGGCTGATTCTCCTTAGCTGTTTCAAACACTTCCCTGATATGGTTTATGAAATCACCATCAGCCTGATCCTTCCTTATCGTATATCTTTTTCTCCCAGTCATTTCTATGAAACTATCTGCCATAAGCGTCTTCCCAACCCCAGGTACCCCATATAATAAGATACCTCTTGGGGAAGAAACACCAAGTTTCTTATATTTATCAGGACTGCCAAGAATATCACAGAACCTTAAGAGTTCAGCTTTAATATCTTCATATCCAATCACTTTATCAAATACCGACATCTCTTTTTCCTCCTATCGTCTTACTCTATTTCTTAGGTTTCTTTAAGCGTTCCGAAGCAATCTCAATAATCGCTAGGATCACAAATTTCAAAAGTTCAATCATCCTATCACCCCCTATCAAGCGCACATACGGATTTCTTTACAAACTCCATCATAAAAATACACATGATCGGATAATATCTCCGCTGTATCCAGGACAGTATCATTCACATCCCGGATCATTGCATTGAGCTCTTCAGGGTCTATGTTCTCCTGGTAATCAACAAGGATGGCCTCATGTATACTGCTCGGGATCACATAAAATGACCGTCCTTCATATTCCTCTCCCAGTCGGCTCATGTTAAGCAGCTGAGAAGCTCCGTGGTTACAGGATCTGTTTGAAAGGACATACATATTCGGATTACTGATTTCCGGTATTGGAATATCAACGCAATTCAGCTTCATCAGCGTTTCATACATGCTGTGTACTTG
>JAILNV010000273.1 GCA_024691125.1 Lachnospiraceae bacterium | reverse complement strand
TCCGCTTTCCTGATCTACACTTGATCCTTCCCGGTCGGTGATCACTATGCCCTCATCATTTACTGATATGCTACCCCATTTATTTGTATTTACAATATCCTTTGCATCACTTGTGATTGTTTTATATTCAGCTCCTTCTTCCAGCACTTCCTCATATGTATCATTTGTATCAAAAACAGGATATAAGCTAATATCCCGGCTTACAGACAAATTATCTCCGGCCAAATACTCTGCTTCAGTCGCCATCTCCTCCGATGACCAGCCTTTGAAATCCCCATAATATATTTCCGCCTCGTCAATATCTCGACCAAACATATCAGTAAGACCTTTAAAGGTATATACCCTTCTGCCATCTTCATTATCCTTATATTCAAGAACAATAGAAATTCCGCTATTCCCTACAGGTCTGCCATATTGCTCTAATCTTATGGGATATACGGTATCATCTTCCTTATTAACAGCATATTTGATTGCATAGGGAATATTTATGTTCTTTAGTACGATCTCCTTCTCTTCTTCATCAATCACTGCCATTTCCTTCGGACATACAGGTTCTTCGTTAATACAAAAATCCCTGTCTTCGTATAAAGTAATATCAGAAAGATCAAGGAAGTCCTTTATTGTTTTACCCTTATACTCCGGGACTTCTATCTCTTCTCCCTCTTTGACCTTTATGCTGCCGTTACTGCAATTATCAAATGAAACAGTAAAAAATCTTTCCACTGTTCCACAAGCCGTTAGCAGAATTGCTGTTGCAAATATACATAATAATCTTCTTCCTATTGGATTTTTCATTTTAATATTCCTCGTATAAAATGCTATGTTCAACCCTTCTTAATCTTTTCAACTAATGTATTATATTTTTTCAGTAATTCCTCATCAGGATCAGCTTTAAGCATCTAAATTTCAACCACAGTAAACAAACTGTCCATAAACAAAGACATATTTATAATTTAATTTTTATAGATCTCAAAATGCTTGTGGCTTCATACCCTTTAACAGAAAAACAGTCCAAAGCTGCTTCCAATATCTCTTTATGAAACTCTTGGAAAATATCTTTGACTTTTAATCCTCATTCAGCCTTTGCATTGTTTTTGCAAACTCTTCCTGATATTCATCCTTCTCTTTTTTCAGCAATTCTTTGTATTCCTTCACTCCGGTGACCTTATCTGAGCCAAGCCATTTCAACTGCTTTACTGCCTTCCCTGTCTTTACTGCAACCTGGGTATATTCAGGCCCGATCATAAGAAGCTTTAGTGCTTCTTCTGAGCTCAGATAGCCACTGCTTATTATTCCAAGGGTATCAAAAATCGTATCATTTGCGATAGGGCCCATAACAATATCCGCATCAAGTCTGTCCTCTGCTCTCCGGTTATGGAAGATATACTCAAACCATTCAATACTGCGTGAGAAGGAATGAACATAAAGCCCATCTAAATCCAGCTCATACTTGTTAACTATTGCATCCTGCCATGCCCACCGATATGTAAAATCATAATCCGGCGTCAGATAAAAACCCTGCCCAAAATCAGCATTCTTCCTTCCATAATGAATGTCCGGAAGCATAATCTCAATCTTACTTGTATGATAAAGGATCAATTCATCACCTCCCCAATAATCACTCATCCACCTTCAAATGTCAGGCAAAAACAGGCCTTATCATCTTAAAGACTCCTTTGGCCAAATATCTCCCACATTCAGGTTATTCTCTGTCAGCCACTCATCTTCTACAGTCAGGTACTTCTGCTCCGAATCTTCATTCTCTAAGGTAAGGGAAACCTTTGGTTTTTCTCCCGGAGCCAATTCTTCGCATCCATACTCACCATCAAATATTTGAACAATCTTCCACATATCGACTTTTCAACTCCTCTTTCAGGTTTTGCACATAGCAAATGGTTGACCTGCTTCCATACGCTTATCAAGCTTTCCTTCGCCATCATATGCTCTGATCAAAAATTGCATAATATCCTCTTCTTCTCTTTACTGTTCACCCTAAGCCATCCTTCTCATAGGACCTTACTCCAGTCTTCCTCCTTAAAACCTGTAAGTACAGCATCTTCCGTAATGAGAAGAGGTCTCTTTACAAGCATACCATCCGATGCCAGCAGCTTAAACATTTCATCCTCACTCATATCCGGAAGCTTCTTAGACAGCTCCATCTCCCTGTAGAGCTGGCCGCTTGTATTAAAAAACTTCTTTAAAACAAGACCGCTCTTTTTATGCAGCTGGCGCAAGGTCTCTTCATCCGGATGGTTCTCCTTGATATCGATCTGCTCATACTTAATCCCCTTATCATCCAGCCATTTCAAAGCCTTCTTGCAAGTTGTACATCTGGAATAACAATAAACTCTCGTCATACTTACACCTCCTTTATCTCATTCCCGGGGAATGTCTGATCAAGTGTTCTGAAAATCCTTCGCTTCATTGGATTTACTATCACGCAGGCGGATGCAAATGTCAAGCTCTTAAAATAATAAAAAATATCAATATATAAATACCCGTCCCTTCTTATACTTTCAAAATCCTGTATACCTATCGGCAGCTTCCTGTCAAAATCACCCATAACTCTTACCTATACCAAAATCAAATATGCCGCTATACACGTAAAATTCCCGTGATCCCTACCTTCTTAAAATAGCATAAATCACGGGGAATTATCAATTCGTATATATTGAGTAAACAGCTTCACATAACGACAGGGGAGCCTCAGCGGCTCCCCTGCATCAAAATCCCTCCCTGCTGTATTTATTATCTGTTATTTTGAAACGACCGTTACCGCGCAGGTGTAGGCCACTCCATCAAGCTCAGCCGTTACCGTGGCATTCCCTGCAGACGCGCCCGGAATGATCATGCATGAAGCATTATTTTTAGGGTTGGGTGTGATGGATACTGTGCCGTCGTCGCCGCAGCCCCACTTTATTGCCGGTGCCGATTCCTTCGGGATCCCTTTCAGCGTGATCTTTGTACCCTTTTTAGCTCCGGCCTTTAGGGTAAGCTGTCTTTTGCTGAGACAGGGCGCATTCACATTGACAGTGTAGCTGTACTTCGCGGCATTTTTGCCTTCGCCGAATTCCGCAGTTATCTTTGCGCTTCCCTTGCCCGTAGCTGTAACCTCGCCCGTGGTCGAATTAACCATAGCCACACCAGGCTTTGATGAGGTATACCGTGTCGCCGGGACGATACAGTTAATGATCTCCTGAGAGTTCGCGGTCTGACCCAGCCGGTTGAGGGTCACTTTCTTCTGTGTTACAGTCGGGGTTACTATAAGTATCCCCGCCCCGGTGCCTCCGGTTATTGTCTTCTTTTTTAATTTTCCTTCCGCGTTATGATAATATGCGATCCGTTTGTAGCGTATCTCCACGGTTCCCGGAGACTTGGCGGTAAGCAGCCCCTTACCGTTTATTGAAGCAAGCTTTGAATTATCTGGCTTGAACGCAAAGGTCTTATCGTCCCTGTCGGAAGCGAGTATGCCTGTGCTGGCGCCCGCGGCCGGCACGACATCCCATAGATCCAGCTTCTGTCCCTTTACGATCTTGGCGACCTCGGCTGACATGGGAAAGTCTACATGATTGATAAGATGGAATGTCCTCGTTACCGTCCATGTTTTATTTCCAGAGCTTATGAGGAAGGTAATGGTGGAATCCCCTACACCATAGAAATCAAAATTATACCACTTTACGTTAGGATTTTCGTCGTACAAATGTACATCCTCGGGCCTGAAATTAGACCTTGGCTTTTCACGCACACCTACCACGGCAGGATTTGAGTTGGTATAGGTTATATTCATTTCGGCGTTTAATGGGCTGTATATTATGCCGTCATATTCCCCATTAACATAGTATGGATCATCCGTTGTATACGATATTATCGAATTTTTATTCCAGTTCTCAAAGGCCCAGCCTACCTTCTTTGCCGCTACCCCGGTAGACTTCGGCCAGGCGACTGTAAATTTACAGGTGAGCTTAAATGTCTTTGAACCGGAGCGGACTGTAAAGGTGAGAAGGGATACCCCCGCTTTTAGCGGCTTAACCTTGACCCATTGGGTATTGGGATATTTCTTATCAAGCTGTGCTTTATCATCCGCAGAGATAGCCGGGTTCATATCCAAAGTCATGACAGAAGGATCCGAATTCTCTCCCTCAACCGTGAACGCAGCATCCGAGGGCTTGACCTGTATGCCGATGACATGCCCTTCGTCGAATTCCTTCTGGTTAGTTATCTTGTCCTCTCCAGTAGTCTTCTGGTTAAGGGCAAATACTGCCGAGGTAGCGTCGGTAGTCTTGGTATCGTCTATAACATTAACTGACATATTAATGCTGCAGCTTCCGTCTTTTGTCCTGACGTTTATGGTTGCAGTTCCCGGACCTTTGTATTTTCCCCAAAAAACCATACAATAATCAGGCGTCTCCCATTCCCAATTCGGTCTTGTGTAATCTTCGTTGACTACACCGAGTACTTCGACTACAGAAGGATCAGAACTTGTAGCAACTAAATAATTATTGTAGAGATCAACTTTTTTCAACCCGTAATCGGCAAAATTAGATGGATAAACATATAAGCTAGCTGTAAAGCCTGACGTCTCCGTGACCTCAGACCATTTGTAGTTGACTTGATATGACTTCTCTTCATCACCCCAATCCATATCTGTTATCACATACTCAGAAGCATCAAGCCGCAGATCCGTAATCTCCTCTAATCCGGCAGTTCCCACGGTCTCTTCTCTTTCTCCGTCGGCCGTCTCTTCTGGAGCCGCATTCACTGAGTCACTGTCCGCGACCGCTGCCTCATATGAATCCGCATCAGGACAGAATGTATTCAATACGTTTTCATTTGAATCCGCCTGAGTAAAGCACGTATCCAATCCTGCTTCATCCGTCACCTCGGACGATTCCCCGCCAGCATCCTCCAGGATAAAGTCAAGTGAGGCAGTTGCGGGGTCATCACTTTCCGCCTTCTGATCCACGGCCTCATTTTTAATATCCAATGTGCCCGCGGGAAGCTCCCCTCCGGGCTGTCCTGATCCTGCGTAAGCTGCACTCTCATCTGTCACGACCTCCTCCGCAAGTGCCGGAAGGCAGTCCGCGCTTAAAGATGCCGCAAACATCGAGACAGCTGCCACCGCAGCCATGAGTTTTTTCCAATTCAATCGTATCATCCTGTACCTCCTCTCCTCTAATAAAGCTAACCATTATTTGACTAACACCGGCCGATTGCCGGTACCGTTACCCAATCATGCTCCGCATTCTTGGACGGTACCAGGCTCGATATTAACCTGCGGCCGTCATACCCCATATCCGCAGATACCGCTTCACTATCCTTGTAATAACTGAAACAGATATATAGTTTGATTATATAAAAAACATATAATAAAGACAATATGTGACAGGATTTTGTCACTGACACTTTTGTCACGCCAATGCATTTTATAGCAACAGGTGTTTCGTCACGATCAGATACCCAGTTCGTTCTTCTGATCTTCGACAAACAATGAATAAATGATGATGCCTCCCCCAACCGCACAGTCATGCGGTTTTGAGGCCATGTAATATTCACAGCCAGCACGTTTATATCCCCGGTGCTGCTCTCAGCAGGAAATATCGCCATGTAGTCGGATACTAGTATAACGATTCTTAAATACCTGGACCAAATGCTTGCCTGCTTATCCCGATAGCACGCATCTGAAATCCTCAGCGTA
>JAILNV010000269.1 GCA_024691125.1 Lachnospiraceae bacterium | reverse complement strand
ATAAAGACAACCGGCAGGAAAATCCCGTAGGCCAATGAATTAAAAAGCATCTTTTACTTGTCCTTTCACCCTGACTAAAGCTGATTGTAGCAAATCCTATGGGTAATGGCAAGGGGACGCCAGGCTTATTCGTTACGCTTCTTCCAAATAACGAAACGTGCCATTCGCTACGCTGCGCTTCGCTCATGTCGTTTGTCAACTTATCAACAAATACGAAGAGAGCTCCTCGTGAATGCAAGCATTCGTTGGAGCTCTCTCCGTATTTATTGGCACGTTTCGTTATTCGATCACATCATTCCTCCCATTCCACCACCTGCGGGCATTGCGGGAGCATCTTCCTTGATGTTGGCTACTACCGATTCGGTTGTAAGGAAGGTTGAAGCTACGCTGGTTGCGTTCTGGAGTGCGGAACGGGTTACCTTAACGGGATCAAGGATTCCCTGCTTAACCATGTCTACGTACTCACCTGACAGAGCATCGAAGCCCATGCCGTCCTTGCTTTCCTTAACCTTGTTTATGATAACAGCACCTTCCAGTCCTGCGTTTCCTGCTATATGATACAGAGGAGCTTCCAGAGCCTTCATAACGATGTTGGCACCTGTCTTCTCATCACCTGTAAGTGACTCGGCAAGCTTTGCTACCTGCTTCTGTGCATGGATATATGCAGATCCGCCGCCTGCGATGATTCCTTCCTCCACAGCAGCTCTAGTTGCTGCAAGTGCATCTTCCATACGAAGCTTTGCTTCCTTCATTTCTGTCTCTGTTGCAGCACCTACACGGATGACTGCTACACCGCCTGCGAGCTTTGCAAGTCTTTCCTGAAGCTTCTCTCGATCGAAATCAGATGTAGTCTCTTCAATCTGCATCTTGATCTGGCTGATACGTGCATCAATGGCCTTCTTATCGCCTTCACCGTCAACGATGACTGTGTTCTCCTTCTGAACCTTAACCGATTTAGCACGTCCGAGCTGATCAAGTGTTGTTTCCTTAAGGTCAAGACCAAGATCATCTGAGATAACCTGACCGCCTGTAAGGATTGCGATATCCTCAAGCATGGCCTTTCTTCTGTCGCCGTATCCGGGAGCCTTAACACCGACTACCTGGAAGGTTCCGCGGAGCTTGTTAACGATAAGTGTTGTAAGAGCCTCACCCTCGATATCCTCAGCGATTATAAGAAGCTTGCTTCCCGACTGAACTATCTGCTCAAGCAAAGGCAGGATATCCTGGATGTTTGAAATCTTCTTGTCTGTGATAAGGATGTAAGGATTCTCAAGATTAGCCTCCATCTTATCCATATCTGTTGCCATGTATGCTGAAATATAACCACGGTCGAACTGCATACCTTCTACAAGGTCAAGCTCTGTAAGCATTGTCTTGGATTCCTCGATAGTGATAACACCATCGCCCGAAACCTTCTCCATAGCGTCTGCTACCATGTTTCCTACTTCGTCATCGCCTGCCGAAATAGCTGCTACTCTGGCGATATGCTCCTTGCCGTTTACCTTGCTTGACATCTTTGCGATCGCATCAACGGCTTCCTTGGTAGCCTTCTTCATACCCTTTCTCATGATGATCGGGTTAGCGCCTGCTGCCAGGTTCTTCATACCCTCATCGATCATTGCCTGTGCAAGAACAGTAGCTGTTGTTGTACCGTCACCTGCTGCATCATTGGTCTTTGTTGCCACTTCCTTAACAAGCTGTGCGCCCATGTTCTCGAAAGCATCCTCAAGCTCTATTTCCTTGGCAATGGTAACGCCGTCGTTTGTAATAAGGGGAGCGCCATAGCTCTTGTCAAGCACTACATTTCTTCCCTTGGGTCCCAATGTAACTCTAACTGTATTTGCAAGCTTATCAACACCTGCAACCAGGGCTTCACGAGCCTCTGCTCCGTATTTGATCTCTTTTGCCATTTTATTATCCTCCTACAATATAGATTCTAAGCTTTGCTCAGAATAATACGATTTAATGTGCCTCATCGTTTATTCAACTACTGCAAGTATATCCGACTGCTTAACAATGATGAATTCCTCGTCATCCAGCTTTACATCTGTTCCCGAATACTTGGAATAGATAACCTGCTGGCCGACCTTGACCTCCATCTTGATCTCCTTTCCGTCAACCACTCCGCCGGGACCTACTGCAATAACCTCAGCCTGCTGTGGCTTCTCCTTATTCTGTCCGGGTAATACGATACCTGACTTGGTTGTTTCCTCAGCTTCAAGCTGCTTAAGAACTACTCTGTCACCTAATGGTACTAACTTCATGATGCTTCGCCTCCTATTAAAATAAATAATGAATATAAATTAGTTTTCTTTTGTTTTTGTTAGCACTCTTTTCATTTGAGTGCTAACACAAGTATTATAATATCCCTACATTTAAATGTTGTCAACACTTAATTTTATATCTTAAGACATTATCTGTTATGAATATTTATACAAATCTTTCCGCTGCCGTATTAATCTCACGGAGCATATGCTCCCGCAGCATTCTTAAATAAGATTTTCAAAAGCTCCCAGTTTCCCTTAAAAAAGCTTATCTTGGTCGGGGTTTTGCCTTCTGCCGGATATGCTCTTGTAACAGGTATCTCGCATGCCTTCATGTTAAGCTGCGTTGCCCTTACAGACAGATATGCAAGAAGTTCATATGTCATAAAAACATCTCTTAACGGTTGAACACGTTCATCCGTAAGATATCGTCTTGAATATGCCCTGTATGCGTTCGTTGTATCCGTAAATCTCTGCCGTGCTGTTAATGATATTACAGGGGCATGCAGGAGCCTTACGGAGACCGTTCTTATAAAAGGAGTATTTACCGCATGTCCGCCTTTAATAAATCTTGAACCCTGTATAAGATCATAGCCCTGCTTGAGCTTATCTATGAACCGCGGAACATCCTCTATACTGTCCTTGTCATTTCCGTCTATGGTTATTATACCTTCATATCCGCGTTCAAGCGCCCACCATATGCCCATTCTGAGCTGTGCGCCCTGTTTACCCTCGCTCTTCTTTACAAGCAGCGTGTTCACATTCAGCGCTCTAAGCTTTGCCTCATCCGTACAGCCGTCAGTTGAACCGCCGTCGCAGATCACGATATCAGCATAAGAAGATACTTCTGCTTTTTTTGCTCTTTCCAGTTCATTATGTATTCTGGCACCTTCATTAATAATAGGTATAAGGACAACATAATCACTGTTTTTTTCTTTATACTCTGTACATTCAAATTCCGGGACTCCCGGTTTTTTTTCATATAACATATCCTTACCGTCAGTTAAACGCTTCCTTTATATATTCCATGGTTTTTCTGATCGCGGAAACATCATCGATCTTCCCCATTTCTATGGAAACATATCTATCATAGCCGCATCCTTTAAGGAATGAAGCAAGCTCTCTGTGCATCTCCCGCTTTTCTATCGGCTTAAGTCCCGGCTCGCTTATATGAACATGGTTGATAAGATGCTCATTGCCTCTTAATACCGACAGTTCCTCACCGTTTGCTATCATTGTGCCCATATCAAGATTCAGCATGAAACCCTTAGAGTCCACCTCTTTTATAAGCTCTATCGCGGACAGTGTATCATTTATATAATTCGTGTTGTATACAGGCGGATTGGCTTCCATGGCTATCACTGTATCATTCGCAGCCGCATGATCTCCGGTTTCCTTAAAGAACCTAAGTGCAATATCCCTGTCTGCGCCTTCCGGCATATTCCGGTTCCTCGGACATCCGAATACCAGATTTCCGCAGCCTATGGCAGAAGCGAAATCAACAGCCTTCTTTGTATAGTCTGTCAGTATTTTCCGCTCCTCTTCAGTGCCAAACAGCATTTCATTCCGTCCGTACCATATCGACTGCATCGAGGATATACTCAGTCCATATGAACTGTACAGTTTATCGGACCATTTTTCCGCTTCATCCGGATGTTCATAAGGAGCTTCCGGAAATATCCTTGTCGGTGCTATTTCCAGTCCCGTGTAACCCAGCTCCTTTATGAAACCGTATACTGTTTCATCATCCTCAGCCTTCCATGCTATGTTGGATATGGATAACCCGATCATTCCGGTCACCTGCCTCCCTCAGCTTTAACGAATTCCCCTATTTCCCTGAGAATCTCTTCTTTTTTACAAATATATCCGTCGTCACCACCGTAAATCCGGTCATATATTGTCCTGTAATCATAATAAGCGGGCTTGCCCGGCAGCTCATTGACGAATTCTTCTCCCGCAAGGTATCTGTATACCTCAGCCGCAGATACAGGCTCTGTCGCCGGATGCCACAGCTTTATATCATTATCCAATGCGATACGGATATCATTCCACAGTCCTGACAGATCATAGAACTGATATACACTTCTGCTGTCCGTGAAATTAAGTGCCGAGAACTTAAGCCTTCTGAACTTTTCCTTAAGCATATCTCTATCCTCAGGCTTCACGTCCACCTTATAAAAGCCGTTATCCTGTTTGATGTAATACTGCGTCAGCTCACTGTCCTTTTCCGCAAGTTCTCTGAATTTATCCTCCTTAAGCATTGAAGGGATCAGATTAATATAGTCATATATGAAGTTCTTCTTTATGTTCCTTCCAAACAGTCCCGGAAGACGTATTATAAGAGCATCGGGATAGTTCTCTCTTACCCATTCCTCAAGCATGTATCTGTTCAGACCGTAAGCATGCAGTCCTTCCGTGTTAACGGGATCATTCTCACATACACCTACAGGATCCGCAAAAACATCTATCGTAGATATCAGAACGAGCTTATGTGGATTTATTTTTGATATATTGCCCTCTGCTTCTCTTATCAGCTCCATATCCTTGCCCGGAGCATTGTTTGCCAGATACTTTTCAGCCCGAAGACCTGCATAAATAAGAAGCTCCGGATTCGTTCCGTATGCTTCTTCTATATTTTTTGAATTATATACCGCACCTATCTCTTTACCTGCACAGCTGTAAATATTGCTGCCCACAAATCCTGTATAACCCACCAGTGCTTTCATATATTCATATCACCCCGATCAATCAATGATTTATCACTACTCTCAGCCTGATACTTAATGCATTTACCATATCTTTAATGTCCGGTAAGCTTTTCAATGCTTTCAAAGCTGTAATTCTTACGCTTGAACACAAGATTTACCAGCAGCTGAAGATATTTAATGATTATCGTAAGAATACCGAACAATCCCAGGAATGAAATAGACAGAAACAGTATAGTGGTCGTCCATCCCGCAACCGGATGCTTAAGAAGATAGATAACGATCGAATATACAAGCATGAACACGGACATGAACATCATAAACAGAGTCATTGCCTTTCCGAATCTGTATCCCATATCCGTAAACAGTATAAGCACATCCATTGCCAGTCCTGATCTGTATTTGGCTTCCTTTCTGTCTCTTCTGTACCCGGATCCACTGACGATATCATACTTTATATTATCTGTTTTAAGCCCGCAATTGGCATATACAGCCTTCCTGTAAGGAACCGACTTATTCATTGACCGGATCCTGTTTATCACCCGTCTGCTGAGTATCCTGAAGCTCTCGGTCGTCATATCATAAGAAACGCTTGAGAACCTGTCAAAGACTGCATAAAACATTCTTGACGTAAATCTGTCATTTCTGTCCGGTGATGCGCTTACTATGTCATAACCCTCAAGGCAGCGCCTGTATATCTTCATGATCACATCCTTGGAAAAGTCGGGAATGGTTCTGTCGAATTCAAAAACGAAATCACCTATGGTAAGATCCATTCCGGCATTCATGGCTGCTTCAAGTCCATGAAAATAGCTTAGATTCACCACTGTTATACTGGTCTTTTCAGCCAGTTCGCTGCATTTCTTTATTTCCGCAACGCTTCCGTCATCAGAATGATCGTTAACACAGATGATCTCGGAATACTCGAAATTATCCTCCATTACAGATATTACGGTTTTCAGAAACCCACCGATCCACTGCTGTGCATTATGAACATACAGAACTGCGGATGCGAAATTCTTTTCCCTGTTAAAGCTGATATCATTATTGGTCACTGTCAAGTACCTCATCCAAATCATATACAGTATTGATCTTACCCGAAAGAACGCTGACAAAGGTCGGGGATTCCGACAGAACCCTGATAACCGTCGGACGCGAATCATCTATCTCCGAACTCAGAAGAATAGGCTTCATCGAAAACAGCGAGCCTTTATAAGTAAACCGGTAGTCATCAAGCAGATACTTGCCGGCAAGAGATGACATATAAGGAAATGCAGACTTAGGCTTCGCCGTACAGTCATTGCAGTTCCCAAGTCTTCCCCTGCTGCAGAAGCCACCGCTGCGATCCTGACATTCGAATACCGGAAGCTGTTCATAGCTTGTGCTGTGCGGCGTAAAGGTTACCGATGTCAGAGAATGATATCCCGTCTTTCCGAAAGGCATGATTGAAAAAAAGGGACCGTCCATAACAGTAAAACCGGTGTCCTTTAATATATCATTCACCTCACACAGTATTATTTCACACAGTTCATATTTAATATCGAATTTATCCGCTCCCACAAGCTCAAGAACCTGATTTATTCCTGCATAAGAGGCATTAAGCACAAATGCTGAACAGTACTCACTGCCATCACTCTCTCTTATTGTATAAACATCATCACCGCAGTCTATTCCAGTGATGACCGATCCGTATTTAACCCTGAAAGAGCTTTTGTATTCCGACAGCTTATCAAGGAAAAAATACTTTAATATTCCGGCATCATAGGTATACTCTCTTGTCCTGAAGGCTCCGTCACACATACCGGGCTTGAAATAATTCCCGGGCGCCAGCTCTTCACAGGGTATTCCTGCAGCGCTGCAGAACTCCTTAAACTGCTCTCCGCTTGTCCATGAATACTGCGATGACGTAGCATATATCTGGTCGAATTCCCGGTTTATACAGAAATCATAATCCCTGTTAAAGCGTTCAAAATATCCGGCCGATCTTATTGCCGTGGATAATGATCTGGGATAATGATATCCCTGATGTACTCTTGCCTGATTAATGTATGTGGCTCTCTTAAACGGTTCGCTGTCACTCTCAAGGATCAGTACACTCAGTCCCTTTTTCAGGCTGTACAACGCCGAATACAGACCGTACAGGCCTGCGCCTATTATTATCCTGTCGAATCTTTCCATGATCTAAGCTGTTCCCTGCTCCTTGTTTTCCCGATAAATACGAATCTAAAATACCACAGTTTCCGACTATTATCAAATCTAACCTGTAATGCTACCCAAACACCCTTATTTATGGTATTATGGTAACTATTCAGAGCCATGCACATAGAATACGGCTCATGTTTACATGAAAGATTGGAGACTCAGTTTTGCTTTTTAATTCCCTAGAATTCCTGATCTTCTTTCCGGTCGTGGCAGTAATTTATTACCTCATTCCGGATAAAATCAAATATATCTGGCTTCTTGCGGCAAGCTACTATTTTTATATGCAGTGGAACCCTGTATATGTTTTTCTGCTGCTCACTTCAACCGTTGTAACATACACAGGTGCGCTTATACTCGAACGTACCGTTAATGCGCGCAGCAGAAAGATCTGTCTTTTTCTCGGGCTTTTCATCAATCTTTTCATACTCGGATATTTTAAGTATGCTTCGTTTATAATGCTGTATCTTGGAAAAGTGCTGTCCGTCATCGGAATAAATATCGCTCCCTTTGAAAAAGATATCCTGCTTCCTGTCGGTATTTCCTTTTTTACCCTGCAGGCATTGGGATATCTCATAGATGTGTACAGGAAGGATATCTACGCCGAGCGCAATTTTCTTAAGTACGCGCTGTTCATCTCCTTCTTTCCACAGCTTGTTGCGGGCCCCATCGAACGCTCGAAGAACCTTCTCAAACAGCTTTCGGAGCCTCATCGCTTCTCATTTGACAATCTGAGAGAGGGGATACTCATTATGCTCTACGGCTTCTTCTTAAAGGTAGTTATTGCTGACAGAGTGGCCGTTATCGTTGATGCCGTTTATAATGAACCGGTCGGTCGTCCGGGCTTCTATATCATCTTGGCCACGATACTGTTCTCGCTTCAGATCTACTGTGACTTCTACGGTTATTCCACCATTGCCAAGGGTGCCGCCCTTACCATCGGCGTACGGCTTATGGACAACTTCAACGCACCCTATTATTCAAAGAGCATAAAGGAATTCTGGAGAAGATGGCATATATCGCTGTCAACCTGGTTCAGGGATTATCTCTACATTCCCCTCGGCGGGAACCGCAAAGGAAGGATCCGAAAATATATAAACATCATCATAGTGTTTGCCGTCAGCGGACTGTGGCACGGCGCATCCGTATCGTTTATCGTATGGGGGCTGCTCCATGGTCTGTATCAGGTCATCGAAGATATTGTTTCATCCGTAAGATCCTTCATAAGAACCAAAAGGAAGCTTCCCGAAAGCAGCGTACTGTTCTCGGACAAGCTTGTAAAACTGGCTGTGACCCTTTTCCTTACAGCATTTGCCTGGCTGTTCTTCAGAGCAGGCAGCATGAGCAGCGCGCGCATGCTTCTTGAAGGTATTGTATCAGATCTTAACTGGACGGTCCTCTTTAATAAATCTATTTACCGTTTGGGAGTTTCGGAAGATTATTTCCATGTTTTACTCGTATCGGTTGCCTTGCTTGCTTTTATCGACCGGCTTAAATACAAAGGGATAAATGTTACTGCCGCTTTTTTCAGACAGCGCTGGTGGTTCAGGGCTTTGGCCGAAGCCGCTCTGCTGCTTTTCATAATACTCTTCGGATGTTACGGAAGCGCTTATGATGTACAGCAGTTTATATATTTTCAATTTTAGGTAAAGATAATGAAAAAGAATGTAAGAAACATCGCCCAACTGATGCTGGTGATCCTTATCTTTCTCGGAGGATGCAGACTTCTTAACCTTCTGTATGTTCCGGAAGATGAGTGGCACAGGATACTGTTTCATTCCTACTATACACAAGAACGGAATATCGATCAGGCCTTCATCGGCTCTTCACACATATTATGCGATATTGAACCGCTCCTTCTCGATAAGATAAACGGATATAACAACTTCAACATGTCGTCACCGCAGCAGCGCTTTGATGCAAGCTATTATCTTCTTAAGGAAATGGCAGAGGATCATGAGCTTAAGCATGTCTATCTTGAATGCTATTATCTGTGTGTGGTAGATCATGAAATATATGATAAGAATACAGACACTATACGTGTATCCGATTATATCGGTGACCCCGATCATTTCGCTTCCTCATGGCAGATAAGCTATGCTATGAAGCCTTCTCTTAATTCTGTCGCAATACAGCTTCATGCATCCGATAAGGATCATATGATGGAGAATCTTATTCCGTTTGTAAGGTACCGTGAGAAGCTGTTTGACTGGGAGCATATATCCGATAACCTGTCGCATTTCAAACCCTCATCGGAAAGAGGATACAGCTTTCATATAGATTATGAGGAACCCGATGGTTCGCAATGGTATCAGGAGTATCATATCAAGGGAGACAACAGTTCAAACGGACGTGTCTTTGACAGCGAAAAATCATTCCCCAAAGACAGGGATCTGACCAGATTCGGGATAGGTGAGAAGAGCCGCAGCTACCTGTGTAAAAGCATCGAATTCTGCCAAAAAAACAATATCCCCGTCACCCTGTTTGTATCTCCTGTTCTTGATTTTCAGTTGTTGAGTACGGGAGACTATGACAGCTATGTCACTGAGCTTAAGAGTCTTGCTGACGGGTATGGTATTGAATGCTATGATATGAATCTCATAAAGCGGGAATATCTTGATATAAAGCATGGTGAGTACTATATGGATCCGGAGCATCTTAATACTGCCGGAGCAGAGGTATACACAGAGGCATTATGGAATGTACTCAGTGATTCCGCGGATAATAATATGTCCAAATTCTATACCACATATTCAGAAAAGCTTGCAGCAGAGGAGCCCGAGATATACGGACTGTACTGGATGCCTGTTTCGGGAGATCTTACGCACAGAGATGACAGCAATCCCGATATTGACCGGCAGCATACAATAGCCTCCAACCGGGATGATATGGAATACACTATAACCAATATTGTAAATGATCCCTCTTCTCCTTCCGGCAAGGCGGAATATATCATACAGGAACATAATAAGAACAATACGATCGTTCTACCCTCGGCTTCGCATGGCACTCTGCGTATCGAAAGCGAATATGAAGGCTCTGATCTTATGCTTGAAGTCGGGTATTGAACAGAAATTACTTTTTATATTCCTATTCAATATGATGCTGCCGGTTTCGGACAGATTCTCGGCAGCTATACGTAGAACACAAAAAGCGTAACAAGAACGATAAGATTGGCTGCGCACATGCATATGGCCGGAGCTGTCATAAGCTCTGACTGTGTGCTCTTTTCTTTACCTGCCTCTGCCCTGCCATATTTTCTCTTAAGAAGATAAACCACCTGAAAAGTAAGTGGTATGAAATATCTTCCCTGCAGCCCAAGCACGCTCTCTGCCCTGTACGGCGTCCATTCGATATAGAGGCTCAGGAATGTAAACACGATACTCAGCAATGTTGCAGTTCCCAGTATTATGGCAGGTCTCTTCCATATACTCAGCACCGACTCATCCTCACATCTTATTATCTTCTCAAAACAGAAGGCATATATCAGGCTTCCGGTCGAAATGAACAGCACAATAATACTGCAGTCTACATTAAAATAACTAAGCGACAGCCCAAAGTAAGTCTTAACCAGCCATTCTCCCTCCTGTATGAGTGTATAAAACATAACCTGAACAAAGCTCCACGGATGTGTTATCACATAAACTGTCTGAGCCGAAGCCGATACACCTTCCATATACTCAAGAAGATATCTGGATCCTATGAGTATCGGCCATCCTACCGCAAGAAACACTATCATTATCCCTGCGCAAATAATATGTATGAAGTACTGTTTTTTGCCTCCGAATCTTTCCGGCGGTATAACGAAAGCCATTAAAACAAACGGAGCGTATACGATCTTACAGGAAGCAACGAGCGCAAGCAGAAGATATATCTTTACGATCTCCTTATTATTCATTACTTCCTTTTTCTCATATCTAAGCCATAAGGAATAAGCTATTATAAGCAACGTCACCGCATATGCCATGCCGTCACCGCTTAAAGAAGCACATTCGTATATATTCATGGGAAGAAGGCTTAATAAAAGCAGTATATTCTTTCCAAAAGGCATCAGCTTTATCGCATAATATATAAGTATTCCGGATGCAACCAGCTCACACAGTCTGCCGGCATATGCAATAATATAAGGTCTGTCGCATATAAGCCGTGTTATCAGTATACCCACAGCCTGCGGCAGGTAGGTAAGGGGTGAATAAAAGGCGGTATTGGAATAGACCTGAAATGTCTTTTCCTCACTCGATCTCATCCACAGATTGTCTGACATATATTTAAGACGTACTCCGCTTCGGTCCCACAGATAAGTAAGGTTTTCGGGGCAGTAGCTTCCGCCCTCACCCTGCTCATTTACCGGCGGGATGAAGTCTCCTATCGTGATGCCATAGGTTCTCAGCATATGCTCGGTTTCATCGGGTACGGCAGACAAAGGCGATACCGCCATATAAGCTATCCCCAACGTAAGATATAGTACGATGAATATCTGTTCATGCCTTAATCTCTCTGCCGTTTTTATAATAAAAAAAGACAGAGCAATAAACCCTGCACATCCGATAAGATATGAAACCGTCTGAACAGTGTTACGCGATATCCAGTCATATTCCGGTTTTCTTGCAAGAAGCCATCTTACGGAATAAAATATGACGATCAAAAGCATGAACAGGCCAAGCCCTGTTCTGTAATCTTTTTTTTCTGCTGATCCTTTATTCTTACTCATTAGAATCTCCAACATTTATCATACTTTTTTCTTTGACTTAGGCCATCTTACTATAAATGGCAGAAATCTGTTTACAAACATAACTATGGGAATTTCCGCAAGCAGTACAAGCAGAAGGATTATTATATCATCTCCGTACCGTCCGATACTCGGGACATATTTTTTATACAGCTCATATATGGTTCCAAGTACAGGCAGCGGATTATGCGTCGCCATCATAGTAAGGGAGTTCTTGCCGAAATATTCAAGCGGCCGGCTCTTTATATTAAGCACCTCTCCCAGATACAATATCGCGAAGGAAGTAAGTATTCCGGTTAAATACTGAAGCGGAAGACTTACTATTCTTACGAATGAGTAGTCCACGAAATGATTAGGCTGTGCGATTGGGAAGTCAATAATAAGCCAGATGATACATGCCGTGATCATTGCCTTATGATTTATCTTAAGTATCCTGTCTTTATATTCAAAATAGAAATAGCCGGCATAAATAAAGACTGATGACATGAGTACTCTTGTGAACTTGACGAATGTGAACCATCCGTCGGCATACTCCTCTATGATACCATAGTGAAGCACACAGTAACATATAAGACTCAGCGCCGTCACGGATATGAATCCGATCCATTCCTTCCTGAGTCCTCTTTTGTATGCAATACCGGTTTCATCACTTCCGGAATCGCTTCCCCGTCCAAAGTATCTCAGAAGCAGCACACAAATCACTTCCGCAAAGAACAGGGTGGGCATGAACCATAAAGCATCATATCCAGAAAGGGTTAAAGTACTTTTAACGATTTCCGCTATATTCGAAAAACTGCCCTGCCTGAATACCACTCTCATAAATGTATAATACAGAATGATCAGCGCACTGAAAGAAAAATAAGGATACAGTACTCCCTTCAGACGTTTTACGATTATCTGGGTAAAGCTCTCATTTCTCCATCTGTCAAGGTAATGAAGAAGGGCACCGGATACAAAGAAAAAAATCGCCATACAGAATGATCCGATCCATGAACACATCGGATTGTCCCCTGTATCCACGTGAGCAAGTATGACTACTATAATTCCGATGCCTCTTGCAATATCAAGATAATTCAGTTGCTTCTTTTTCCTGTTTTCCTGCATTTATATCACTCCGTTAAGTTCCTGATACATCCTCTTGGCATAGCTGTCTGTCATTCCGCAAATATAATCGGTCACCATCAGAAGCCTGAGATACAGCTTATCCTCTTCACTTCTGCCCTCGGAATACTTATGGTATATCCTAAGATAATTCTCAGACATAAGCATCGTTAACTTATCCCGAAGTGCAGTCTTATTCTCTTTCCAATAGGGTGTATCATAGTACAAAAACGCATCTGTGTATCTTTCCAAAAGGAAATCAAATATTGCCGAAGCAGCTACCTCCAGCTTGAGTATCGGCTTGCTGATAAAAACATATCTGTATGCCACATCCGACAGGGCTTTTACAATAAATTCACCGTTTGAAGCACCGATAAGATCACTCTTAAAGCTTCCTGACATTATAGCATCATATCCGCTTATAAATGTATCCGTAGCACAGCTTATAAGCGTTCCCTGGACTCTTACTATCCAGTTCTGAACGGCATACAGATCCGGATTATCATATCCGTTATCAAGCGCCCGGTTATAATACCTGTCAAGTCTGCTGCCAATCTCCTTAAACGTCTCCGCTTTGGGACCGTAAGGTATTTTTTCGGACCACTTATTCAGCTCATCCCGTAAAATCCGGTAATTCAGGTTTCCTTTTTTTACGGCGTCCTCTATATCCGCTGTATTATATGCTATATCATCTGCCGCTTCAAGAAGGAATGTAAGCGGATGCCTGCAGCCGTTTAGACCGCATGATGACTGTATATCATCGAAGCTGTCCTTATCAGCGTAGAAATACCCCATCTTCTTTAGCTTTATATCTCCGCATTCTTTATTACTTTCCAATGATGAACATGGATACTTGATGATAGTAGCAAGCAGGGCTTTCGTAAGATTCATTCCATGCTCATCTACCAGAAAATGAAGTCTGGTAACCACTCTCAGCGCCTGTGTATTACCTTCAAACCTGAAGAAATCCTTCTGCATCTGTTCCGTAAGGATATCTGTAAGCTTACGGCCGTTATATTCAATAATTCCAAGGTTCTTCTTAAACCAGTCCTGTATCGCGCTTTCTCCGAAATGCCCAAATGCCGGATTACCGATATCATGTATCAACCCCGCGCATTGCAAAACATCGCATATATCGGATCTTACAGATTCATCAAAGTCAACTGCGAGCTTCTCATTTATGATACGGGCTCCGACACTCTGTCCCAAAGACTTGGCAAAAGAAGATACCTCCAGAGAATGTGTAAGTCTGGTACGTATGAAATCACTCTTATCGAGAGGAAATACCTGAGTCTTATCCTGAAGCCGTCTGAAGGACGGGCTTGATATTATCCTGTGATAATCTTTCTCAAACTCGCTGCGAAGATCACCGGACGAACCGGATTTGGTATATTGTCTTAATCGTTCCGAGCACATTAGCTGCGTCCAGTTCATTATTTATACTCCCTGAATAAACCGATTTAATAAATCCTTCGAATACTCTTTCAGAAAAGAAATCCGCTGCAAGGCGGATTTCACAATTACCATATTCGGCATTTATTCTTAACCCTTATATCCCGGATCAAAAAGATTATATTTGAGAATGCAATAGATTGCTCTGAAGCCGTCCCTGACTCCTATCTTTTTACCCTCATCATAGCTTCTGGGATAATATGAGATCGGTACCTCATAAACCTTGCACCGCTTCTTTGCAATCTTTGCGGTTATCTCAGGCTCGAAACCAAAACGGTTCTCAACGATCGGAATACTTTGGATCACCTCACGCCTGAACATTTTATAACAAGTTTCCATATCGGTAAGGGCAAGATCCGAAAATAAATTTGACATGAACGTAAGAAATTTATTGCCTGCGCTATGATAAAATCTCTTGATCATATATTTCTCGCTTCTTGCATAACGGCTTCCATATACAACATCCGCATCACCCCTGCCTGAAACAAATGGTTCGATCAGTACATTATAATCCTTGGGATCATACTCGCTGTCCGCATCCTGAACTACTACAAGATCCCCTGTTGCCGCCTGAAATCCGTGTCTGAGAGCGGCTCCCTTTCCCATATTCTTCTTGTGATAGAGAACCTTATCTACCTTCTTTCCAATCTCTGTCTGCAACATTTCCCGGGTTCCGTCTGTGGAATAGTCATCAACTATTATTATCTCAAGATTCTTTATTCCGCTGTTCTTTACCTCAGTAATGATCCTCTCAATAGTATTCTTTTCGTTATAACATGGAATGATCACCGACAGAGTCAAGCTGTCCTTATCCATTTTTGCGCCCAAATCCCTGTGCTCCTTTCACCTTAAAATGCTTCCTGCGATCACGGTTTGATATTGATGGATATCGTCGATTCGTTAACGTTAGCCTCGATATCTCTTGTAACAACCTCCGACCATTCGGGATTGTTTATGGTCAATGTATACATGCACGGAAGCAGCGGAGCAATATCCGCACTCTGTCCGGCATTTACCACCTGATCCGAGAAGCCCGGAAGAGATATCGTAGTATTATCATATCCCATATTCACGACAAATTTAATATAGGGAAGCTTCACTATAAACGCACTTCCGTTCTGTGCCGAATACTTATCGTTTCCCAGCTCTGTCATCAGCGCCGTTCTTTTATCGGAGTTGGTAGACATATATGTAACAAAATGATCCACTACGGATTGAGGATATCCTTTAAGATTACCGTTCTCATCTTCATATGCAAGCTTGGTTCCGACAAAAGCGGTATCTCCCGAAGCAATTGCTGTCTCAAGCTGCGTAAGAAGCTCTTTGTATGATTCAGCCTGTTTATACCCATCTGAACCGGAGCCGCTGTCCACTACCATGGCTGCGCCGGAGGTTGTACTTTCGGTACCTTCTGCTGCTGTTCCTGCTCCCTGTGTATCTGATGCCGTAGTATTCTGACTTCCCATTCCCGGAGCTGTTTCCTCTCCTATAGCCGTGGGTGCTGCAGGAATCTCCGTGCCGTCCTCATCATACATGGGTGCTGCCGGCTTATTATTCAGTCCGCCGGTAATCGCATTCTCATAAATATCCCTGAACAATCCGTTATATGTCAGCATATCGGTAGGTATATTATATGACTTTCCCGATGCTTTATGTGTAGTTCCATATGCGATCAGGGCAATCAGAAGGCATATGCACAATATCGCTCCGTAGACAATTCCCGATACATTTGTAAGCCCCTCTATAAATCCCTGAGGTATCACATTGCCTAATCCAATACCCGGCCTTCCGGACCTTACTCTGTTACCGTCATCATCACCGTCAAACAGTCTGCTCCCCCTGCTTCTTGGCGAACCTTCATCATTTTCCGGCGGCAGTGGATTCATACTCCTCATACGGGGTTTCGGTTCCAATGGTTTGTCGGATCCTTCTGCACTCCCTCTGTAAGGCATGCCACGTCCTGAAGACATATCACGATTCATAGTCATGCCCTGTCTTGGCGGCATTCCCTGTCCGGGTGGCATCCCCTGATTCATCGGCATACCCTGCCTTGGCGGCATCCCCTGATTCATCGGCATACCCTGCCTCGGCGGCATTCCCTGTCCGGGCGGCATTCCCTGGTTCATCGGCATACCCTGCCTTGGCGGCATTCCCTGTCCGGGTGGCATTCCCTGGTTCATCGGCATACCCTGCCTCGGTGGCATTCCCTGGTTCATCGGCATACCCTGTTTCGGCGGCATTCCCTGTCCCTGCGGCATACCCTGGTTCATCGGCATTCCCCGGTTTACTCCTTCATTCCCACTGTTATAATCCATAGCCTGCATCTCCCCCATGCCCCTCTGTACTATGCGGCCTTCCTTTTAATCCATCGTTCTTCGGCAAACACATAATACCTGTAAATATTGCTGTTATGAATGAATACAAACATTCCACAATATAATAACACAAACTCTCACAAAATAACAGATTTTTATGAATTTTCTTATGTCATATACATAATTATTAGTTTATTCTAAGTCTGAAACCATCCCGTATGGTGTTTCCTCTTCTTTCTATACCGTCAAGATTCCCTTCATAAAGTATCGCAGGGAATGCATGATACCATATCTGTTCTCCTTCGATGGTGGGATAATATATATTTATCCCCTGCCATTCTTTTGATCCGGCGTCAGCCTCAGGGTAATCCTTCTGTTTGACCGGATCGGCTCCCTGAACGGAATCTGTAATATAATGTCTGTCATCACTCGCAAACATATATAAACTTTTAAACATATCGGAACAGATAATAACCGTTACAGCCACTGTAAGCGCGACTCTGAGTACAGAAACCCCAAGGATAGCGCTTCTGCCCCGGTCGCTGTCATCCCCGGTCAGCTTGGGATGCTTAGCTCTTCGAAGCATAAGCGGAACAATATTCACCGAAACATCACCGGCAGCAAACAGAGGAAGCATCAGTATATAGCCGTATCCAAACCTGTTGGATGGCGCCGAAACCATAAAAAACATAAAGCTTACAAGCAGGATGATTCCAAAATACACATAGTGGGCATGTTCCTTAACTCCCGGAGTGACTGCCACAATCCTTCCCTTTATTCCGTTGATCCGCAGATATGCAGCATATATAAGACTTATCAGGATCCTTACCGCAAGTACAGAAGCTCCCGCGAAAGCAGATACCGACGCATACCGGTTAGCTGCTCCCTGTTCACTCCACCACACGGGAAACCACTCCCGGAAGCTTTGATCAACCAGAGCAACATCCTTGGTATATCTGGCCCATACCACTATTTCATCAGCCTCATATTTCACACCTTCCACGGGTATCTTCCAGTCCACACCGAAGAGATCGATCGCAGGAAACGGATAAACAAGCCATCCCGTGATCAGGATATTCCGGATAAAATACGGCAAAATAAGCAAGCTCCCCGCAAGAATGTATTTTATTATATCCGAAGTTCTCTTTTCCCTGATAAGTAAATATGCCGGCCTTATAACAAGCAGAGCAAGCACCCCGACACTCAGCTTTACGGAAACAAGGAATACAGCCATCACACACAGCAGGGAATACCCTGTCAGACTGTCTGTCCGTTCAATCCTCTCTGTACCCTTATGATTCCCGTAAAACTCACATTCTTCCTCTACAATCTCTATCCATCTTATGCACAGCCAGATTATGAGCCAGATAACACCATGATCTGTGGACGGGGAGATCGTCTCGATCGCAGTAACAATGAAATAAGCGAAAGGAACAGCATACATAAAGTCACTGACTCTCAGCGACAGTCTCTTCCGGCATACAGCACCTGACAAATGTCTGTACCATCCCGCCAGCGAATACAGCATGGAAAACGCCGCAAGAAAACCGGATAAGACATGCATGGACTGTCCCAGAAAATGCATGCTATACAGAGCGCACAGGCAGAAATATGAACTGTTGAACCCAAGCCTGGTCTGCATATAGGCAAGTCCCCTGACTACACCGTAGCTCTCTATCCAGTGTATGCTCTGGGCATGATAGGTACCTGTATCATAAGCGAACCTGCCGGCAGCGGTATAGTATAAACAGGCAACGATCACAGCCGCAGCCGCAATGTATGCGATCATCCTGATAACCTTCAGTCCGGGGGAGGCATTTCCTTTAGCACCCTGCTCTGCCTCTCTTCCGAAAAGGCACCGCGGTAATCTCTTATATTTCTTTCTGTCGCAGACTAAGATACAGGCACACGCAATAAGCATTATGATATTTGCCATAAGGCCGACACCTGTAAACAGACTGAAATACCCTGCATATGCCGTAAGTACACAGAGACCGCACACAATGCAGTCCCCTAAGTCAGTCAGTTCAATTTCGTTATCGTTGTGAGAAATCCTTCGAAGTGCAAAAGAACCTGTTATAAAACATGTGATCGCTATATATATCCAGCTAAGTATTGTTAGCAGCATCTATTTCCTCTCATACAGGTAATCGTTTTTCGCATCGATTGCTTCCTGTCTCTTTTTGTACATATAATTGGCAAGAAGAAGTAACGGAAGTCCAATACACAGTTCAATAGCCAGCGTAAAAGCACAGTACATAACTCCGTCGTTCAGAGTGGATCGAAGATCTGTCTTTTGAAAAAAAAAGCTGCACACCGGCTGTATACACACCCATATTATCACGGCGAGAAAAGCTTCCACTACCGCATAATCAACGAGACCGATTCCTTTGAACCTGCCATAGCGAATCTTAAACCTTGATGCAAAATGTCCTGTACCCAAACCAAAGAATATCAAAAAGAGAAGTCCTGTCAACGCACCGTCTCTCGGATCCGAAACGTATACGACAAGATAAGACACAAGCGGTATGAGTATTCCGGCAGCAGAACCGTAGATAGCAGCCATAACAGTTACTATGGCAACACATATCTGAACTTCAACATAACCGGGTACAGTTGTTTTCATAGCAAGATACATATATACCATTATCATAAAAACCGTACCTATGATTATGGCAACGGTTTTCTCGACATCCAGCCTGTTTTCCATGACTGTATTCCGCCTTTCCTCCAGCTGATGCTTTGTTAAGTATTTCTATTCTCAGTTTACCACAGGATATGGGATATTAACAGTGCATTTATGCCATGTTGAATAAATAATAAGCTCCGATATTTCTCTGCCGGTCATCGCAGACAATGCTCTTGCATAATACTCAAGCTGAACATGATATCTGCCGGCAAGCTCTTCGGGATCCGAAACCCTGTCTGTTTTGTAATCCACTATAACTACCCTGTCATCCTCAATGAAATACGCATCTATTATACCCTGAATGATAAGACCGTCAAAGCTGAACATAAACGGCTGTTCCCTGAACAGAAGCCCGTTAATATACGCCTTCTTCATCCTCATTGCAAGCCCGCTGTTTATAAAATCGCTTACCTCATTAAGCCCTACACTTCCGACCAGCTCCTCCTCCATAAGCCCTTCCCTCTTAATATATTCAAAGAAATCTTTGATATCATCATTCGAGGTCCCTCTTGTATAATCCCATATCTCAAATACCCTGTGTACCGCCGTACCGTGAAGGGTTGCCGGTATCTCTTTTTCCTGTTCCATTATAAAATCAGGAATGAAGGGTGTTATATCTATATCACCCGTTTCAGACGGCTGCGGTTTTTTTACCGTTCCCGGGAGCTCCGATCCATCCACACAGATACTGTCCTCCGGAAGCTCTTTATCCTCCGTTATGTCCACATGCATGCTTCTTCTCTTAAGCTCGGTTACCGATACCTTTTCAAACTGTTTGCGTTCATTATCGTATGGATATTTAAACGCAAGTCTTTTAAGAAAAGTTTCAGATACAGAAGCTTCTCCGTCAGGATCGCCTTCAGATTCACTGCTTACTCCGGACAGTCTTATAAGCTTCTCCCTGCGGGCTTCGTAACACACAGTTTCTTTAATGGCGGTTTCGATCAGGTCTTCTGCCGACACTGTATTTATCATGACCGAGGACAGCCCCTCATTATTGATTCCATGTATGATAAGATCCAGGAAGCTTGCGCATCTTATCGTTCCCTTATCAGACAAAAGTGCCTTTTCCGTGTCATTGACTACTCCGGTCATTATAAGTTTTTCCCGCGCACGCGTCATTGCAACGTACAGGATGCGTTCTTCCTCCGCCAGTATTTCATACAGCTTCTTTTTTGAAACAGCACGTTTTACAGCCGTGGAAAGCTTGATCCTTCTTACCGGGTCTGACAGATCCATTCCAAGGCCTATATCTATGTCAGGAATGATCGATGCCCTTGTGTCCATAAAATTATATTTTTTATGCATGCCTGCAATTATACATACGGGGAACTCAAGCCCCTTGCTTTTATGAATAGTCATTATACTGACCGAATCATCGTGCTCATCCAATATGCCGGCTTCTCCGTAATCAACGTCATATTTCTTAAGCATCTCTATATATCTCACGAAATGAAACAGGCCCTTATAACTGGTCGTCCCGTAATCCTCAGCCTTCTTGAGCAGCATGTTGAGATTGGCTTTTCTTCTTTTGCCGCCGGGCATTGCACTTACGCAGTCTCCGTATTCTCCGTCTACAAGCTCAAGAAGGAGCTCATAAATCGGAAGATAGGTTGACTTTTCTCTCAGTTCATCATATTTACGCAGAAATTCAGCTGCTTTATTTTTGATAGTCGTTTCCGTATCACCTGTCTGTTCTCCCTCGGTTTCACCGGTCTGTGCTGCCATGGATACAACAGAATCATACAGATAATGTTCCGGTTTATTAATCCTGAGAATTGCCAGCTCTTCATCGCTGAATCTGCCGATCACAGACCTAAGCACTGCAGTCATCGGTATATCCTGCAGAGGATTGTCGAGCACTCTCAGATAATCAAGTATCACCGTTATCTCCTTTGCTGTGAAATACCCCGTTCTGCTCATTGTATTTACAGGTATGCCTTCTGCCGAAAGTACTTTTTCAAAGGTTTCATCCCATCCCTTGGCGCTTCTTAACAGTATTGTTATATCCGAATATCTTACAGGCCTCATTCGTTCGGGCTCTTCATCGGTGGGATCCGATATCCTCTGTTCCTTCATGAGCTTCTTTATTCTTGCCGCAACAGCCTTTGCCTCCAGTTCCCTGTCTGAAATCCCACGGGTACTACGGACCAGAATAAGCTCTGTCTTCTCCTGAAGATCATCTGCCTCGGGATAATGAGCTCCCGGATGCAGGGAAGCAGCCTCATCATAAACTATCCCGCCAAGATCCTTACTCATTATCTGTCCGAACAGTTCGTTTACGCTTTTCAGTACCGATTCACGACTCCTGAAATTATAATTAAGATCGATCCGCATAAGCCGGCTGCCATCCTCCCCCGCTGCATTGAGCTTATCCATAAACAGCTGTGGTCTTGCCAGGCGGAAGCTGTAGATACTCTGTTTCACATCACCCACCATAAACAGATTATCGCCTCTTCCTATATACTTAAGGAGCTCCTCCTGCACCAGATTACTGTCCTGATACTCATCAATATATATCTCTTCGAAATACTCTCTGTATTCCTTTGCCGTATTACCGTCCCGAGCTGAGAGTATCCCGATACACATATGCTCAAGATCATTGAAATCGGCAATCTTTCTCTTCCTCTTTGCCTCGGAATAATTCTGTGCCACCTTTCTCGTAAGATGAGTCAGTTCACACACAACCGGCGCACATAACCGTATCCTTCTGATATGCTCGTCCAGCGACAGCATGAATTCGTTCTTTGCAAGTTCCGAAATCTCTTTCTTGTATGCTTCTCTTACTTTTTTATACCTTTCTTTGATATCCGGATCCGTATAAGGGGCTTTCTTTCCTCCTCTCGGAAGTGCAGGCCATCTGAGTCCGTTAAGAAGTCCGTGCAGTTTTTCATATCCGTTTATAAGATCGGTATCCGTTAAAGCATCCTTCAGTTCTTTGATTATTTCAATGTCCTGTTCGGATGTCTGTCCGTACAGGGAAGGTCCGTTTGGCTCATCGCAAATGAGGCCGGCTGCAATTGCTGTTTCATAAGCATCATCCGTCATATACAGAGCATTATCCATTATGAGCTTAAGCCAGGCGGTATCATTCTCAGGTGACTTATAAATCTCTTCACACCTTCTGAGCCACTCTTCAGGTTCGGGGGAGCTCATCGAGAAATCATACAGTCTGTCCAATATGTCTTCAAGCACGTTGTCATTCTTTCCTCCGGCCAGACATTCGACCATATTTATAAAGCTGTCATCAGACTTTTCATAGGCTTCCTCTATAACCTTCTCA
>JAILNV010000055.1 GCA_024691125.1 Lachnospiraceae bacterium | reverse complement strand
TCTCGATGAAACCTGGGTGTTAAGCAGTGAGTTATACAGATCTCTGAATCTCTCCGGATCGTCCGGGCAGTAATATCCGTTTATAAGCTGCATGAGCACCTTGCGGATATCGGGATCGTTGTTGAATATCTCCTGCGGATTGTAACCGCCCTTGTTCTCGTAATTGATAACCTCTTCCGATGAAAGACCGAAGATAAATGCATTCTCCTCTCCGACCTCTTCAACTATCTCAACATTGGCTCCGTCCATGGTTCCGAGAGTAACCGCGCCGTTAAGCATGAACTTCATGTTACCTGTACCGGATGCCTCCTTGCTGGCTGTTGATATCTGCTCAGACACATCGGCTGCCGCAAAGATAAGCTCGGCATTAGATACCCTGTAGTCCTCTATAAATACAACCTTGATCTTACCGTCTATGGAAGCATCATTGTTAATTACGTCCGCAACAGTATTTATAAGCTTGATGGTAAGCTTTGCTGTCCTGTAGCCTGCTGCCGCCTTGGCACCGAAAATGAACGTCCTCGGGAAGAATTCCATCTCCGGATGCTCCTTAAGCTCATTGTACAGGTACATGATATGAAGGATGTTAAGCAGCTGTCTCTTGTACTCATGAAGCCTCTTTACCTGAACATCGAAGATCGATCTTGGATCAACCTCGATACCGTTATTTTCAAGAATGTACTTGGCGAGACGGACCTTATTCTGGTACTTGATGTTCATAAACTCCTGCTGAGCCTTTTCATCATCTGCAAATACCTTGATCTTATTGATCTTAGGCAGATTGGTTATCCAGTCATCGCCCACTCTTCCGGTTACCCAGTCGGCAAGAAGCGGATTACCGTGTAAGAGGAAACGTCTCTGAGTGATGCCGTTTGTCTTATTATTGAACTTCTCCGGCATCATCTCGTAGAAGTCCCTAAGCTCCTGATTCTTAAGGATCTCCGTATGCAGCCTTGCAACACCGTTAACCGAGAATCCGGCACAGATAGCAAGATGTGCCATCTTAACCTGTCCGTCATAGATGATAGCCATCTTGCGGACCTTCTCCTCATTTCCGGGATACTTGGCCCTTATCTGATCGATAAACCTTCTGTTTATCTCCTCTATTATCTGGTATATTCTGGGAAGCAGTCTTGAGAACAGCTCGATAGGCCATTTCTCCAGTGCTTCCGACATGATCGTATGGTTGGTATATGCACAGCACTTTGTGGTCACTGCCCATGCCGCATCCCATCCGAGATTGTACTCATCCATAAGTATACGCATAAGCTCTGCAACTGTTACCGTGGGATGAGTATCATTAAGCTGGAAGACAACCTTCTCATGAAGCTTCTTAACATCATCATGTGTGCGCATGTATTTCTCAACAGCTTCCTGAATGCTTGCCGAAATGAAGAAATACTGCTGTTTAAGCCTTAATTCCTTACCTGCATAGTGGTTATCGTTAGGATAGAGTACCTCACAGATGTTCTTGGCAAGATTCTCCTGCTCTACCGCCATCTTATAATCACCCTTGTCAAAGGAATCAAGCTGGAAACACTCGATGGGCTGTGCATCCCAGATCCTTAAGGTATTTACTATTCTGTTGCCGTATCCTACGACCGGAAGATCATAGGGAATAGCCTGTACCGACTGATATCCTTCCTGTGAGAAATGGCTCTCGCCATTCTCATCAACATCTACCTTAACATATCCGCCGAACTTGACGATCTTGGCATACTCGGGGCGGCGAAGCTCGAAGGGATTGCCGTCCTTAAGCCAGTTATCCGGTACCTCAAGCTGGTAACCGTCTCTTATCTCCTGCTTAAAGAAACCGTAACGGTATCTTATTCCGCAGCCGTATGCACTATATCCGAGAGTGGCAAGTGAATCAAGGAAGCAGGCAGCCAGACGTCCGAGGCCTCCGTTTCCGAGAGCCGCATCCCTCTCCTGATCTTCAACTGCATTAAGGTCTATTCCGAGCTCGTCAAGAGCCTCTGCAACCTCACCGTATTCTCTTAAGTTAATAAGACTGTTTCCCAGGGCACGTCCCATGAGAAACTCCATCGACAGATAATAAACAGTCTTCGGATCCTTCTTTTCATATGCCTTCTGGGTATCCATCCAGTTATCAATGATCGTATCCTTAACCGCATAGCATACTGCCTGGAATATCTGCTGATCCGTAGCCTCTTCCAGGGTCTTTCTGTACAGAGTCTTTACGTTGTCCTTGACAACCTTCTTAAATGCTTCCTTGTCGAATTTCTGCTGCTGTTGCTTCTTAACCAAAACCCTTAACCTCCTATTTGTTTGATCATAGATACTTTAAGCTTCTATTTTCTTAACGCCGAGAGTAACCTTCTCACCGTTAATATCCCAATCCTTCACATAGCCGTCGGATGTATCATACTTGATATCATCAGCCATTACATCCCTTATTATGTCAGCCTTGTTTGCTTCCATTATACCATTAATCTTATCATTGTCCTTTGCATAAACAATGATCTTATCCATAACCTCGAAGCCGGCTTCCTTACGCATTGTCTGTATCTTGCTGATAAGCTCGCGTACGAAGCCCTCCTCGATAAGTTCGGGTGTAAGATTCGTATCAAGCACTACGGTTACCTGATTGTCATTCTCAGATACGTAGCCATCCTTCTGAACAGGCTCGATAAGGAGATCTTCCTTAGATAGTACAACCTCCGTGCCGCCGATGTCAAACTTAAGGTCCTCTCCCGAATTAAGCTTATTCATGGCCTCATTTCCGTCTGTCTGAGCCAGGGTCTGCTTGATCGCACCTATGAGCTTGCCGTATTTGGGTCCCAGCGTTTTAAGCTGCGGCTTTAATGAATAGGAAGTAAAATCACTGACATCATCCCTGAACTCAACCGATTTGACATTAAGCTCATCCTCAATGATCTCCTTATAGAACTCGGAGAGCTCAAACGGAGCCTTGACAAGCATCTTGCCTATGGGCTGCCTGTTCTTGATGTTGCAGGCATTCCTGCAGGCACGTCCCATTACAACCGTCTTTAACACTGCATCCATGTTCTTCTCAAGCTCTGCATCTATGAAGGCCTCGTTAACCTTCGGGAAGTCACACAGATGTATACTTTCCGGTGCGGACTTATCAATATTTCTTACAAGGTTCTGATATATCTGCTCTGTCATGAAGGGTATCATCGGAGCAGCTGCCTTGCTTATGGTAACAAGCGAAGTATACAGAGTCATGTAGGCATTTATCTTATCCTGTTCCATGCCCTTTGCCCAGAATCTCTCACGGCAGCGCCTTACATACCAGTTGGAAAGATCATCCACAAACTCGGATAAAGCCCTTGCCGCCTCGGGTATCCTGTAATTAAAGAGATTATCATCAACTTCGCCCACAACCGTGTTAAGCTTGCTTAATATCCACTTATCCATTACGGAAAGCATATCATATCTGACACCGACCTTTGCTCCGGAGTCGCCCGCCGGCTTTGAGGCATCTGAGGAATCCATAGGGGTTCCCTCATTATCTTCAAGCTGATATTTGCTTGCATCAAAGTTATCTATATTGGCATAAAGCACGAAGAAAGCATAGGTATTCCACAGAGTTCCCATGAACTTGCGCTGTCCTTCCATAACAGCTTTCTCATGAAAACGGTTCGGAAGCCACGGCGCCGAATTGATATAGAAATACCAGCGGATCGCATCCGCACCCATTGTTTTAAGAGCATCAAAGGGATCTACCGCATTACCCTTTGACTTACTCATTTTTTCGCCGTTTTCATCAAGCACAAGCCCGAGAACTATAACGTTCTCATATGGTGACTTATTAAACAGGATCGTCGATTCCGCCATAAGTGAGTAGAACCATCCTCTTGTCTGATCCACAGCTTCTGATATGAACTGCGCAGGGAACTGGCTTTCAAACAGCTCCTTATTCTCAAACGGATAATGATGCTGTGCGAATGGCATGGCACCCGAATCAAACCAGCAGTCGATAACCTCGGGAACACGCTTCATCTCTTTACCGCAGTCCGGACACTTACAGGTTATCTCATCTATATAAGGTCTGTGAAGCTCAACGTTTAAAGCATCCTCTCTTCCGCTTGCTTCCTTAAGCTCTTCTCTTGATCCTATGCATATCTGTTTGCCGCAGTCCGGACACTCCCAGATATTAAGAGGAGTTCCCCAGTAACGGTTACGGGATACGCCCCAGTCCTGGATATTCTCAAGCCAGTTTCCGAAACGCCCCTCACCTATTGAAGGCGGGATCCAGTTTACCGTCTTATTGTTGGCAACAAGGTCATCCCTTACCGCCGTCATCTTTATAAACCAGCTTTCCCTTGCATAGTAAAGCAGAGGTGTATCACATCTCCAGCAGTGCGGATAATCATGCTCTACCTTGGGAGCGCTGAACAGCTGACCTCTCTTATCAAGCTCGATAAGTACATTCTTATCACAGTCAACCGCTCCGTTTTCAAGTTCTTCCTTCGTAGGTTTACACCTCATACCCGCAAAGGGAGTAACATCCTTCATTATACCGTTTTCATCCACCATCTGTACAAACGGAGCATCGTATTTACGTCCGACCCTTGCATCATCCTCACCGAAAGCAGGTGCTATATGTACGATTCCGGTACCGTCAGACATTGTTACGTAATCATCAACATATATGAAGAATGCCTTCTTATGCTGCTTCTTGGCCTCATCGGCAGCACACTGATACAGAGGCTCATATTCCTTGTATTCAAGATCCTTACCGATATAGGTCTCAAGAATCTCATAAGCCGGAGTTCCTTCCTCCCTCTCAATAGTTCCGAGTACCTGATCCGCCAGCGCCTGAGCCAGTATATATATATTCCCGTCCGCTGCTTTAACTCTTACATATGCTTCATCGGGATTTACGCACAGAGCAATATTTGATGCAAGTGTCCATGGTGTTGTCGTCCATGCAAGGAAATAAGCATTCTCCTCACCCTTTATCTTAAACCTGACAATTGCCGTACGTTCCTTTAATGTCTTATAACCCTGTGCAACCTCATGTGAAGAAAGAGGTGTGCCGCAACGCGGGCAGTATGGAACTATCTTAAAGCCCTTATACAGCAGACCTTTATTCCATATCTGCTTAAGAGCCCACCATTCCGATTCGATAAAATCATCCTGATAGGTAACATAGGGATTATCCATGTCAGCCCAGAAACCGACTGTTCCGGAGAAATCCTCCCACATCCCTTTATATTTCCATACGGATTCCTTACATTCCTTTATAAACGGATCAAGTCCATATTCTTCAATCTGTTCCTTGCCGTCAAGTCCGAGGCGTACTTCAACTTCAAGCTCCACAGGAAGCCCGTGAGTATCCCAGCCTGCCTTACGCGGAACATAATATCCTTTCATTGTACGGTATCTGGGTATCATATCCTTAATGACACGTGTAAGCACATGACCTATATGCGGCTTACCGTTAGCCGTCGGGGGACCGTCATAGAAGGTATAAGTCTCCCCTTCTTTCCTGTTCTCCATGCTTTTCTTAAAAATGTCATTATCAGACCAGAACTTCTCTATTTCTTTCTCTCTCTCAACGAAGCTTAAGTCTGTCGATACCTTGTTGTACATATTTCTGTCCTTTCCACTGTGACTTTAATCCTGTCCACACTGTAACTACAACATTATATAGGACAATTTGCGGTTTGTAAAGGCAACATTGATGTGTGTCACATTTGAAAATCTTTATGATTTATGATAGATTATTTTTATGGCGAAACGTAAACTTGTAAGCACCAGTACCCTTAAGCGCGGAATGAAGATCGAGCAGGCAATAGTAGATGCTCACGGTCATGAAATGATCGCACGTGGAATGGTGCTGGATGACTTTCAAATAGAATACTTAAAAGATCACGGAGTGGCGGTCTATATCAATGATGGTGAATCCGATGATGTGGATATATCCGAGCTCGAACGCAATCTGCCCGTAGAGACGAAGAAGATGATAGAAGAAGTCAGGGAAGAGGATCCTGCCAAGGTTGAGCTGAACGAAGAAGTCTGCAAACGCGTCGGAGAAGGTATACAATACCTGTTTAACAATACCGACTCCGATAACTTCATGGAGACAACCACCAATATCTCCAATGAGCTGGTAAATGCCATCACAAACAGCAATGCCGTAGCTATCGATATCAATATGATCAAGGTAAGTGATGAATATACCTTTAAACACAGTGTGGATGTGGCGACGATGGCAATGGTCATCGGTCATGGATGCGGACTTACCCAGGATCAGTTAAGAGAACTCGGTATATCCGGACTGCTGCATGATCTGGGTAAATCACAGATACCGCTTGAAGTGCTTAACAAGCCCGGACGCCTTGACGATAAGGAATTCGAGCTTATGAAGCAGCATTCCCTGTTTGGTTTCAAGATCCTTAAGGAGAAGAATCAGCTCCCGGATCCCATTATGATGGGTGTGCTTCAGCACCACGAAAAGATCAGCGGTAAGGGATATCCTCTGGGAACAGCCGGCGATTCCATCCATAAGTACGCAAAAATAATCGCTGTTGCAGATGTATATGATGCTCTGGTTACGGAACGCCCGTATAAAAAGGCCTTCCCGAAAAGGGAAGCCGTTGAAATGATCCTCGCAATGACACAGGATCTTGACATGGAAGCAATGCAGAGCTTCTTTAACTGTGTGATACTTTTCCCTGTTGACAGCATAGTGACGCTGTCCTCGGGAGAGCCTGCCAAGGTGGTCAAAAATAACCGTAATAACTGTCTCAGACCCACCGTAGTGGGTCTGAAAACAGGAAGACTTTATGATCTGTATAATGATTTCAGCTGTGCCAGCCTGGTAATCGTTTAATTATCTTATCACGCCGGTTTCATGTTCCATGCGCCAGTCGATGCATCTCTTAAGATAATGTATGTAGTCAGGGTTCTTACACATTCCCTTGCCCTCAATATCCGATATCTTGGCAACATCCATCCCGTTGCAGGCTGTGGTCTTCATTACTATATTAAGTGCCTCCACTTCCGTATCGTTGGCAAGATAGGTTCCTATTCCGAACGCCGTCTTAACCCTGCCTTTAAAATATCTGTTGATCTTTGTCGCCCTTTCGAAATCAAGGCTGTCGGAGAACAGCAGAGTCTTTGTTTTGGGATCGATGCCCAGCTCCTCATAATGCCTTATCATCTTCTCTCCCCACTCATACGGATCGCCGCTGTCATGTCTCACGCCCGAGAACAGCGTAGAATAGGTGAGTCTGAAGTCCCTTAAGAAACAGTCTGTTGTTATAGCATCGGTAAGTGCGGTTCCGTTCAGCACTCCGTATTCCTTTACCCATGCATCCAATGCATACCAGTTCGAATATGCGGGATTGTGCTTATGATTACCCTGGCCCACACACATGATCCATTCATGCGCCATGGTTCCGACAGGTGTGATCCCATATTTCTTCGCAAGATAGACATTTGAGGTTCCGACGAAGAATGAGCCTTCATATTTACCTTCCTTCAGAGCCTTTACCGCAAGCTCCTGAGCTTCCGATGACAGGCGGCGCCTCATTCCGAACTCAGAGAAGGCATTAAGCTCATATTCGCCGTTTTCAAGCTTTGCAACCTTATCACGGAGACGTTCCTTAAAGCTCTTTATAAGCACATCATAGTCATAAGCCATCCGGAAATATACCTCATTTACAATGGCGAGGGTCGGTATCTCATACATAGAGGTATTAAGCCATGTGCCCTTTGTTTCAATTGACAGCCCGCACTCGGCATCCGTACCTATTTCGAAATCATCAAACCTTGGCTTCCAGAGCCTCAGAAAATCAACGTATGATCCTCTTAACCACTTTATCTTATTAAGATATTCAAGCTCATCCTCATTAAACCGCAGATTACAGTACATGCGGATCTGATCTTTTATTTCTTCAACCATCTCCTTGGTAAAGTGAACATCCTCATTCCTGCATTTAAAACTCCATGTTGTCTTATAATCACTGAACTGATGGTAGATTGCCTGTCCCATGGAAAACTTATATGCATCAGTCTCCAGAAGGCTTGTGATGATCTGTTTTATTTCCTTCATTGATAAGTTCCTCCTTCTTCTCTTTAGTCAGTCTCTTAATATGCCATTCGCGGCTCATGGCCTCTTCCTTTGTCTTATATACTTCTGAATAGACAAGCTCTACCGGTCCCCTGCTCCTTGTATATTTGGCACCCTTTCCGGAATTATGTGCCAAAAGCCGCCTCTCTATATCCGTTGTATATCCGGTGTACAGCGTTCCGTCCCGGCATCTTACTATATACGTATAATATGTCATAGATGCTATTATAGAGGATTTTTCTGAATTACTCAATAAAACTATTTTCCCGATAATAAACTGCTATCTGTTTTTCTTCCCAATAACACTTACAGACTGTATAATTGTTATTATAAACCTGTTTAGAAGCTGTTACAAAATAGATTTATTTATGAACAGCTATAAAAGGAGATTCGGATTGTGATACGTGATATAAACATGGAAGAAATATCGGACGGAAAGCGTTACCGGTCTGCGGACATGGTTAAGATAGGTTGTGCGGAATGTAAGGGCTGCAGCGAATGCTGCCGCCTGACAGATGATACCATCATACTTGATCCATATGATATATATGAGCTGTGCAGAGGACTTAATACTACCTTTGACTCCCTGCTTAACAATTCAATGATAGAGCTGGGAATTGCCGACGGGCTTATGCTGCCGCATCTTAAGGTAGATACGGATGGACACGGCTGCATTTTTCTGAGTCCCGAAGGCAGATGCACCATTCACAGCTTCCGCCCGGGCTTCTGCCGGCTGTATCCTCTCGGACGTATATACGAGAACGGTTCATTCTCATATTTCCTGCAAATAAACGAATGCCCTTATCCCAATAAGACAAAGGTAAAGATTAAGAAGTGGCTCGGAATAGACAATCTTGCCGAATATGAGACCTATATAATCAGATGGCACGAAATCCATACAAAAGCCAGGGAAGAAGCGGCTTTGATCCACGACCGGCAGGAGCTTTCCGGGTATCTGGCAGCTTTTTTGAGACGATATTTTCAGATTCCGTATGATCTTACAAGACCATTCTATGAGCAGTTTACACAGCGCTAAAATAAACAATTTCTGCAATATAGCTTGATTTTTTCCCACTTATTATTTAGATTGTATCTATACTATCTAACGGAATCATGAGAAACATCCGATATAGTATATACCCTTTTATTGTTTTGACCATTCGGAACAGACGTGAATATATGATATCAAAAGGTCTTGTCTATACAAATGAAAACTGTGTCGGATGCAATAAGTGTATTACAGCCTGCAGCTGCATTGGCGCCTGTGTACCTGTCGAAGACCCGCAGTCCGGCAAATTCCGCATCGAGGTTGACGGTGAAAGATGTATCGCCTGCGGTGCCTGTTTTGATGCCTGTGTACACAATGCAAGAGAATATACAGATGATACAGATGCTTTCTTTGAAGCTCTTGAGCGCGGTGAAGAGTTTTCTATGCTTATTGCGCCTTCATTTCCCGCCAACTATCCGGACGAATACGAGGCAGTTCTCGGAGAGCTGAGTGCCCTTGGTGTAAACCGCTTCATCAACATAGCCTTTGGCGCAGATATAGCAACCTGGTGTTACGTTAATTATATGCAGCAGAATGATTTTGTCGGGGGGATATCCCAGCCCTGCCCTGCTGTTGTCAGCTATATCGAAAAATATGAGCCGAAGCTTATAAACAGGCTGTTTCCCATTCAGAGCCCGCTTATGTGCGCTGCGATCTATGCCCGTAAGCATCTGAAGATAAAGGATAAGCTTGCTTTTCTTAGTCCATGTATCGCCAAAAAGACGGAGATAAACGATCCTAATACTCACGGACTTATATCCTATAATGTTACCTTTTCACATCTCATGAAAAAGATGAGGGGCAAAGCGCTTAATAAAAAGCAGTCCTTTGACCGTCTGGAATACGGGCTTGGCGGAATATGGCCCATGCCCGGAGGATTAAAGGAAAACATAGCATGGCTTCTCGGTGAGGATGTCTTTATCCGTCAGGTTGAGGGTGAAAAACATCTGTATAACTATCTTAAGCACAACGCAGAGAAAATATCGGACGGAAGTACGGGCTTTTCCCTTATTGACGTACTTAACTGTAAGAACGGATGCCTGTGCGGAACGGCTGCGGAACCGGAAATAGCGGAAAATGAGGATCCTCTCATTTGGCTTCTGAAAGCAAGATCCTCCATCAAGAGCTCTCCCGTCGATAAGGCATGGCGCAGTGAACTGTCTCCAAAGAAGAGGCTGGAAGCCCTTAATAAAAGATATAAGTATCTTAAGCTGTCGGATTTCGAAAGAAAATATACAGATAAATCATCTCATGTTCCCGTAAGATATCCGGATGAAGATGAACTTAAAGATGTCTTTGCCGATATGCGGAAATATACCCATGAAACACAGCATATCAACTGTACCGCCTGCGGAAATGAAACCTGTTATGACATGGCCGTTTCCATTTTTAACGGTTTTAACAACAAGCATAACTGTGTCTATTATGTAAAAAACATCGTGGATGAGGAAGAAGCCAAGCTCCGTTTCCTTGCAGAACACGATCAGTCACTGCTCATATACAACAGAAGAGCCATAACAGAGAAGCTTGAATCGGATTTCTCCGATAACGATACCTTCAGTGTAATACTTGCGGATCTAAACAATTTCAAGGGCATAAACGCCACCTACGGAAATAACGGCGGTGATATGATCCTTCGTAATATTTCATCCGCACTTGAGAATCTCTGCTCAAAAAAGAACTGGATATGCGGAAGATTCGGGGGCGACGAATTCATGATAATTATCCCGGGTTCAAATATATTGCCCAACGATCCTGCCATAGAAGAGCTTATAACCGCATTTTCCACCCCCACGCCTCTTGGCGGGGAATGGATATCCGCCACCGTAAGCATAGGTATCTCCAATTCAGACGGTGTAACTCCGGTTAAGGAACACATCGCCTCTGCGGAAAATGCCATGTATATCGCCAAAAGCAAGGGCAAGAACTGCGTTATCGAGTATTCAGCAGAGCAGAAGGCCAAGCAGAAAGAAGAGAACGAGATCAAAGCCAAGGTACTGTATGCACTTGAAAATGACGGATTCTTTATGGTTTATCAGCCTCAGGTAGATGCCGCAACAAGAAGCGTAAACGGATATGAGGCTCTGGTCCGTATGAAGACACCGGGTGTCTATCCGGGTCAGTTCATCCCGATAGCGGAAAAGAACGGCTGGATATGGCGTATAGGCCGTATAACAACAGAGCTTGTCGTAAAACAGCTCGCCGAATGGATCGGGAAAGGCTACACCCCTCATCCCGTTTCGATCAACTTTTCATCAAACCAGCTGAGTGATGAAAGCTATGTGGATTTCCTTGAGGACCTTCTTAAGACCTACAACATTCCGTCATCACTTGTCGAGATAGAAATAACCGAGGGGCTGTTCCTTGAGAAATCCTCTCAGGCCCAGGATCTGTTTGATCGTTTTAAGAAGCTGGGCATCCGTCTTCTCATGGATGATTTCGGAACCGGCTACTCATCTCTCGGATATCTTACCTATATACCCGTGGATGTGATCAAGCTTGATAAATCTTTGGTGGATACCTATCTCGTCGAAGGAAAGGACAGCTTTATCCATAATGTCATCCGTCTTATGCATGATCTTGACAAGGAAATGCTTATAGAGGGTGTTGAAGAGAAGTGGCAGTATGACCGGCTGCGTGAAATGGGCGCAGATACAATACAGGGCTACTATTTCAGCAAGCCAATCCCGCCCGAGGAAGCGATCATTTTTAATATCCGTTCAAAATAAGGTGTGAGTGACAGGATATCTCCCATGGCTCACACCGTTTTATATTATCTGGTCTGTAATATATTTCTTAACTTTCCAAAGCGTACTTTTCTCCCACTCCTTATCTTCTTCCTTAAGTGAGAGCGGATACATTATCTGCATGTCAAGCACTTCACCGGGAACCCGACCGCTTCTAAGCGGTTCATAGAAATTATCTATATAATCCTGTTCCGATGCATCCCTGAATTTATCGGGATACAGGTATTTAAGCTGCTTTTTCGTATTTACGATAAACATCTTTGCCGCAAGAGGAATAAGCCGCTTATACTCTTCCTCATTAACATCCTCAAATATAAGAGGAAGCTCACTGCTTATTATCCTCTCACTTTCCCTGTCGATCCTTATCCCGTAAGGCTTAAAGCCATATGCTTCTTCGGTAAAATCGATCTTTATAAACAGTCCCAGCTCTGTATTAAACTGCGAACGCTGATAATCCGTATCAAATATAAAATTGCCAAGTGAATAGAAAATCACCTTATTTCCGACTGTTTCATAATTCATCGGAACATGGGGATGATGCGATATTACAATATCCGCACCCATTTTTAAGTATTCATGGTATCTGTCTCTTGTATACGGAGACGGAAGTGCCGTGAATTCCTCACCGCCGTGTGCAACCACTATACACCACCTGCAGTCTGATTTAATAAGCTCTATCTGCTGCCGTATCGTATCCATGTCGCTCCAGCTTAAGCAGCCGGGGATATCTTCCGATGCCTTTCTGCATGCGCGCTGATATCCGGCACCTATCATGCCGATGCCTCCGGCCTCTTTAAGGATCACCGGCCTCTTTGCCTCATCAATGTTCATTCCGGCGCCCAGTGTCACAGCTCCATGCTCCCTTGCAACCGCGAGCGTTGAAGCCATTCCGTCGGGGCCGTCATCCATAATATGATTATTACATATATTCCAGATATCGGCACCAAGCCTTCCCTTTAGGAAATCCGCCACTTTGGGATCCATACTGTGCTTAAGCGTCGCTGCAAGCCCTGCCGCTCCGGATTTTCCGTCTTTGGTGGATGTATCTGATCCTCCGCCTTTATCCTCCGCAGCTTCCGGATTTCTCATTCCGGTTCCATCGGCCGGTTTGTTCCCTGCCGACAGCGGACCTTCAACATTTACGATCAAATGATCCGTATTCCTTAAGAATTTAAGCACTTCAGGCGCAATGAGTTCTTCATCCTCCCACCTGCCTGCCATATATTTATCAAACCCTATATCCCCTGTAAATATGAGGGATGTTTCCTTTTTCATATTATTGCTCCAGATATTTCTTTACTCTTTCAACCTCTGCAAGCCCGGTCCTTTTGCCTATATCGTATACTCTCTGCAGCTCATCCGGTTTATTTGATACCTTTATATTAAGGGATTTCTCCGGCCTTATCACAAGAAGCTCACCCTTTAATTCCTTATCTCTTATATAACCGTAAATCTCATTGTACCTGTCATGCCTGTCAAGCATGGCTTCTGTAAGCTTGGGATATCCATGATACATAGCCTTGGCAGCCGGTCCATATTTGATCTTCTTCTTTACATAATCAAGAGGCTGTGTAAGAATGACCACATTCCTGTCATATCCTATTTCCTCGAAATATTTTATCGGAACCGAATCGGCCACTCCTCCGTCCAAAAGCCTGATACCGTCTATCTCAACTATCTGTTCTACCATCGGCATGGCGCACGAAGCTCTTATCCATTCAAGAAATGTATTAAAATCATCCAGTTCACTGTCATACTTATGATGTACGGCCAGACCTGTTTCTATATTTGTACAGGTGACATAGAACTCCATCGGATTGGATTTAAAGGTATCCCAGTCAAACTTGTCAAGGCTTTCCGGTATCTCGTGGTAACAAAAATCCTCAGAATAAAGATTACCCGTTCTTAGCAGACCTCTTATGCTTATATATCTCTTATCATCACAGTATGCCTTATTGTACCTTAATGCCCTGCCTATCTGCTTTGATTTATAATTACAGCCGAAAGCGGCGCCTGCACTCGTTCCTATACCTCCGTCGAATTCTATTCCGTTTTCCATAAAAACATCTGTAACTCCGGCAGTGAACAGACCTCTCATTGCTCCACCTTCCATTACAAGCCCTTTCTTCATTTCCTCTTCTCTCCTTTATGTACTGATCTTATATAAGATTTATTATTATGTCTTTTTGAATGTGTGCCTTTTTCAAGTGTTTCTGCGGATGCTTTACCCGGTTTATTCTGACTTTTTCTTCTGTCTGTACCGGCAGCCGTGTTCCCCGGCCCGGTAAAGGGTCTCGGAGGTATCAGACATCCCTTACCATATCCGATAAGGTCTGTACGTCCGCATTCAAGCAGAGCCTCCTTAACCAGTTCATAGTTTCCCGGATCCCTGTACTGAATAAGAGCCCTCTGCATTGCCTTGCGGTGCGGATTCCTCTCAACGTAGACCTTCTGAGCGCTAAATGCCGTTATTACTGAATCTGACCGTCCTTTTTCCGTCTTAATGCTCCTTGGATCATACCCCGTATAATACATAACCGTGGACAGTGTTGACGGTGTGGGATAGAAATCCTGAACCTGCTGCGGCATATATCCAAGATCCCTTATATATTCCGCCAGCTCGATCGCTTCCTTCATGGTAGAACCCGGATGCGAGGACATAAGATAAGGAACTGCGTACTGCTGCTTCCCGGTTCTTCTATTATACTCCTCATATTTCTTAAGGAAAGACTCATAAACATCATTTCCGGGCTTCCCCATGTATTGTAACACCCTGTCTGAAACATGCTCGGGAGCTACCCTGAGCTGTCCGCTCACATGGTATTTAAGCATTTCATGGAAAAATGAATCGTCCTTATCTGCCATAAGATAGTCAAATCTTACACCGGATCTTATAAAAACCTTCTTAACTCCCTTAATTCTGCGAAGCTTTCTAAGAAGATTAAGATAATCCGAATGATCCACTCTTAAGTTCTTACACGGCCTTGGAAACAGGCATTGTTTATCCTTACAAACTCCGTATTTAAGCTGCTTATCACATGAAGGATGCCTGAAATCCGCGGTTGGACCGCCAACATCATGTATATATCCCTTGAAGGCAGGATCCTTTGTCATTCTTTCCGCTTCCCTGATTATCGACTCATGGCTTCTTGTCTGCACTATCCTTCCCTGATGAAAGGTAAGAGCGCAGAAGCTGCAGCCTCCGAAGCACCCCCTGTTGCTCGTTATTGAAAACCTGATCTCATCTATTGCGGGCACCCCGCCTTTTTTATCCCCGTCAGGATGAGCTGCGTTCATATACGGAAGCTCATAAATATCATCCATCTCCTGTGTTGTAAGAGGATATGACGGTGGATTCTGTACAACAAAAACATTGTGATCGTATTCTTCTACAAGCGTATGTGCCGTAAAAGGATCTGTATTTTCATACTGTATTGAAAATGACAGCGCATATTTCCTTTTATCTTCACAGATTTCGGTATATCCCGGCAGTATAAGTACCCTGTTTTCATAATTTGCCGTAAAAGCTCCTTCATGATTTCCCGGAATCCTGTCTTCTGAGACATTGCCTGTCTTTGGAACGGTTCTTGTCTTATATACCGTACCTCTCACAAAGCTTATGTCCTTTACATCTATCCCTGCATTCAGTGCATCGGCAATCTCAACTATCGATCTCTCACCCATTCCGTATGAGAGAATATCCGCAGATGAATCAAGCAGGATCGATCTTTTCATTGAATCCGACCAGTAATCATAATGACCCATTCGCCGTAAGGATGCCTCTATTCCCCCTATGATTATAGGCACATCCTTGAACCGGCGTCTTATGAGATTCCCATATACTATTGTCGCCCTGTCGGGTCTGCATCCCCTTTGTCCGCCGGGTGAATAGGCATCTGTCGACCTCTTCTTCTTGTTAACGGTATAGTGGTTCACCATTGAATCCATGTTCCCGCCGCTTATAAGGAAGCCAAGCCTTGGCCTGCCAAGCACCGCTACGCTCTCTTCATCCTTCCAGTCGGGCTGGGCTATGATCCCCACCGAATAACCGTGTGATTCAAGGACACGTGAAATTATGGCATGCCCGAAGGAGGGATGATCCACATAGGCATCCCCGCACACATACACGAAATCAAGCCGGTTAAGCCCTCTTTCCTCCATATCCTGTTTTGACACCGGCAAGAACGGCATTTAAATCCTCCAAAGGACGAAATATATGATGTTGTTTACCTGTTTCCGGTTCGACTGCTTATATCGGAATCATTTAATTTATAGCTAAACATATATTGCTGTATTATACCTACATATCCCTTATACCTTTCAAAATCAAACCCTTCGGGATAATGAGTATTCAGTATCTGTTTTATGTGGGTATCTATTGGAAAAGCATCTATATGATGCATCCCGAACAAACACACGCAGTTGGCAACCTTGTCACCGATACCCTTAAAAGATTTAAGCTTAACAAAAGCCTCTTTATTACTCATCGTCTTAAGATCATCGGGAAAATCCGGATTATTCACTGCATATTCATACATATCCGCAAGATACACATCTCTGTATCCAAGCCCCAGTTCCCTGTCATTAAAGAATTCCCTGTCTATATCCGAAGGACCCGGAAATCTGTATCCGGCTGTTGACGGGGATGCTATGACAGGCAGGGCTGCCTTTGAACAGATAGCCTCAATGCTTCCTTTTATTCTCTTTATATTGTTGTTCTGTGAAATGATAAACGAAATAAGTGTCTCCCATAGCTCCTGCCTGAGAATCCTTATTCCGTTTCCGCACTCATATGCTCTGTTAAGATATTCATCACCGGACTGCCTTATACTGCTTCCGATACCTTCATAATCTGTCCCGATATCCAGGTATGATGACCATATTTCCTCCCATTCCTGCTCACTGCAGTTAAGGGTGAAGCTGTTTCCATCCTGTTTTATATTAAGATACCTGCCAAAAGCAATTATATCATAGCTTCCGTCTCCGGCTCTGTTCCATCTGAAGCACTGTCCGCTGTCTGCAATCTGTGCAAGATCCATGTTGTTTACAGTTACTCTCATCCTACCTCATTTCTTTTCAGGTATTTCACCATATCTGTATATATTTATTTCAGTAAGTTCTGTATTACTTTATCTCCACAGGTACGGATTATTGATTACTTAGATCTGTCTTACTTCTTACCCATGAAGCCTCGAAGCGGATTAACCTTCTTCGCTTCTTCTATTATCGTATCCCTGTTATCCCGAAGGTATTCCTCTATATCCTTTATCTCATTCTGATCAAAGCCCCTGCTTTTGGTTATTTTACAATCGGGAATCGATCCTTCCGCGTACTTGTCCTTATCACTGAAATAAACACATATTCTCTTATTGTCACCCGTTCCGACAAGTCCGGAAACCAGCATGTTCATCTGTCTCATATATGATCGTCCTATACATCATCTCTGGTTATATTGTTTGCCCATTTATAACTGTAGAACCGCTTAAGCACCCACGGCCACTTAACGAATTCATCTGTACACAGCAGGAAATATACCACCTTTACGGGAAGCTTAAACACAAATGCAGCAAGCAGTCCCAGCGGAACCGCATAGCACCACATATCTATCGTATCACACTTAAATCCGAATTTAGAATCTCCGCCGGCCCTGAAAATACCTGCGATAAGACAGGTGTTAACTGCCGTACCCATAATATAGTAAGTATTTATAAGAAGCATAAATCTAAGATAATCAAGAGCTGTCGGCGTCAGAGATGCATGCTTAAGCGCAAACGGCATGATGAGCAGTACGATAACGCCTCCGATCGCGCCTGTTATCACCGCAAGCCTGAGGAGTACATGCCCCATATATATGCCTCTTTCCCTCTTGCCTTCTCCCAGTATCTGTCCGACTATAATGCCTGCTGCCGACCCGATACCATAGCATAGAACACAGCCGAGATTTCTTACGACATTTACTATTGAATAGGCGGCCACGGCATCATTCCCCATATGCCCGAGAATGACTGCATACATGGAGAATGCCAGAGACCAGACAAGATCGTTTCCGATTGCCGGCAACGCCATTGAAATGAAATCCTTCTGCAGAAGTTCATGCTTCTCAAACATGGTCTTAAATGTCAGTCTTACACCAACATCTTTCGAAGAAACATAAGCACAGCCCATCAGCTGAATGAACCTGCTTATCGTGGTTGCCATAGCAACACCCTTAACTCCCATCTTCGGTACGCCGAAAAGCCCGAAGATAAATACCGCATTAAGGCATACATTGCAGATAAGAGCAATAACCTCAAGTACCGTACTGGTTGATACCTTTCCGATACACCTTAGGATAGACATATATACCGCACTTATTGCCCAAAAGATAAGTCCGGGTGCGATAAGCCTTAAATAATCCCTGCCTATATTTATAAGTGTAGGATCAGAGGTATAGATATACATCAGATATCCCGGAATGAATAAACAGGCAAGCATCCCTATAAAGGCTACCGAAAGAGCGAACTTTAGGCCTATACCTTCAATCTTTTCAATGGTCTTAAGATCACCCTTACCGTAATACTGTGCCGCCAGCATTGCTATCCCTGTTCCTATCCCGTACAGGAACATAAACATTATGCCGACCATGCTGTTTGACAGAGATACGGCACTTATCGCATCCTGGCCAACGGTGTTAAGCATAAGTACATCCGCGCTGTTTACAGCCGCATCAATAACATTCTGCAGTATGATGGGCAGAGCCACAACCCATATTCTTTTGTAGGTCTGTAACCTGTCTTCTTTATATTCTGTCTTGATCATAAACCATCTTATCTATTATGCTTAATCCCACCGGTCTGCCCGTTTCTTTACGCGATCCCTGTTTCAGACACAGAGGTTCTGTTTTCTCCGGTTCTTTAAAACGAGCGGGGACATATATATGACTGCTCTGATACGGCTGTCTCAGCTTCTTAATATATGTACAATAACAAATACTGCCAGAATAAACGGATATATCAGAAAAGGGATCAGATCCATGCTCGGAAGCGAAGCTATTCCGGCAGCGATCAGCAGCTGTGCCCCGTAAGGTATCACTCCCTGCATTATACATGAGCAGGTATCGAGAAGAGACGCTGTCTCTTTCGGATCCACCTTATACTCATTGCTTATATCCTTTGCGATAGGAGCAGCAATAACTATAGCCACCGTATTGTTAGCGGTAGCAATATCCATAAAAGCCGTAAGACATGCAATCCCAAACATTCCTCCCTTTTTGGAATCGGCCTTCTTTCTTATAAAGTCAAGTATTGCCTCAAATCCGCCATTTTCCTTTATCAGTGCGGCAACCGAAGCCACAAGTATGGTAACGATCATTGTCTCAAACATGCCGGAAATACCCTCTCCCATGGATGACAGGCCAGTCGCATATGTTATTGATCCCGTAAATATTCCCGTAATTATGAACAGCACTATACCCGTAAGCAGCACAACGAATACATTGATTCCCACAACCGACAGCACAAGTACTATAAAATACGGCAATGCCTGCCAAATGTTATAATCAAACTCACCTACAGATACACTGTTATTTAAAGCTGCATAGATTATAAGTATCACAAGAGTGATCAGTGCTGACGGCAGTGCGATCTTTATGTTGGCACGGAACTTATCCTTCATCTCCACACCCTGTGTCTTGGTCGCTGCGATCGTTGTATCCGATATAAATGAAAGATTGTCCCCGAACATTGCTCCGCCTACTACAACACCTACACAGAGCGGAAGATACAGACTTCCGTTCCTTGACACTGCCACGGCTATAGGAGCTATGACAGATATTGTTCCGACACTTGTTCCCATTGCCATTGATATAAGACAGGCTATCACAAACAGTCCTGGAACCGCAAACCTCCCGGGAATTATGCTAAGCAGAAAATTTGCAGTACTGTAAGCTCCCCCGGCTTCAGATGCGATTCCGCTGAAGGAACCTGCAAGAATAAAGATAAACAGCATAGTAACTATATTGTCATCTCCGATACCATTTGCGCAGATATGGATCTTCTCATCGAATTTGAGCTTTCGATTCTGTAAAAAAGCAACTATAAGTGCAACGGAAAAAGCAAGACAAACCGAAACAACATAGAATCCCATCTGTCCCTGCTCATGTGAAATATATTCAAAATAGATACCGTTTCCCAGATACAGTATTAAAAATACCGCTATGGGGATAAGTGCTTTTGCATTTGGTTTCATTTTGACTTTCCTCCCAGAATATCAGGCAATTCCCTGCCTTCCTTTATCCACTGCCTGAATTCGGCAGTTGCGGCAAACATTACATCACCGGATGAATTAAGGGCAGTTTCAACCGAATCCTGAACTACTCCGATAATAAATCCTACACCGACAACCTGCATAGATACATCCTGCGGAATACCAAACAGTGAACAAGCCATGGGTATAAGAAGAAGGGAACCTCCGGCAACACCGGATGCTCCACATGCCGCAAGTGTTGAAAGGAATGAAAGCAGTAAAGCAGAGGCAAAATCAACTGATGCACCTACCGTATTGGCAGCTGCAAGCGTCATAACCGCAATAGTTATTGCAGCACCGTCCATATTGATAGTAGCTCCGAGAGGTATCGATACCGAATACATATCCCTGTCCAGTCCCAGTTCTTCACAGAGCTCCATATTAACAGGAATATTAGCTGCCGAACTCCTTGTGAAGAATGCTGTCAGCCCGGACTGCTTAAGGCATCGTAATACCAGAGGATAAGGATTCCTCCTAAGCGCTATCCATGCAATAAGAGGATCTATAATAAGGGCAACCGCAAGCATACAGCCTACGAGCAGAGCAAGCAGCTTTCCGTAATCCCTAAAAATGGCCACTCCGTTGGTTGACACATTGGTAAATACAAGTCCCATAATACCAAACGGAGCAAGATTTATTATCCATCTTACTGTCTTTGATACGGCATCTGCGATATCAACCATCATGCGCTTGGTTGAATCCGCTCCGATACCCTTAATGGCAAGACCGAATATAACAGCCCAAAAGAGGATGCCGATATATCTTCCGTTGGAAATTGAATCTATGGGATTGGCTACCATGTTCATAAGCAGATTACTCATGACCTCACCTATCCCTGTCGGTATGACATCAGCCTTTGCTGTTTCCGCGAGCTTTACAGTCTGTGGAAACATGAAGCTTCCAATAACCGCAACTAATGATGCCAGCAGCGTACTTATTATATACAGAAATATCACTGTTCCAAATCTTCTGTCCAGCCTGTTTACTCCCTGCGCCAATGCCGATGAGACCAAAACAAAAACAAGTACGGGAGCAACCGCCTTAAGTGCACCTACAAACAGATCACCCATTACTCCGACCCACGTAAGTCCGGGTAATGTAAGTCCCAATACGACACCGATGATTAATCCACATACAATGCGGATTATCAGGCTTACCGAATTATACTTCTTTACCAAAGCTTTAAATCCATTAACAACTGACATATCTGCCTCCTTTATTTATTTTTTACTATTCAGACATCCAGTACTATGGTAACCGGTCCGTCGTTAACCGATGCTACCTTCATATCCGCTCCGAACTCACCGGTACCTGTCTTAAAACCTCTCTTCACACACTCAGAAACCACCATCTCATACAGTGGTTTAGACTGTTCAGGTCTTGCAGCCTGTGTAAAGCCGGGTCTCCTTGAACTGCAGTCGGCATACAGAGTAAACTGACTTACGATAAGCAGCTGCGCTCCCGCATTTTCAGGTGATATGTTCATCTTACCGTTATCATCCTCAAATATACGCAAACCGCATATTTTATCCGCCATTTTAACTGCCTTTTCCTCAGTATCATCGACATGAATTCCGAGGAGGGCCAGTAAACCCTTTCCTATTTCCGATACCGTCTTTCCGTCAATATTTACAGAAGCGGAAAGTACTCTTGTTATTACCGCTCTCATACCTCTTCTCCTATAGCCGGGATCGTTTATCAGACCCTTAAGCCCCTGTACCGGTTTACCATAGCCCACAGCTCCTGTTTCCTCACCATGGCATAATTTCCCGGAATCTGTCCGGATGGAGCCACTGCGTCAAAACCTCTTGACAAAAACCCTGAATACAGCTCATTTACACATTCATTAAGCGGTTTCTTCCCGTTAAAATACCTCTCTTCAAGCTTACGGAGCATGGCTCCGAGAAGATTGGTCTGTTCATTGTCAATCACCTGCTCAACAAACCTTATTTCCACAGCCTCATGATTTATGCTCACACTGTCGGTGCCCGATCCCCTTACCTTAACCTTGCGGCTCCCTGTAACCTCCGTATTGGGACAGGGTATCCTGTTATCAACGGGAATGCTTATTTTTCCGATATCATATATATTGATATTGATAACGCTGTTACTATCCTCTGTCTTATTATCATTAACCAACTTATGATCATCTTTACTTTCACCTGAAGCATACGGGACATCCGCATATTTAAGTGCCGCATTCTTTGCCGCTTTAGTAATGTTTATAGGATTGTATTCCTTCATTTGAAGTATCGTATCCGATACATCAAAGAAAGCTCCCGAGCTTCCTGCCACCAGAACCGTCGATATCCCGCAGTCTTCATACAGGCTTCTCATCCTGCTTATAAAAGGTATTATCGGCTCCTCCCCCGGATGTATGACCTCATGCATAAGGGCATCCCTCACCATAAAGTTGGTTGCGCTTGTATCCTCATCAATGAGCAGTGTTCTGCTTCCCGCCTGAAGGGCTTCCACCGTATTAGCTGCCTGTGAAGTGCTTCCACTTGCATCTTCAGTGGAAAAGCTCACCGTATCCCTCCCATTTGGCAGATTCCTTATAAACGAACTGATATTAAGCTTTTTTATACTCCGTCCATCTTCAGAGCGAAGCTTCACTGCACTGTCTTCTGTGATAACATATTCCCTTCCGTCACCCGGTATATGGTTATATATACCCCTTTCAAGTGCTTTAAGAAGTGTTGATTTGCCATGATATCCGCCACCGACAATAAGCGTTATTCCCTCCTTAATACCCATTCCGGATATCTCTCTGCCTCCCGGAAGCTTTAGTGTGATCTCATCCTCCTTCGTACTTAAGAACTTAACAGCATCTTTCATCGGTCTGTCATCCACACCGCTTTTTCTCGGAAGCATCGAATTATTGGCAACAAAAGCAACCAGTCCCGTATCCTTAAGCTGTTTCCTTATCGCCGTCTGATCATCCGACAGGGATATCCACTTCTTAAGAGTCTCCTTATCCAAAGCTGCGTATCTTAAAGCACCGGCCACACAGGATGGAACATATTCATAAAGCATCTTCTTAAGCTCCATGGCCAAAGTGGTACGTCCCGCCGCCGGGAAGCCGGCACTGAATCTAAGCACCAGTGAACCGTCTGTGGGATCAATTACAAGAGCCGACCTCTCAAGAACCTCCTGCCCGCATCTGCTTACATTCAGGCTCCCACTCTTACCCGAGCCCCCTGCCTTGTGATCATATTTCACAAGCTTACTGTGAAATTCCCTCAAAAGATAGTCCTGAAGCATTATCCTGCGATGAGGCTCTTTCGTATATTCATCAGGCATACCATGCTGCTTCTGAGACATGTGTATGCTTAAAGAAGAAGGTGCCGCAAACGGATCCCCCTGCACATGATCTACCGACAATATATAATTCGGGAATGTATATCTTCCTTTCAGATTCTTATACGCGGGATACGGCCTGTGATCATTATCCCTCAGCAACTGCTCAAGCCTTCTCATATATCACCTATCTCCTGACTGATCTTTAATATAAATAAATCTCCTTCTACCGTCTCCGGTCAATTCCATTTTCTCTGTAATATCTCTCCTTATCTGCATACATATCCGCATCTGCCATATGCTCAAGATCATCTATCGATGCGGAAGGTTTATCCGTATGAGAGGCATAGCCAATGGACATTGTTATTTTATCCGTATAAGCTCCGTGCCACTCCATCGCTTTGTTTTTTATGGCATCACGCAGCCGGTCTGGATCTTCTGTATGAATCACAGCCATGAATTCGTCTCCGCCTGTTCTGTATACCTTTCCCTTATTTCCGATGGAAAGTGCAAGGCAGTTGGCCGCACCCTTGATGAGCTCATCCCCCGCCGCATGACCTTTTGTATCATTGACCTTTTTCAATCCGTTTACATCAATAGAGAAAAGTACAAAATCATCTGAAAGCTCACTGTTTCTTATCTCCTTAAGATCCTCATCGTAGCATCTGCGGTTGAAAAGCCTTGTCATCTCATCGGTCAGGGATATCCTGATAAGGTTTTCTTCTCTTCTTTTCTCCTCATCAATATTTCTTGTGGTATATATTACAACATTCGGAATCCCGTCAAGTGAGGAATCTACGGTTATGTACTGGGCACGAAACCATCCGGATATAACATCGATAAAATCGGCACTGATGAGTTTTTTATGAGAAAGCCTCGATCTTACTGTCTTTATATTTGTAAAAGTCAGGAATTCATCGATCTGGTCCGGCATAACCTGATTCTTAAGTCTCTGGTTCATGATCGTATGTGTCTGTGCACTCAGATCGATACCGTGTTTCTTCTGTTCGGCATCTCTTAATGACATCTCTGTATTATTTACGAAATCTATAAGGTTGACATTATCGTAAATCTCTGCCATTGAATCAAGTATATCCACTTTTTCCGCTACATTTCTTTCGTGTTCCCTGATAAGCTTATACTGTTCAAAAAGACCCTTAAAGTATTCCAGCGTCATCTTTCCGATAACATATCCGGAAACAAACATAACCATGGATTCTATGGTAAATCCGCTGATAACATCCTTAAAGTAGTCAGTTGCGTTTACATACTCGGTTTTTGTAGCAGCTTCAAATGGTGATATCATCCACGTAGTTACGAACATAAGAAGATAATTCATTAAAGCTGTGTAGAAATACAGATATTTATCACAGAAAAGCAGACTAAGCAGAGGTACCAGAAACCATGTTATATAAATACTGACATGAGAATATGACATATACACGATCAGAATATCAAGCGCCGTAAGGACAAATATGCATGTAAAAGTCTTTGCCGGAAATTTTTTGAATAAAAAGAGATGTATGGAAGACATAAGGATTACTATCAGAGAAATACCGATACAGGTTGTATAGGTTATATCCTTGAATATTCCCTCATGTATCCCGGATGCTATTGCCGGTCCCGTAAGTACAAAAAACCATAAGACTTTGTTCAGATACCGGTTGACCTTGATTCTGTTATCCCGTAGGAATTCATTATATTCCGCCAGTGTATCTATATCAGCTTCCATTTTCATTTTCCTCTCTGAACCTGTTACTGAAAATATTTCATTTATTATATCATATAGTCCTGAAATCATCACAAAACTATTTCAGTTATTTAAGTATCGATATTATATTACCTTGGCGCCGGTAACAGTACATTTCCCTTTTCTATCGCATAATCCGGTAAGTACGATCTTCATACTGTTATCTTCCATTATATATTCTTCACTTACCATATGGCCGGCCTGAGATTCCTTAAGCATTCCGTAAAAATCCATGGTTATATTGGGAAGGATCACGGTTTCGTAATGCACTGCCTTATCTGTACCCACAATATTAACGATCTGTTCCGTTAATTTCTTCATCCAGAGTTCCATAATACTTTCCTTCCATTCAGCTCTCAGAAAAAATAAAGCCCCAAACGCCGTATAAACAACGCTTGAAGCCTTAAGAGGTGCCAGTCGGATTTGAACCAACGATCAGGGAGTTGCAGTCCCACGCCTTACCACTTGGCTATGGCACCATTTGTCATAATGGAGAACCATCGAAGATGGTGAATTCCTTATGACCTACGCGAGCGCCCATCACACAAAATGTGATTTATATGCGCGAGCTACCTGCAGTAAATCATTCTTTAATAGTGACTCCGACGGGAATCGAACCCGTGTTACCGCCGTGAAAGGGCGATGTCTTAACCGCTTGACCACGGAGCCTCGCTATGAGCACTTAGCGACCGTATTCTGGTCGCTTACGTGCGATGCATACCGGACCCTTAGTGAA
>JAILNV010000265.1 GCA_024691125.1 Lachnospiraceae bacterium | reverse complement strand
TTTCCGATTCGTCTGGCTCCTTCAATCAGTAATGCCTTCGTCCCATTTGTCTCTTTCTTCCACTCAGATATCTTATAATAGATATTTCTTTTAATTTCCATAACTCACTCCTTGTCAATAATACGCAAGGTAATATTTTGCTAAATATACCACAGTACGCAAATTAATATTAACACATTGTTACGCCTGTGCGCAATGTATTTACAAAAATAGTGTAGCAGTTTTGTAGCAGTCAAGAAAAGTAGTGTAGCAGTCAAGAAAAGTAGACACATCCCCTGATTGTGCCTGTTTACGGCGTTTCTGAACAAACTTCGGTTCCTCGGAGAGCACCCTGTTTTCAAATGTGTTTTTTCTCACCAATTCACCCTTAAAAAATCGCTTCCGGTAGTTTACAGGCGTGTCATAGCCCAGAGCATAACAGGGACGATGTTTGTTATAGAAATCCACGTATTTCTCAAGAACTTCCATGAAGAGAGATGGCCTCAACCGGTTATACATTATGTAATAACTTGATATATATAAAACAAGCCCCGCAGATCCTCAAAGGTCTCGGGGCTTGTTTATGCCTGTATACGTGCCTACGTTATCCTCTTTACCCTTTTCGTCTGTGTCGGATGGTACCTGTTCACCGCAATGAAATAATCAGAAGATGCACTATAAGAAAGTATTTGGGGCGCCTGGCAGGAGACTTTAAAAAAACAGGAACAATCGCACTGCCCGGTCAGCTTCCAAGCAATGGCTGTTCACTCTTTTCTTCTGCTATCCTCAAGCTCCGTAACAGTACGCGGTACATTTATTTTCCGTTCAACGCCATACTAAGACTGTTCGTGATCCCTCTCGGTCCGCGGATAGCATATATGCCATAGTCATTTCTCAGTACGTCAAAAGTGAACTTCTCCGGCCTATATTTTTTCAGAAGCTTTATCTTCATAAGTGCTTTGATCGTCAGATTCTCATCATGGTAACTATATGGAATATCTGTCTCCGTCACCTTGCACTTATACAAGATCGCAGATACCGGCGATCCGACATACATATAGACTGTATCGCCTGCCTTAATCCCACTGCCCTGCTTCCAGTCTATCTCATCCGTATCATCAAAAGCATGAATGATATCGTAATACTTGGGATTAGACGGTATGATCCATTCCTTCGGAGGACGGAGCTTCTGCTTTTTCTTCGCAGATGCTGTAGCCAGGAAGCTCGCATCTATAAGGTCAAAGACCTGTTCCTGCTTTACGCTTCCATCAAGTAGCACGGTTACCCAATGCTGCTTATTCATGTGATATGCCGGTATGATCCCTTCCTGCTTTATGATCATATCCCTAAAGAACATGTCATCTACCTTCACATTGACGACTTCTATGAGGTCATCCCCGCCAAGTCCCAGCTTATTTCCCGGAACAGCTGCCTGAAGTGCAAACCATTTATTATTATCTGCATGCCGAAATACCGCATAATCCGGATATTTCTTCCATAGATATTCCGGTGACGTCTTATACTTCTTTTTGATATATGTAAAAACAGTGTCTTTCAACCTATCCTGCCCCGCCATTCCCTTAATGTGATTATACTATTACGCCCATTTGAGCATCAAACTCTTTCTCTGCCTTTTCCATCTCAGAACCGGTAAATGCGCACAATTTCACATCCACCTCATAATCAGGGAAGTCCTCAACAAATTGCTTATAAGCTCTTATACATTGCCTGGTAGATTCCGCGACAGGGTTTTCGAGATTCCCGCCAAATATGCTTGAACTGATCAGAGGGAATGAAATACTATGATACCCGTTTTCTTTGAGAACCATAAGTGAGTTGTAATACGCCTTGAACAACTCCTCAAAAGCCGTAGGCGTTATACCGAAATTCGGTCCCACTGCATGGATTATCGCCTTGGCATTCTTCATATTAAACGCCGGCGTAATAACGGCATCGCCATCATTTAACGGTGTATCATACTTTTCACAGGCCTCTGTAAGCTCTCGCATTCCGGCTTTCCTGAAGATCACTCCGCAGATTCCTCCGCCGGCCCACAGCCCGCCATTCGCTGCATTTACAACCGCATCAACTGTTTGATCTGCACAGGAAGCATTAAGAAGTGTGATATTACTCATATGTGATCCTCTCTTCCTTTATCTGTCAGCATCCTTTTCTTCCGCTCTTATGATTATCAATGGAGCAGGCAGTCGGTGATCCGTACTCGATCTGTAACAGTACGCGGTACATTTACACAAAGACAGTTCCAGTTTCAGGACATCAGGGCTTTTTTTCATATGTGAAGAATACAGCTCATCAACCGTGATCTGTGATATATCAACGCCCTTACTTTCACGGGCTATTTCCTTATCAAAGTCATCCCATGCTTTGAACAGTTCTTCTCTTGTGATTTCATTTACACTCACAGGCCGCTCCTATCCTTCCTCATCCCATCTT
>JAILNV010000052.1 GCA_024691125.1 Lachnospiraceae bacterium | reverse complement strand
TTGGAAATATAAGGAAAACGCGAGCGGAACGAGAGTAGAGGAGCAGGAAGCCGAGAAATTAAGCTGGTTAAGGCAGATCCTTGAATGGCAGAAGGATATGGCCGACAACAAAGAATTCTTAAGCACGGTTAAGAGCGATCTTGACCTGTTCAGCGATACTGTTTACTGCTTTACTCCGGCAGGAGACGTTAAGACTCTGCCTGCAGGTTCCAATACCATTGATTTTGCTTACAGCATACACGGGGCGGTAGGCAATAAGATGATCGGAGCGAGGGTTAACGGAAGGCTCGTTACCATAGATTATGTTCTTAACAACGGTGACAGGATAGAAATTATCACTTCCCAGAATTCCAAGGGACCTTCAAGAGACTGGCTTAATATAGTCAAAAGCACACAGGCCAAGAACAAGATAAATCAGTGGTTTAAGAATGAGCTGAAGGAAGAGAATGTCCAAAAGGGAAAAGAACTGCTGAATGATTACTGCAAGACACACAGTATAGATCCCACAAATATATTCAGGCCGGAATATATACATGCAATTATGGAAAAATACGGCTTCAAGGACTGGGATGCAGTGCGTGCGGCGGTGGGACACGGTGGTCTTAAGGAAGGACAGATCATCAATAAGATGGTTGAGTTGTATAACAAGGATCATCCCAAAATACTGTCTGATGATGAGGTCCTTAAAAGTGTCAACGGCACTTCTAAAGAGCGGAAAATACAGATCAAGAGCAAGGGCGGTATTGTTGTAAAGGGTATAGATGATGTAGCTGTAAGATTCTCCAAATGCTGTAATCCCATACCTGGTGATGAGATAGTCGGTTTTGTAACAAGAGGAAGAGGCGTATCAATACACAGAACAGACTGTATAAACATCCTTAATCTTCCGGAAATGGAACGGGCAAGGCTTATAGAAGCTGAGTGGCAACAGGGAAGCGATAAGCCTTCGGAACGTTATCTTGCAGAGATAAATATTTATTCTGCTAATAAAACGGGACTTCTGGCTCAGATAACAAAGGTTCTTACGGAGAAAAATGTAAGTATACTGCGTATGAACGTGCGAACCAGCAAGCATGGTACTGCAACTACATCCATTACCTTCGAGGTTACCAATAAGGATGAGCTTAACAGAGTAATGGATAAATTAAGCGCTATAGAGGATATCATAGATATAGAAAGGACGACAGGCTGATGGGAGAGCTTAAGATAGGCCGAATGACGATGGGACCGGCCGCAACCAACTGTTATTTTGTTTATGACAATGACAGCAGGAATGCGGTAGTATTCGATGCTCCGTGCGATGGCAAGGGTATTTATACAAGACTTAAAGATAACGGGATAAATGTTTCAGGGGTTCTTCTCACACATGGCCATTTCGATCATATAATGGGAGCCAATGAGTTAAGGCAGGCTGCTTCCATAAAGATATATGCCTGTGAAGATGAACAGGATGTATGTGAGAATACGCATAATAACTGCACCGATCAGACAGAACGACTGTATACCGTCAAGTGCAATAAGTACTTTAAGGACGGAGATGAGATTGATATAGATGGTATTAAATGCCGTCTGATAGAAACACCGGGACATACGAAAGGTAGCTGCTGTTATTATTTTGAGAATGAGAAGATCCTTATAAGCGGAGACACCTTATTCTGCGGTTCCATCGGGCGTTCAGACCTTCCTACCGGAAGTGAGAGTACTCTGATACGTTCCATAAAAGAGAAGCTTATGTGTTTGCCCGATGATGTAAAGGTATATCCGGGGCATGGAGATGAAACAACAATAGGATATGAGAAAAAATCCAATCCTTTCCTGTGAAAAGATATTATGATAAACATAAGAGTAAATGCAAAAAATCTTGAATATGATATACATGCGTTATTCAAGTCATATTTCCCCGAAGAGGAGATTACAATAAAATATGCGGAGTTATCGGAGGAATCCATAGGGGTTCCTTCGTTTTATGATATCCGTATGACAGAAGACGAGGTTTCATGTGCATACATACCGGTAAATGCCAAGGGAAATAATGTATCAGAAGCCTGTGCCGGGAATAGTGATGTCAAACACGGATGCACGGCCAATCCTCCTAATGGAAGCTGTGAACTCAGAGAAACAGAAAATGTGAGAGGTCTCGAACGATCCAAGGTGAAAAATGCACTTAAAAGATGTATTTACCGTACACTGAGAAATCAGACAGGTCATGAACTGCCATGGGGCACGTTAACCGGTATACGTCCAACAAAAATTCCGATGAAAATGCAGGAAGAGGGGAACAGCGATAAGGAAATATACCGATATCTTAAAGATACTTACTATGTTTCCGATGAAAAAGCGGAGCTTTGTATGGGAATTGCCGGTCTGGAGCGTAAAATCTTAAAAAATATCGATGTAAAGGACGGTTACAGTCTGTATATCGGTATACCGTTCTGTCCCACAACATGTTTATACTGTTCCTTCACATCTTATCCGATATCTGCATGGAAAAAGAGGGTTGATGAGTATATAGGCTGTCTTAAAAAGGAACTGGAACTTCTGTATAACTTGTATAACGGGCGTTCTCCAGACACAATATATATGGGTGGCGGAACCCCTACCACATTGGAATCCGGACAGTTTGAAGATATTATAGGATATATGAGGACACTTTTTGACCTTGACGGGATTGCGGAATTTACTGTCGAAGCCGGTCGTCCAGATTCAATAACAGAAGATAAGTTAAGAGTTTTAAAAAGTCTCGGGGTGACAAGAATATCAATTAATCCTCAGACAATGAATGATGAAACTCTTAAGGTGATCGGAAGAAGACATACGAAGGATGATATAATAAAGGCCTTTGAAACAGCGAGAAAATGCGGCTTTGATAATATAAATACCGATATTATATTAGGTCTTCCGGGTGAAACGGCTCATCATGTGAGATATACAACGGAAGAACTGAAAAAGCTCGCTCCCGACAGTATCACGGTTCATTCCATGGCAATAAAGAGAGCAGCCGGTATGGCAGAGTATTTAAAAGAACATGAAGAATTAAAAAGTATCAATACACCCGAAATGTTGTCACTGGTTGACAAAACCGCAAGAGAGCTAAACATGCTTCCTTATTATATGTACAGGCAAAAGAATATGACCGGTAATTTCGAAAACGTGGGTTATGCAAGAGAAGGATGCTACGGAATATACAATATTCTCATTATGGAAGAAGTTCAGTCTATATTTGCATGCGGAGCGGGAACTGTCAGCAAACGTGTTCATAAAAACGGTCTTATAGAACGGTGTGATAATGTTAAGGATGTAGAGCTTTATATGCGCAGACTTGACGAAATGCTTGAAAGGAAGAGAAAACTGTTCTGAACAGTTACTCTATAAGTATTTTTTCAGATGCTTTCTGAGCAGTGACTCAAGATCGGCTATTTTAACGGGCTTTGTCATGAAATCATCAAAGCCCTCCTTTAGGAAGCTTTCTCTAACACCGCTGCCGTCATTTGCCGTAAGCATTACATATACGGAATCCTTATTGGGATTGTCTTTATCCGCTTTTATGGTCTTAAAGGTTTCAAGACCGTCCATATCAGGCATAAGATGATCCAAAAAGATGATATCGTATTTTCTGTTTCGTGACATACCTGCCGCTGTCATTCCGTCCGGGGCAGAATCAATATCAATAAGGCTGTTCTTTAAGAACAGCTTCATTATTTTAATATTGGACGCCGTATCATCAACTATAAGTATCGATGCTCCGGGCGCAGTGAAGGTTTGGAGGGTATTATTTTTTGAAGATGTCCCGCCTGCGTTAATATCCTTGCGAGCTTTGTTTTCTCTTACCTCCTGTATAACGCCGAATGAGAATTCCGAACCATTTCCGTAGGTACTTTCAATCTTTAACTCTGATCCCATGAGTTCAAGAAGTCTTCTTACTATATTTAAACCCAGACCGCTTCCTTCCACTTTATAATTTCTGGAAAGCTCAAGACGCTCAAAGGGAATGGAAAGCTTCTCTATATCTTCCGGCCTGATCCCGATGCCGGTATCCTTAACGCTTATATTAAGAACAATATGATCCTTATCAACAGGTTCGGTATCAACCTTAAAGGTGACTTCTCCCTTTTGCGTGTATTTGACGGCATTGTTCAGTATATTGATGGCACACTGCCTGATCCTTGACTCATCACCAAAAAGAAGAGAAGGAAGGTTATCACCTTTGATCACATTAAGCTTAAGTCCCTTCTTCGATGCGTTTACTCCGATCATATCGGAAAGACTCTTTATGAACTCTGACGGATCATATTCAACGGGAACTATCTTCATCTTACCGGCTTCGATCTTTTCAGTATCAAGTACATCATTGATAAGCTGAAGAAGTATTTCCCCTGAATGGCTGATGCTTTCCGAATACTCAAGTATTTCCGTCTCATGGCTCTCGCGGAGGATCATTTCATTCATTCCGAGAATAGAATTAAGAGGCGTTCTTATTTCATGTGAAAGCATGGAATAGAATGCCGATTTGGCCCTGTTGGCATTTTCGGCCTCTCTTGCGGCGGCCACAAGATCATTGGACATTTCCTTGAAGAATTTTGAAAGCCTGTCGGAAAATGGGACTCTGTTATCCTCTTTATGATGATCTTTTCCGATGATGTCGTACGAATCAGTATCGTCTGCGTCCGTCGGACAGGCAGAAAGGCTTTCGCCGGCACAATCCTCTCTGAATACAACGGAAACAAGTGCACTGTTTAGTTCGCCTCCGTTTCCGTTAAAGCTGAAGATTTCGGCATAACCGTATACTACGGCAGCGGATTTGACAAGCTTCTTATACAAATCTGTTTCTTCCTGTTCGCGTTCTCCCAAAAGCATGATCCTGTTTGCACAGGTGAGAAGAATACAGCCCTGAGGATCAAAGGCATCTATTTCCCTGCAGTCAAGAGAAATCTCTTCAAAGAGATCATCAGGATTTCCGTAGCTTAAGCAGATCCTGTCTCCCTGGTATACGGGCGCTCCGAATATAAGCTGTCCTTCTTTGGGACCGCTTATTCCGATCCTTGATATTTTTATGTCATTTCTATAGACGATAAGAGGAAACTCGCTTAAGTTCTCGGGAATTATCTGTTCATTCTTAAGCCCGAGATATTTGTTATATACATTGGTCGCAGGCAGCCCGTCGATTTCATCAACAAAGAAAGGATTCTCTTCCTTTGTTACCGTCATCATCCTGCCCACAGGAGTCCATCCCAGATTGTAATGGGATCTTACCGAAAGTGATCTGCCGTAAAATACAAGTACAAAAAGACGGTTCTCTACAATATCACCATAAGGCTTAAAGCCGAAGGCTCTGTACTCGGGCATGAGAGAGGTCTTGATCCCGAAGAAGGGAATACTTTCATACCCTCTGACTGCTTCTTTGAGAACGTCTTCGGCTGAGCAGAAATAGCTGTTCGGAACAAGATAAACGCCTTTGACATCATCCATTCCGTTAAGACATGCATTTATTTCTTTTCCTTCCCTGCTTTCTTCTCTGACACCGGGCACGATATCAATAAGAGAAGCTCCCGAATCCTCGAAGAACAGAAAAGAAAGAGTGATCGAATGATCCGGGCCCGAGCCGTCAATTTTCCCGTTTAAAATATCTTCATTGCTGTAATTGTTGGTTCCGAGTGTTATGAACTCAGGGAAAAGTGTGTGTATCTTATCCCTGAATGCATCAAAATCAGCCGGATCCCATATCTGGGCCCAGGTAAGCAGCACTTTACAGGATGCAGTGCCGTATATATGCTTTGATCTTATCACTGCGGCAGCATCCTCAAGTCCGTCTATGCTGTTTATTAAGTATGTTTTCTGTATCATGATATGATTATATCCGATAACCCTTGTGTTTACAAGGCTTGCATGGGACTCATACTTGACGTTGTAAAAGTAATTTATATAATATATATGTATCTTAAGGACACTACATGTTTCAAAATGTGAACCGTCAAATACAAAAAAATCTTCTCACATGATTTTGTTTATGATATAATCTACTTTATTTATTGAAAAGCTATAAAAAAAGAATTTCAGGAGAACGTATAATGGGACTTACCAAAAAGCCTGTAACGGGTATGAAGGATATTCTTCCCGAAGAAATGATAATAAGAGATTATGTAACGGGTCTTGTAAAGGAAACCTACAGAAGCTTCGGCTTCAAGCCTATAGAAACTCCCTGTGTCGAGCATATCGAGAACCTTTGCTCCAAACAGGGCGGCGAGAATGAGAAGCTTATATTTAAGATAATGAAGAGAGGCGAAAAGCTTGATATCGGAAATGCAAAGGATGAAAACGATCTTGCCGATTCGGGATTAAGATATGATCTGACGCTTCCTCTATCGAGATATTACGCCAGTCATGCCAATGAGCTTCCTTCACCCTTTAAGGCGTTGCAGATAGGAAGTGTCTGGCGTGCGGACAGGCCGCAGAAGGGTCGGTTCCGTCAGTTCGTTCAATGTGATATCGATATATTGGGTGATGCAAGCTATCTTGCGGAGATAGAACTTATACTTGCCACCACGACGCTGCTGTCAAAGCTTGATTTCAAAGATTTTACCGTAAGGTTAAATGACAGAAGGATATTAAAGGCAATGGCGCTCTATGCCGGTTTCCCGGAGGATAAGCTTGAGGGCGTGTTCATTACGCTGGACAAGATGGATAAGATAGGAACGGACGGAGTTCGCGACTGCCTTCTTGAAGACGGGTTCACACAGGAGAGCGTAAATAAATATCTTGAACTGTTTGAGAATACAGGCAGTGGAACAGACGGAATCGTATCACTAAAGAACAAGCTGGGCGA
>JAILNV010000232.1 GCA_024691125.1 Lachnospiraceae bacterium | reverse complement strand
CTTCTTTGCTCCGATAAGTGCCTTTCCTACAGGTGATTCATTACTTATCTTGCCGTTAAGTGAATCGGCCTCTGTCGATCCGACTATCTTATATTCCATATCCTCTTTGAATTCCAAATCTCTTATCTTAACCTTACAGCCAATACTGATCTTGCCTGTATCAACCTCTTCATCAAGGACTACCTCTGCATTCTTAAGTATCTTCTCTATCTCCTCGATACGTGCCTCTATATCACGCTGCTCATCCTTGGCTGCATCATACTCTGCATTCTCGGAAAGATCTCCCTGTTCCCTTGCTTCCTTAATCTTCTGAGCTACTTCCGCTCTTCTTACTACCTTAAGATCATGAAGCTCATCCTCAAGCTTCTTAAGTCCTTCGTAAGTTAAGATATTTTTCTTCTCCATTTCCATCTTATCACCCTCTTTTGATCTGGCTTATTATGAACCGGGATCCTTTCTGATTAACTGTTTTCTTCTTCACATCCAATCTGTATGTGAGTATCTGACCATATACTGATCAAAACAGAGTAAAGATTCCCATACTTGCGTAGTATACTCCATTCACTTATTCACTGTCAAGAATGTTTGGAATAAACATCCTCCAGTAAACGTTCAAGCTCTTCATAGCTTATTATCTCGCTTAGCCTTCCCCTGAGCTTCGATGAACCCGGCAGTCCCTGCGTATACCATGCCGCATGTTTACGCATCTCACGGATCCCGATGTAATCGCCCTTACATTCCAAGAGCATCCTCGCATGCTTCAGTATCATCTGCCTGCGTTCTTCCATCGTAGGTCCGTGATACCAAAGCCCTTCATCTGCCATGGTAAGTTCCTTAAAAATCCAGGGATTACCCTGACAGGCACGTCCTATCATAACAGCATCGCAGCCTGTTTCTTCTATTATATTATGAGCTGACTCGGCATCCTTTACATCACCGTTTCCGATGACCGGTATCTTAACAGACTCTTTGACCTGCCTTATGATATCCCAGTCTGCCTTACCGGAATAATACTGTTCTCTGGTTCTTCCATGTACTGCCACTGCAGCAGCACCGCTTTCCTGGGCTATCCTGGCTATTTCAACGGCATTTACATGTTCCTCATCAAAGCCTTTACGGATCTTTACCGTGACCGGCTTACTTATCGATCTTGCCACTGCCTCTATAATACGGCCTGCCAGCAGCGGATCCTTCATAAGCGCCGAACCCTCATGATTGTTCACTACCTTAGGAACAGGGCATCCCATATTTATATCAAGGATTGAAAATGGCCTGTCCTCTATCCTTGCAGCCATATCACCCATGATCGTTGGATCCGAGCCAAACAGCTGCAATGATACGATATCTTCCTCGGGTGATATTTCCATTAACTGCTCTGTATTCTTATTGTTATAATAAATAGCCTTGGCACTGACCATCTCCATGCAGGTCATACCGGCTCCCATTCCGGTGCATAACGCACGAAATGGCAGGTCGCAAACCCCTGCCATCGGCGCAAGTATCCATTTATTTTTCAGATTAACATTGCCTATTGTTACCATTCTTCCCATCCGGCCGCATATACGATAGAATTGCTGTTTCTGTTCATCCCCTGTCTATTACTGACGGTTCTTACCATATATGATCCTGAGTCCCTCCAGAGTAAGATCCATATTGTACTCATCGATCATATCTGTTTCATCATAGATCGTTCTTCCCAGTCCTCCGGTCGCAACTACTTTAAGATCATCGTATCCGGATTCCTTCTTTACCTGTTTGATTATATATTCGGTCTGACCTATCTGACCGTACATAAGACCGGCCTGCATGCTCGTTACCGTATCCTGTGCAAGGATTGAATCGGGCTTTACGATCTCTATTTCCGGAAGCTTGGCAGCACCCTCGGAAAGTGCCTTGGCCGATATCCTTATTCCGGGTGCTGTTATCCCTGCAACGAAATGCCCTTCCTTCGTTACCAGATCATATGTTGTTGCTGTTCCGTAATCAAGTACCAGAACAGGACCTCCGTAAAGCTCATATGCCGCTACCGCATCTACTATACGGTCTGAACCTATCTCACGGGGATTCTTGGTCGCTACCTTTATTCCCGTCTTGGTTCCGGGACCTACTATAAGGGGTTCCTGTTTAAAATATTTAACTATGCTGCTTGTAAGGGAATGCATTACACCGGGAACGACGCTTGCTATGATAACACCGGTGATGCCCGAAACCTTCATCCCCTGTCTCTCTATAAGATCCGATATCATGGTCCCGTACTCATCCGATGTCCTGGGGATCTTGGTTGTAAGGCGGAAATGACCTTTAAGCGACTTACCTTCATATATACCCAATGTAATGTTTGTATTGCCTACGTCTATTGCAAGTAACATTTTACTTCCTCTGCTCCTTATCAAATGTTGTTATTCTATATTGAAAATATTCAGAACAGACTCAAAATACTACATATTTTTCGCTGTTTTGGATTCATCCGGCATATATATAATATGCATTCCGTATTACTCACACCTGCTTAAAGCAGATCCTCATCAAGACTCTGACCTAAAAAGACTACTTTATAATACAGCTCAAGACTCTCAAACAGCTCCTGTTTCTTCCTTAATATCTCCTTTACCAGAAGTCCGGAGCTTATCTCGTCATACAGGATATCATCTTCATCGGCATCTGTTTTAACGCTTAAGCTTCCGTCGGGAGCATATTCGAAGGTTATGATCCCTCCGACCTCTTCTGTAAACAGCACGCTGATAATGTGAAGCTCATCCTTTATCGAATCCGGCAGTCCGCTGAAGGTTTCATTAAAGTAATATTTCTGCTCATATGCATTCGCACCGCACAGTACGATATTCTCATATGACTGTATTTTTTCTTCCATCTGTATCCCAATCCTATATCTTCAAATAACACAGTACCGCTACTACTGCCATGAGTATCGCAAATCCTCCGAATGCAAAAGCGAAGCCGGATCTTGCCCTTATCTTCTTAATGCAGTTAAACCCGGCAAGAAGCGCTCCGAAACCGAATATCTGGGGAAAATACATTCCCGTGCCTTCGCCGAAGGAATTAAGGACAACCATAACCAATATCCCTACAGCCAGAGCCGCATTGATGAAATCGATCAGGAAATCCTTTCCTCTCATTACATTTCTGATATATTTTCTGGATTCTTTATTCATTACTATCCCAATGTAGCAGCCATTACAGCCTTTATGGTGTGCATGCGGTTCTCCGCTTCGTCAAATACAACCTCTGAATACTTCTCGAATACCTCATCGGTAACTTCCATTTCTGTCAGGTTAAAACGCTTGCCCATCTCCTCTCCGATCTCGGTCTTAAGATCATGGAATGACGGCAGGCAGTGCAGGAATATGGCTCCTTCCTTAGCCTGATTCATTATATCCATTGTAACTTTATACGGAGTAAGCTCCCGTATCCTCTCCTCCCATACCTCATCAGGCTCGCCCATGGAAACCCACACATCCGTATATATAATATCAGCATCCTTCGCTGCATCCATTGCATCTTCATTAAAATCAATAGTTCCGCCGCTTATCTTACAGAACTCCCTGCATTCCTCAATAAGCTTCTCATTAGGAAAATACTTCTTCGGTGCGGCAGCAACGAAATGCATTCCCATCTTGGCGCATGTGATCATAAGGGAATTACCCATGTTATATCTTGCATCTCCCATGTACACCAGCTTTCGGCCTTCAATGGTTCCCAAATGCTCGCGTATCGTAAGCAGATCGGCAAGCATCTGGGTGGGATGGAATTCATTCGTAAGTCCGTTCCACACGGGGACTTCTGCATATTTGGCCAGCTCTTCCACTATTTCCTGTCCGAAACCGCGGTATTCTATTCCGTCAAACATCCTTGAAAGCACCCTTGCCGTATCGGCTGTGCTTTCCTTCTTCCCTATCTGAGAGCTCTTGGGATCAAGGTAAGTAGTACCTATACCCATATCATGAGCCGCAACCTCGAATGAACATCTTGTTCTTGTACTGGTCTTCTCAAATATAAGAGCAACATTCTTTCCCTTATACATACGGTCAAAGATTCCCTGCTTCTTTTTTGCCTTAAGCTCGGCCGCAAGATCAAGGAACTCCAGTATTTCTTCCTTTGTAAAATCCTTAAGTGTTAAAAAATCCCTTCCCTTTAAGCTCATGACAATCCGCCCTTTCAAAAAATAAGAATAGATTAAAGTGTACTATATTACGGCGTTTTTTACAAGTATGCGAAATAAAAAATGGTGATGCATAACACCACCATTTCTTTCTACTGTTATATATTATATTTTACCAAAATACATGATTCCCTACTACTACGCCATCGTAGCCGGAGCTTACCGGTCTGAACTTGGTTGCCGCTCCTACATATGAAGCACCACCAAGTGCTGCCTGAGCTGCCGATACACAGCTTGATTTCGGACCCTGTGCACATATCTGAGCCACTTTGCCGCTTCCGGCGGGTGAGAACTGTCCCTTGGCATATATTACAGAATACAGTGAATTACCGTATTTACCTGTGCGAAGCCTGTTCATAACAACTGCACCTACGGATACCTGACCCTCGAAGCACTCATTTCCCGCTTCACTCTGTATAAGTGCTGCAAGTAAGGTTACATCATCATATGATGCTACATTGCCTGATGATTCGGAAGCCTCACTGCTTGTGGATGAACTCTTGGAAGATTTGTCTGAGCTCTTAGATGCCTTGGCGCTGCTTGCGCTTACTGCCGCTGCTTCTTTGGCCTTCTTCTCTGCCTCTTCCTTGGTTCTTATGGATTCGATCGTTTCACCCTTACTGATCTCATCCGATATATCAACATATTCGGCTGATACATAACCAACCGTTCCGTCGGAGAATTCAACCGATACCCAGTCGCCAAGATCCTCGACAACCTCAATCTCATCTCCTTCGGCGAGCAGATCGTAAATCCCTGCATCCTGACTGGCTTCTTTTCTGACTCTCAGACATGAAGTCTTTGATGTGGCTACCTTCTCAACCACGGAGTCAGCCAGTCTTTTGGCATCTGCTCCGAATAACAAATAATCATTCTTAACCCAGCCTGTTAACTTACCTGAGCGAACCTTTGTCCAGCCCGATCCCTTCTCCAGAATCTCACCGGCACATTCTTTGTAAAGCTTACCTACTATTTCTGAATCTTCAGAGGAAGAAGCTCTGACATTTACCGCCTCTTCAACATTTGCCATTGCCAGCTTCTCGTAACTTATTCCTGCGATCTCACCCCTTAGATCTGCACTGTTTTCCGAGCTGCTGTCTTCCGTTCCGTCTACCTTGATATCTATGGTCGAACCTGAGCCAACCTTGATATCTATCGACGAATCTTCATCTGACCCGCTGTTTTTGGCTACGGTATCCTTAACCGTAATCTTCGCCGATGCAGCATCAGACTTTGTGATCGTCTTACCTGCTGCGAAAACACTCTGCATACCCCCCAGCATCACGGTCGCTGTGACTGTAACCCATGCCACTGCCGCCATACAAGCATGCATTCTGTTTTTCATGATTTCCTCCTATAGTATTGGATGACTATATCTAATTCCAACAGCTTGTGGCACCTTCTTTACCACCTACAACATGTTGTGAATTATTACAAATTTGTTACAAAATTAAAAGTCATCGAACTATACTATAACAGGGTTTTACAGAATTGTCAAATGTTTGTTACGTTTATTTTACAAAATTGTTTCACATGCTTCTTGACTTGGCCGCGCATGCCCTCTCTGCTTCTATAACTGCCGAACGGAAGCCCATCTCCTCCAATACTGCCACCGCATCAATAGTCGTTCCGGCCGGTGAACATACCATATCCTTGAGCTCTCCGGGATGTTTCCCGGTTTCAAGTACCATCCTGGCACTGCCAAAAACTGCCTGGGCAGCCATTTCGTATGCTGTCTTACGGGGAAGGCCTTCTGCCACTGCTCCGTCCGCCATTGCTTCTATAAGCATGAATACATATGCCGGAGAGCTTCCGCTTACTGCCACTACTGCATCCATCTGACTTTCCGATACCTCATAGGCTCTGCCGAAGCTGTTAAGTATCCTTAATACTGTCTTAAACTCCTCATCACTGACAAGATTATTCCTGCATACGCCCGTACATCCTTCGCCTACAAGTGCAGGTGTATTGGGCATGCATCTTACAAGCTTGACAGGCTTGCCATACTTATCTCTTAGCCAGTCAAGTGTCTTTCCGGGTGCTATCGATATGATGACAGTGTTGTTTGAAACAGTATCCTTTATATCCTCTATTACAGCCTCATATACCTGCGGCTTAACAGAGGTTACCACAATGTCGGCTCTTGCAGCGGTATTGTTGGAGGATGTTACGTCAATTCCGTACCGCTTCTCCATTTCATCCATTCTTTCGATGCTGGCATCCGCTCCTATGATATCCTGAGCCGATACAACTTTGTTTGCTATGAGTCCGCCAATCATGGCTGATCCCATATTTCCGAGTCCTATAAAACCTATTCTCATACTATTCTCCTTTTATTGAATACATCAGTAATGCGGCGGCTACTGCGGCATTAAGCGATTCCACCTGACCATGCATTGGAATCTTTATCAGCTCATCTGCCATTTCGGATGCTTCATTACTGAGACCTCCTGCTTCATTCCCTATCATGACTGCAGTTCTTCTTCCGTAACTTATCTTATTATAATCGTGTTTTCCCTTAAGATGAGCAGCATATAACTTAACTCCCATCCCTTTAAGCTCCTCTGCTGCTTTCTTAAGGTCACGGGTATATGTTATCGGAACCCTGAATACCGAGCCCATCGTGGATCTTATGACCTTGGGATTATATACATCTACCGTTCCCTCGCTTGCAAGTACGAAATCATATCCCGCAGCCTCTGCTGTTCTTATCATAGTTCCCAGATTCCCCGGATCCTGTATTCCCTCAAGGATCAGAACCCTAAGCGACATATCCTCACTGACTCTTAAAAGATCCTCGAGTTCATAGTGTTTTCTTTCGACAATACAAACAATTCCCTGCGGTGTAACTGTATCCGATATTTTCTTAAAAACCTGTCTGCTGGCCTCTGTATACCCGGTTTTTTCCAGCTTGTGACCACATTTTTTCAGAAGCTCGGATTCCTCATCTTTATCATCATATCTTATTGAGATATTGACCTTATCGAGCAGATCCTCGCTTATATATACTTCCTTAATACGAATAGGAGGCGCTTCAATAAACATCTTAATGCCCTCTGCAACGAAGGCATTCTGCTCACGACGCGCCTTGGAACTGCTGTTAAGCTGTATTATGTTTTTAATTTTACCGTTTGATGTGCTTGTTATCATAATTCTGTATACAACACGGATTACTCCGTGTTTCACACTATCGTAATCCTACGCCCATTCGGAATCCGCTGTTTAACTTCGTAAATGCTGCTTCCTCATGTTCGTGCGGTTCTTAAGATAAGGCATGCATACATGCAAGCATGATTCCGGCCTTATCTTATTAACCTGTTGTATCATATACTCAGTGACTTGGTTACTTCATATTCATATTCCGGAATATCCTTCTGCATGGCCAGTGCTTCATCTATGTCAAAATCGCAATATTCTCCATGCTTATATCCCACTACCCTGTTGGTCTTGCCTTCGCACAGAAGGTCTGCTGCATATGCGCCCATCATTGAACCGTAATATCTGTCCTTACAGGTGGGAGAGCCACCACGCTGCATGTATCCTAAGATGGTTGCCCTGGTCTCAACGCCTGTAGCTGCCTCAATACGCCTTGCCATTGAGGTGGAATGGCCTATACCCTCTGCATTTATGATAAGGTGATGTGTCTTGCCTCTCTTACGGTTATTGATGATATTATTTATGATCTCCTGCTCTTTATACTGATATTTTTCGGGAAGAAGGATATCCTCGGCACCTGATGCAACACCGCACCACAGTGCTATATATCCGGCATTTCTTCCCATGACCTCTATTATTGAGCATCTCTCATGTGAGGAAGAAGTGTCTCTTACCTTATCTATTGCTTCCATGGCCGTATTAACGGCTGTGTCAAAACCGATAGTATAATCAGTACATGCTATGTCAAGATCTATGGTTCCGGGTATGCCGATAGTATTGATACCGCGTGCCGCAAGTGCCTGGGCTCCTCTGTAGGAACCGTCGCCACCGATAACAACCAGTCCGTCTATTCTGTGCTTTCTGCATATTTCGGCACCCTTATCCTGACCCTCGGGAGTCTTGAATTCATCACATCTTGCGGTTCGAAGTATGGTACCGCCTCTCTGTATGATATCCGACACATCACGCGGGCTCATCTCATTCATTTCTTCATTGAGAAGTCCCTGATAGCCCTTCTGAATACCGATAACACGCTTGCCGTTGGCAATCGCTCTCCTTACAACAGCTCTTATGGCCGCATTCATTCCCGGCGCGTCTCCACCGCTTGTCAAAACCGCAACCGTGTTTATCTCTTTGCTCATTATACTTCCTCCGACTTATGATAATTAAATTGAACGTCTGTCTGAGTACCGTCCCGAATAATTACCATTGTATACTTTTCATGCCTTTATTTCAATGGGAACGGATAAAAGTCTATACCGTCTTTACATTTTCTTCACCATACATTTCCTTAAGTCTGCCAATAAGCTCCTCATCTGCCTTTACAGTCATGTTACCCCTAAGCTGCTTCATCTGTTTGGTTTCTTCTATATAAATGACCACAACATCTCGACCGCTGTGATCCTTAAGTACATCACACAGCTCCCGTTCATTGTAATCTGCCATGGTCTTATAGCGTATCCACAGCTTCCTCGGTACATCCTCGAACGGAATTATCTGCTCACAGATCACCTTGGCATCCTTATCCTCTTCCACCGAAGCTCTTCCCTTAATGAATATCCTGCTGTTTTCCTTTAAATACTTCGAGTTCTTCTCATAATCACTTGGCCATATGATGACCTCCACCGTACCAAGCAGATCTTCAAGGTTTATAAAGGCCATGGCCTCACCCTTCCTTGTGTACTTAATGGTCTTACTCTCCACAAGGCCGCCGACCACAACTCTTTCCCTATCATTAACCTTAACAGTCCCTGATTCCTCATCAAGGACAAAATCACCCGTCTTATGGCTTACCATCCGCTTCCACATAGCTTCATCGGCCTCCAGAGGATGGCCGCTTACATAGATGCCGAGCACCTCCTTCTCGTATCCAAGCAGTTCATCCTTGGGATATTCGCCTACATTTGGATATTTAAGCTCATATTCCTCCTTCTCATCATCGGGAAGCATGTCAAACAGTGACATCTGTCCCTCCATTGTATTCTTACGCTCAACGGAGATACCGTCTATTATCTGCACATATACCAACATTTTCTGCTTTCTTGTCCCGGGGAGACAGTCAAGCGCTCCTGCCTTGATAAAGCTTTCAATAGTCCTCTTATTGCTTTCCTTACCGGACAGACGCTCGATGAAATCCTTAAGGTTCCTGTACGGTCCTCCTTCCTCTCTCTTAGCCACAATGGCCTCTATGACCGGCCAGCCCACGCCCTTTATTGAAGCAAGTCCGTATCTTATATTTCCGTCTGTCACCGAGAAACCTGCCACTCCCTCATTAATATCGGGCGGCAGTATCTTAATTCCCATGGATCTGCATGAATACACATAGAAAGCAACCTTATTAAAATTATCAATAACGCTTGTCATTAATGCCGCCATGAATTCTACAGGATAATATTTCTTAAGCCACGCTGTCTGATAGGCAACGAAGGCGTAAGCTGCCGCATGTGATTTGTTAAATGCATATTTGGCGAAATCCATCATCTCATCATAGATATGATCCGCCACCTTTTCATCTATCCCTTTGGATATGCAGCCCGGAACACCCTCCTCCTTATTACCGTAAACGAAGTTATGCCTCTCCTTCTCCATGACAGACTGCTTCTTCTTACTCATGGCACGGCGTACAAGATCGCTTCTTCCAAGAGTATATCCTCCAAGATCCCGTACTATCTGCATAACCTGTTCCTGATATACTATACAGCCGTAGGTCGGCTCAAGAATGGGCTTAAGCTGAGGACAATCATATGTTATTGTATCCGGCGAGTTCTTTCCTTTGATGTACTGAGGGATGAAATCCATGGGACCGGGTCTGTATAGGGAAATGCCGGCTATGACATCCTCCATCGAACGGGGCTTAAGTTCCTTCATAAAGCTCTTCATTCCCGCACTCTCCAGCTGGAATATGCCATCAGTCTTACCTGTTCCTATATATTCATAAACAGCCTTGTCATCATAATCAAGAGTGGCCATATTTATACTATGCCCCTCCTTTACGGATGCCAGGCGGGATGCATCCTTTATAACCGTAAGGTTCCTGAGTCCCAGGAAGTCCATCTTAAGAAGTCCCAGCTCTTCAAGTGTAGTCATAACATACTGTGTGGTTATCTTGCCGTCGGCTGCTCTTGAGAGCGGCACAAATTCATCTGCCGCCTCGGGACAGATAACAACACCCGCTGCATGCATGGACGTATTTCTGGGAAGGCCTTCAAGTCTCATGCACATATCGATAAGCTTCCTTGCCTGCTCGTCATTGTCATACATCTGCTTAAGCTCCTGACCGTAATCCAAAGCCTTCTTCAATGTTATATCAAGCTCGGGCGGTACAAGCTTGGCAAGCGTGTCACAGTATGAATAAGGAAGATCCATGGCTCTTCCGACGTCTCTTATGACTCCCTTGGCACCCATGGTACCGAAGGTAACTATCTGTACCACCTTCTCCTTGCCGTATTTTGATACAACATAGTCTATGACCTTCTGTCTTCCCTCAGGTTCAAAGTCAATATCTATATCAGGCATGGTCACACGCTCGGGATTGAGGAATCGTTCAAAAAGAAGGTTATATCTTATGGGTTCAATATCCGTGATCTTAAGACAGTAGGATACTATTGAGCCTGCTGCCGAACCACGTCCCGGACCCACGGCAACATCATGTGTCTTGGCATAATTTATAAAATCCCATACAATAAGGAAGTAATCCACAAAGCCCATGCTGTTTATCGTATCAAGCTCATACTCTAGCCTTTCCTTAAGCTCGCCGCCATGATCGGGATAGCGTTCATCGAGTCCTTTATAACAGAGCTCTCTTAAATACTCAAAGGAGGTATAGCCCTCAGGAATATCATAATGAGGCAGCTTATAGGTTCCGAACTCTATTTCCACATTGCATCTGTCAGCAATCTTCTGAGTGTTGTCAAGAGCCTCCCCGGCATAAGGGAACAGCGCTCTCATCTCATCCTCCGACTTTACATAGTACTGACCTCCCTCATAGCGGAGCCTGTCCTTATCCTGAACCTTCTTTCCCGTCTGGATGCACAGAAGGATATCGTGACTCTCCACATCATCGGCATATGTATAATGAACATCATTGGTAGCCACGAGAGGTATGTTAAGCTCCCTGCTCATCCTCATAAGGTCTGCATTGACATTCCTCTGCGCCGGTATCCCATGATCCTGAAGTTCCAGAAAATAATTACCCTCACCGAAGCATTCAAGATGCTTAAGTGCCGACTCCTTAGCCTCCTCATACAAACCTTTGGCAAGGAAGCGCTGAACCTCTCCCGCAAGGCAGGCTGAACAGCATATGATGCCTTCGTGAAACTCCCTAAGTACCTCAATATCCACTCTTGGCCTGTAATAATATCCTTCCGTAAAGCCCTTGCTTACTATCTTGCACAGGTTTGCATAACCTGTGTTATTCTCTGCAAGAAGTATTAAATGATGGTATCTGTCTTCCCCATGAGAGGCTTCCTTATCAAACCTGCTGCCGGGTGCCACATATACCTCACAGCCTATGACCGGCTTGATCCCTGCATCCTTTGCTGCCCTGTAGAAATCAATAACTCCGTACATTACGCCATGGTCTGTGATGGCAGCTGCATTCATTCCGAGCTCCTTAACCCTGTTCACGTATTCCTTTATCTTATTGGAGCCATCGAGGAGCGAATATTCCGTATGGCTGTGAAGATGGACAAACGACATTTTGATACCTCTTAATTAACCTTTTTTCATCTTTTGGCAAAAATATGTTCTGTTTTACTATCATATCATATAAGACCAAAAATAAACAGAGACTTTAAAGTTTAAAAAAGGGCTTTTATATATTGGAAAAACCATGTAAAATAATAAACAACAGATGATTTTTGATGTTCATGATTCAAAAATCCTTATTTTATCTGTAAAAGAACAATTTGTTAGGAGATGTATCTGCATGAATGACAATCTGATTTATTACGATATCAATGATGTTTATAATGTAAAGCTTCACGGACGAATAGACAGTAGTCTGGATGTTATACCGCTTATGTCAAACGGTCAGGGCATCGAGCTGAATGCCACCGGTTCCGAGCTTTGGGTGGATATTGACGCTGATTATGACTTTATGGAGCCCTGGGCAGCCATCGAAATCAATGGAGACATGGTGAGCCGTTTCATGATAGACAGGGGAGAACAAACCATATGCCTGTACAGAGGCATACAGTCAGGCAGAACAACAAGGGTCAAGTTCTACCGTGAGCTGCAGGCAATGAGTGAGGATCCCAAAACAAGGATAGTAATAAAGGGGCTTCATACAGACGGAACATTCATGGCACCTCCCTATTATGAGAGAAAGCTTGAGTTCATAGGCGACAGCATCACCTCAGGAGAAGGAACCTACGGTGCGCCCGAGGATGAGGACTGGGCAGCATACTGCATGAGCTATTCAAGAACCTATATAAATCTTACCTGTAAGGAGCTTAATGCCGAAAGCCATGTCATTTCACAGGGCGGATGGGGCGTATTCTCAGGATGGGATAATGACAGAAGGCATGTTATAAGGAAGTATTATGAGCAGCAGTGCGGTCTGGCTTTCGGAGATGAGAATAAGAAATACGGAGCAGACAAGCCTTATGATTTTGCTTCATGGAATCCCGATGCTGTTATAATCAACCTTGGAACCAATGATGCTTCCGCATTTAACGAAGCTTCATTCACGGATCCGGAAAGCGGTGATGTATGGAAGCTTATGAAGAACGAAGACGGATCTCTTGTTCCGGAGGATGAAAAGAGGATAATCAAGGCTGCCATAGATCTGATAAAAATGATACGTAAGGACAATCCTTCCTCACATATTGTATGGATGTACGGAATGCTTGGATATGATCTGTCTCTCGTGATCTCAGATGCGATCAACCGCTATAAGGCCGAGACCCATGATAATAATATCCAGTATATCATGCTTCCCGCCATCAACAAAGATACTGTGGGCGCAAGGCAGCACCCGGGATATAAGGCTCATGAAATAGCCGCCCGTATACTTACGGACTATCTTAAATCAGTACTGGTGTAAACCGGATCATTATGCATAATCAACGCTTATCATTGTAAGACCCATAGCCGGGGCAGTAGCTCCGGCTATTCTTCTGTCCTTAGCTTCAAGCAGTTCTGTCATGCTCTCCGGATCCCTCTTTCCCAAGCCCACCTCAAGCAATGTGCCTGTCATGATCCTTACCATATATTGAAGGAATCCTGTTCCGTGATAGGTAAAGGTTATATATGAACCTTTCATGGCTATATCGATCCTGTCCACCTTTCTCACAGTTGATTTCTTCATCCTGGGATTGGAGCAGAAGCTCTTATAATCATGCTCTCCCTTAAGCAGCTCTGCCGCTCTTTTCATCCTGTCAATGTCCGGTGTTTCATCCATATAATATACGTATTTTCTGTCAAATACCGGCTTTATGGGACCTGTAAAACAGGTATATCTGTAGGTCTTTCCCGTAGCATTATATCTGCTGTGGAACCGGTCAGATGCTATCTTTACCTCCTTAATGCAGATATCATCCGGCAGGTAGCGGTTCATATAATCTCTTATCTCATCGGGTCCCATTCTGACATCCATAAAGGCATTGGCGATCATTGACCTTGCATGCACACCGGCATCAGTTCTCCCGGCTCCTATGACCTCTATCCTTCTTTCTGCAGCCGGTATCTCTTCCTTATTCGCTACATCTTCCGATTCGTTATACTTCTTTCTGATAACTGCAGGATTTTCTTCTACTGCGTCCGTACCCTCTTCTGTTTTTATGCTCCGGACTTCGGCTGTTTTAATGTTACTGGCTGCGTCTGTATCAGCAGATGCCGCCATCCTTGACAATACAGCCTCAAGCTTCCCCTGAATGGTCATATCTGTTGAAGGCTGACGTTCCCATCCCTGATATCTGGTACCGTCATAGCTTATTGTGAACTTATAATTTTGTCTCATTTTGTCACCGGTATTTTTGCTTTACCATAAATCTGCAAATTTAATTATGAACAGCTCCTTAGAAGGAGTGACCGCCCGAATGGCCTCCGCCGCCACCTCCGCCTCCACCGCCGCCTGATCCTCCCGAGCTTGAACTTCTCGGTGAATATGTCCTTGTGGTGGTTGTCTTCCTCACATTGGGATTAACAAAGCTGAATCGGACATTTATGGCTCTCATTATCTCACTGTTGGACGGTTTGCTCATACTTGATGCTATTCTTACGATGAAGTAATTGATTATAAGTGCAAGCAGGATAGCAAGACAGGCGTTGGAAGCATATTTCATCGGTGCTGCTATCCTTTTTCCTGCCAGTACATCCGAGACCTCAATGAATGCTTCTTCTGCGCAGTCATAGTAGTTACCGTTTGAAGCCATCTTGTAAATATTATCACCGATAATATTCATTATCGAAACCGAAAGATCATACTTATATTCACCGTCACTGTAGAACTTAAGCTCTCTTGTAGCCATATCGACCAGGAATATCACACCGCTCTGTCCTCCGATACGATCCACATAGTAAGCCTCGGCATAATCAGCCGCATCCCCGTAAGGGTTATTATCTATTGTGACGAGGAATACAGAACCTCCCCATGAACAGTCAGCCATCCGTGGTATAAGACGTCTTTCCTCATCCTGTGAGAACAGACCTGCCATATCATCAATGATTATCTCATTATAATTCTCTGTATTATATGCGAAGATATAATCCTTTTCACTGGTTTCTATACTGTACTGAACCTCAGATGAGGCCGAGACTTCTGTCAGGAAAGTTCCTGTTACCAGGGTCATTACAGCGATTACGCATGTTATTATAGAAAGAATACGGCTTTTTATCATACTTTTCTCTTTACGCACGGTCATCGCCTCCTTTCCTGTCAAACTGGGGAAGTCTCCTTGTAGCCATGATATTATAATTATTGAATGTATAACGGAAGTTAAACATAAATATCACCGCATTGATCATAACCATCACATAATATGGCATGTCGTGTACCGGCTGTATCAGAAACAGTGTTAACAGTTCTACTATCACCATTATGATACCTGTTGCCAGAAGTATCTTCTCTAGACCGTCCATTTCTGCCTCTTCTACTCTTACCTGGTTTGGAAGTACGTCACTGTTTTCTTTTTTCCTGTCGGCTGATGCGAGTCTCTTCTTATTAATAATGTGTTTTAGTCCTTTATCATTATCTCCCCTCACCGTATCCTCTATGGTACTTCTCTGCAGCATATTGATTATGAATTCCATCACCGTCAGAACTACTGCCGTACCAAGCAGCACCTTGGGGGTAAGCACAAGGAACATATTTAAAAACATGAAAATTATAACTGCAAGAACCGCAGTTCCGATAAGATATTTAGTCACATCGACCGGCAGATCGGCAGCAACCTTACCTGTCTGACCGTTTACCGTGGCATAGGTTACCCTGTCTCCGTTTCTGTATGATAAGAACCATACCGGATACATGGACGAATGTGCATTCATTGTCTTTGATGAAAATGCTGTCCGTGTTTCGGGGTTCGAGGATATGGCGGCTTTAGGATTATCCTCGGTTATCGTATATTTGCGGAACTCAGCTGTTTCTTCCTTAATACGCTCAAGGGATCTGTCATATGCAAAGTTCGAAGCCTCCTCGGCATAGACCTTTTTGTCTACATCAGCTATATCCGCATAATATCCGCTCATGTATGAGGGTTCAAACGGTACCCGTTTGGTAACATCAAACGGAGCGAGTGCTTCACTAATACTGTCAGAGAATGAAGAAGCCGCATCATAACTAAGTCCATCGTAGGCTGCATCTATTTCTCCCGTAAGAGCATAATGATCCGTAATAATATAGTCTCCCGATCTGTGTGAACGTTCTCCTTTTAATCTGACCTTTCCCTCCTGAACAACATCATAAGACCAGTAAGGCATGTATATTCCTCTGAAGCCGTCGATATACTCTGCACTTTTATATTCTTTCGGGAGAAACAGTGCTTTCCTGACAAGCTTAAGATAGGCTTCCTTACAATCTTCCTTGGTCTTTGAGAAGGGAATGATGTACTCGGGGCGTCTGTCCCTCGATATTCTTGATGAAAGAATAGTAGATGCTCCGCAGAAGCTGCAGAACGCCGCAGCCGTATTCTCATCTACGCTTAAGAGCTCACCTCCGCACTGGGGACAGGTAAATATGGTTACCTGATAGGTGTCTGTAGCATAATCTTCTCCGGCAGTCTCCTCCTGCTCAGAGCCATCACCATACTCCTGCTGTGGTATTGTCTGCTCCTCTGCATCCTTATCCAGTCCGAATAACTTCGGATCGAATTCGGACGCACAGAAGTCACACAACATAGTCTGTGTTTTTGGATTGAACTTAAGATTTGCTCCGCAATTGGGGCAGGCTATCATAGGTCACTTCCTCCTCATCTGAATCATTCCTGTATGCTCCGGTCTCATTTCACATATCCTGCTGCAGTCAGGCAATACACTGCATTGAACTGTTTACTAAATCTTAGTACTCCTATTGTTCTTCGACAAGCTCTGGCGGCAGATATTTAAGTATCATTTTCTCAAGATCTGCTCCCTGGACAGGTTTTGTAAGATAGTCAGTAAAACCTGCATCGATGTACTCCTTTTCAGCACCCTGGATGGCATTGGCCGTAAGAGCGACCACAGGAGTTCTTTCCTTATTATATTTATCAGTCATAACCATTCTTTTAAGAGTCTCGATTCCGTCCATTTCCGGCATCATATGATCCAGCAGTATAAGATCATAATGTTCCTTTTCATACATTTCAAGGCACTGTGGACCACTGTTTGCCGTATTTACCTGTATCTCTGTTGTCTTAAGCAGGAGTTTGATAACCTTATGATTAACCGCAACATCATCAACAATAAGGATCCGCGCTTTCGGCGCTTTGAATGCCTCCTTGTAATTCTCTCCTGATGTTTTCTTCCTGTTAAGCTTATCATCAAGATTACCGAGGGGTTCATCCGATACTATTTCCTGCGGTATCGTTACGGTAAACTCGGATCCATCACCTAATCTGCTGTGAACTCTTATCGATCCACCCATAAGATCAACCAGCTGTTTCGTGATCGCAAGACCCAGGCCTGTACCCTCGATATTTCGGTTTTTCTTTTCATCGGCTCTTTGGAAGGAATCAAAGATCGCACCTATTCCTTCCTCTGATATGCCTCTTCCGGTATCTTCAACGCTTATTATGAGATCAATAAGTTTCTCACCTTTACGTCTCTTGTTCACTCTGAAGGTAATAGAGCCTGTATCAGTGTACTTCACAGCGTTGGTCAGCAGATTGGTTATTATCTGCCTTATCCTCAGCTCATCTCCCATAAGCCTGGAAGGGAGGTTCTTATCATATTCAAGATTAAGCACCAGTCCCTTGTCTCCTGCCCGTATCTTGAGAAGACTGTAGCAGTAATCCAAAAGAGTATATATCTCATATTCTTCCGGAATAATCTTCATGAGTCCCGATTCTATCTTGGAAAAATCAAGGATATCATTTATAAGTGAAAGCAGGGTTTGGGAAGCGTTCTCGATATTCGTCGCATAATCAAGCACATTTCTTTCACTACTCTCACGAAGGATCATTTCATCCATGCCAATGACCGCATTTATCGGTGTCCTTATTTCATGTGACATTCTTGCAAGGAAATCCGATTTGGCTTCATTGGCTGCTTCAAGACTGGTATTAAGCTCAATAAGCTCCTGTTCCTTTACCTCCAGCTCTTTCTTCTTTCTCTCATATATCCGGCTCTGAAACTTATATATTACGCCGAAGATCAATACTATGCTCGCAATTGCGAAAATATAATCTACATATTCGGCCTTTTTATCGGGCATCGGCATAACCAGCTCGGGATGATAATACTCTATCATAAGAAGAGTACTGTAAATAACGATATCACCTATATAAATAATGATACAGGGCCATCCACGCACAATAAGCCAGATAAACAGAGCAGACAGCATAAGCCACATAGGCATGGCGGATTCTTTGCCGCCTTCTGTAAAATACAGTACCGGCATTAGGAAGTAACTGGCAACAACTCCCAGGATCACTCCTGCAGCATTCGGCTTGTTTCTGACATTGGCAACATAGAGTGAAAATATGAACGAAGCAATGAGCAAAAGCATTATCCAGAATGTTCTTGATCCTGTTCCGATTACAAAATCAAAAACTATACATACCAAAAGAGCCACAGTCCCTACAGTCAGTATTATATTCATAAGACGGTGCTGCATCTCCAGCTCTTCTCTTATCAGATATTTAAAAAGATTCTTGTATTTATTAAACATTTTTCATGCCTTCTATATAATTATCAAAGCATCGGCAGGATATCTGTAATAAAGCTTATATATAATGTATAATACTATATAGAAGTATAGCATGTATGGAATATGCAAACAAGATAGGGTACAGAAGGACATATGATTGATAACGATAGTTACTTTAAAAAAGCATTGTCTGACTTTGCATTTGATGCTGCATATGGTGATTCAATAAGGCATCTTTACCTGAAAGGATACTCTCCGGAGGCTATAAAAAAACACTTGGATTGTGAGTCACTAAGTATCGAAAAGATTAAGTATGTCATTGACAAGTTTGATAGTACTCTTGTCCCTGAAGCATCTTCAGACAAAAAAAATCAGACCGTTTCATCTTCAAAAATCCCATCTGACAGATCAGAAAACATACCCGGACGATCAACAAATAACGCATGCCGTTATGAGTATGTAAAAGAGTATGATTCATATGGAAGAGCCTCCTTTATAAGGCGAAAGATGCCCGATTAAATATCCCTGGATATCCAATCTGGCATCCTTTATTTAGCCTATGTTTAAATCATGCTTTATAGTAATATTATCCACATCGAATACATATTCGATGTGGATAAGTCGTTCCCTTTCCATTTTTATCCATCTTATTGAATTCATCTATTTGTTCTTTATTACTTTACAGTCAAAAATTATTTACTCCTTATTTAATTTTATTGATTTGAAAAACCCGCATTTATAAAGATATAAACGTTGTATCACAGATAAATACTGATTTCTTTATCAGGGAATTATATTAAATACTACCGCCAGTCGTACATTCTTTACTCAGTTAAGTGAGTTCACAGCTATGATCACAAGATCATCTTCCATAAGCTCAAGCTCCGGATCAGCAGCCATCTTCTCTTTTTCTCTCACCACCATAAGTGGAACCATATCCGGCATGAAATGGATTTCTTTTATCCTCAGGCCTACCCATCCACTGTCCTTTTTAATTCTTGATGTTACATATTTAAGCCCGCTGTCTTCAAGCGGCTCTCCCATGATCTTCATTTCAGTATACTGTTCAACGAATCCGGCTGATATTATACCTGTCGGAACAGCCACCATACCGACTCCCAGGAAGGCTATAATAATAGCCATTATTCTACCGGCCGCAGTGACCGGATATATGTCTCCGTAACCTACCGTAAGCAGTGTTGACACCGACCACCATATTCCAGAGAAGGCATTTTTGAACTGATCGGGCTGTGCATCGTGTTCCAGACTGTACATACACAGTGAAGATGCAAGCATAAGTATCAAAATCATGGCCATTGAAGATATCAGCTGATTTTTTTTCTCTATAAGTATCGATGCAATTACATTAAAGGCGTCATACCTTGAATTAATTCTAAATAACCGTAGTATTCTTATTACTCTGAACATCCTGAAGGCTACGGCACCTTCCGGAATGAGGAACGGAAGGAAGTATGGTATTATGACAAACAGATCTATGAGCCCGTATATCGAGAGCATGAACCTTAATCTTCCCTTCCATTTACTGTTCTCTTCCGGATACAGATAATCCGCTGTCCATACTCTGAGTATATACTCCACAACAAATATCAGTATCGTTATAAGCTCAGCAGCGTTCAACAGTGGCATATATGATTTCATCTCCTCAAATGTCTGCGCCACCGTAACGAACAGGTTTACAAAGATTACGACCATTATAAATCTGTCAAAAACAATGCTCGCAATATCCCCGCCGCTTCCTATTTCTACTATATTAAATACCCGTTTTCTGATATCCTGTTCTTTCCCTTTCATAAGCCCCTGTCCCTTTGATATTTTTTTCTTCTCTGCTCTGTTCTGCCTGATTTTTTCCGGTGTTAATCAGTTCATCTTCTTTCAATTGCGATTTTATGTCTCTTTACGCACTCTGTTTTAATCTTACATTTCCGGATCTCTTATTTCATTATAGATTTCTATACTTGACATTTGCAAGTATTGCTTTTGTTGAAAGTGTTTATTAATTTCTTGTGTTATTGTTAATATTTTCATAAAATGATTTGACTTACCATTAATTTTATATACAATATAAGTATATCTTCAAAACACACGATGAAAGGAGAACTATTATGAAGTACGTATGTCAGGTATGTGGATATGTTTATGAGGGCGACACTCCTCCCGAGAAGTGTCCTGTATGTGGTGTCGGAGCTGATAAATTCAAAGCCGTTGAAGGTGAGATGAAACTGGCTGCTGAGCATGAATACGGAATCTATGCAAAGACAGTTAAAAACAATCCCGATATAACAGACGAAGACAAGAAATATATCTTCGAACAGCTTAAGGCTAATTTCAACGGTGAATGTTCAGAAGTAGGCATGTATCTTTGCATGGCTCGTATTGCCCATCGCGAGGGATATCCCGAAGTAGGCCTTTACTGGGAAAAGGCTGCTTATGAAGAGGCAGAACATGCAGCTAAGTTTGCAGAGCTCCTCGGTGAGGATCTGGAACCAAACATGAAGGCTACCACCAAGGATAACCTTGCATGGCGTGTCGACTGCGAGTTCGGCGCAACACAGGGTAAATTCGATCTTGCGGCATGCGCAAAGAAGAATAATCTCGATGCGATCCATGACACCGTCCATGAAATGGCCAGGGATGAAGCAAGGCATGGCAAAGCTCTTAAGGGATTACTCGACAGATATTTCAAATAATGCCGTAAGATTAAGGAAGAAACACATTTTATCATGCTTCGGTATACAGAAGCCCAAAGGTTCCCTCGCCACAGTTAACAGCTATGGCGGGGGTTGTTTTTTGGAAATATATCTTATCGAACTTCATTCTCTCATCAATGTATGATCTTATCAGCTCTTTATCCCGCTTGGTGAGCCCCACATATGTTACAAACAGGATACTCCTGTCAATATTGCCATTCGGTACCAAAACCGAATCAATATATCTCTTCCAGACTCTTTCCCTGGCTCCCAGATAGAATTTACCAACCTTGAGCCTGCCTTTCTTCATAACAAGCACCGGTCTTATCATAAGAACATTCATCAGATTGGCAAGTCTGTGACTTACCTGCCCTGCCCGAGAGAGAAAATCAAGATTATTTACAATAAAGCTTGTATGTATCTTCTTTATGCTCTCATCAAGAAGCTCTTTTATATCATTCGGTGACTTTCCTTCTTCCACAAGAGCACATGCCTTAAGCACGACAAGACCCTGTCCGGACGACAGATGCCTGCTGTCAATAACAGTTACATTGCCAAATGAACGGGCTGCTTCCAGTGCGTGCGGATATCCACTGTTTTTTATATCTGCAGAGATTGCTATATGTATTATATTATTGGCCGATACAAGGCCGTTTGCAAAGAAGCTTTCATGATCCGCAACATCCGGCGACAACGTTGAAACCTTATGATCAGGTTCTTCCATATAACTTAACAGACCGTCTGTTTCTATCTCGGCTCCATCCCTGAATATACCTTCCTCCGTCACAACCTTATGCTCAATAATCGAAATTCCGTACTTATCAAGCATCTCCTGCGGAAGATCTGCTACACTCTCGGTTGTGACAGCGATCGTCCTCTTGCGTTCACGGGTCTCCATCCATGACATACTCTCTTCTGTTATTTCCTCTTCCTCACCGATTTTATGTACCAGTTCCTTCGGAAGAAGACGGTACAGCTCTCTTTCTAATATATTTCCACTCACAGGCTTCTCTATATAAGAATCAAAGCCTTCCTTCCTGTATAGCTGCCGGTTTTCCTCTCCTGCATTTGCTGTAAGGGCAACTATTGCCGTTTCTCTGCATTTGCCTCCAGCCTGAGCTCTTATATTTCTTAAGCACTCAATACCATCCATTTCAGGCATCAGATGATCCATAAATATTACATTATATTTGTTATTTAATGTGAGTTCCAACGCTTCCCTGCCACTCGATGCCGTATCTATCTGTATCTGTGTGGCACGCAGAAGCTTTCTTGCCACAAGCAGATTGGATTCATTATCATCCACCACCAAAAGCCTTGCTGATGGTGCTTCAAACTTCTGTCTGTACGCCTCTCTTCCGCTGAGTATATTCCTGTTTGCCATATCCAGCTCACCTATTACGGAGTTTCCGGATACATCCTGTGGTATCTCCACAATAAAGGTTGAACCCTGAGTATAGATACTGTTAACCGTGATACGGCCACCCATCAGATCTACCAGCTGTTTGACTATGGACAATCCAAGGCCTGTACCCTCTATATAACGGTTGTTATCTTCGTCAACTCTTCTAAAAGCATTAAACAGATGTGGAAGACTTTCCTTTCTTATTCCGATTCCGGTATCAGATACAGTATATATTATATTCATGGAATCCCCATTTCTTTCACCGCACTGAACGGTCAGGGTTACGGAGCCTTCCCTTGTATACTTTATGGCGTTATTTACAATATTGATAAGTATCTGCTTGATCCTTACCTCATCACCGATAAGCTCCGAGGGAATATCCGGAGAAACATTAACATGAAAATCCAGCTCCTTATCCCTTGCCCTCATCCACATCATTGCCACTATCTCAGAAAGCATGTCCCCCGGATTATACGCTGCCTTTGCCAGTTCCATCTGTCCGGACTGGATCTTGGACATATCAAGTATATCGTTTATAAGATGAAGAAGGATCTTTCCGGCCGCCTCTATATTGGCTGCATCCTCCGCCACTTCATCCGAAATATCCTCCCTGAGTATCATCTCGTTAAAGCCTATTATGGTATTTATCGGAGTGCGTATTTCGTGACTCATGTTTGAGAAGAAGCGGTTCTGGGCTCTGCTCATCTCTTCTACCTTCTCCGCTTCCATCCTTGCCTTCTTATTCTCATTAATGAACAGAAGATTCTGAAAGGATGTCATTATATAGATAACAAGACCCACTATGATCACGGAAACCAGGGTATCCAACACAGCCATTTTAGATGAATGCGGGAATACCATAGACGAATGTCTGAAACCCATATAGCATTCAATAACTGCTGTTAGCGAAATTATTGACAGCATTATGGCACGCCATTTACCGCTGAGTATCATTCCCACATAAAAGAATGTAAGAGAAAACCAGATAAGTGAGCCTCCTCTCGTACCTCCTCCATAAAAGAAACAGACGGGAAGGATAACAAAGATGGCATTAAGAGCAATAATTATCCTGCACAGATCCAGTTTTTTCAGCTTAAACAGGATAATGAACAGCAAAGGGAAGAAAACAGCCGAGACTCCCAATACAATTATTTCAACAATATTCTCACCAAGGATGATATCCGCAGCAAAAACACACATTAATGCTATCTGTACCATAACGGTCAGAAGTATGAACTGGCGATCCCTGAAGTCAAGCTCATCTCCCGTAAGATGCTCTATACCCTTCTTGATAAGCTTAATCATTTCTTACCTCCTTCCGCTCCTGCTGCCTCTTTCCCATATCCGGTATCCGGGATTGGATCGTAAGTATCTTCTTCACCGGATCCAGGCTCAAATTCCATAACAAAGGGAGCCGGTTCAAATTCGATAACACATGGTGCTGTAACTTCTTCAGTATCTTCGGGATTCAGCCATCCGGCGATAGCATCAACTGTTTTATTATATAATGCCATCATTTCGTTATGCATTTGTTCCGTGATCCCGGTTCCACCCTTCTTTGCCTTATCTTCCAGCTCCTTTGCCCTTTCAGAGAGTAAGGATGCACCGATCATCCTGGAAGTACTCTTAAGAGCGTGTACATATATCTCATAATCCTTATAGTCTTCCTTTCTATATGAATCCGTAATCTTCTTTTTCTTATCCGGAGCTTCGGTTACAAACTGTTTAAGAATAGTCTCGTACAACTCCCGGTCATTCTGGGAATATCTAAGACCCGCTTCCATATCGATCCCGACATCGGATATGAAAGATGTACTGCTGTTTTCATCCGTATTTCCCGTTTGTAAGCCGGCACTATCACCTGTAACCCTGTGAGCGGTTTTTGAAACACTCTCATATGTTATTGCAGATTTGGGAAGTACTCTCTTTAATACTCTCTCGAGCTCAATGATCTCAACAGGCTTGCTGACAAACCCGTCAAAACCTACTGAAATAAACATCTCCTTTGCCGTGCTGACGGCATTGGCCGTCAGTGCTATGATCGGCATATCTCCCGTCCCGCCATGCCTGTCAGCTCTGATTGCTTTCATGGCCTCAATACCGTCCATTCCGGGCATCATATGATCCATAAACACGATATCAAAATGTTCATTTCTGCATATATCGATGGCAGCCTGTCCCGAAAGCACCGTTGTAACCTCCATGCCATAATTCCGAAAGATCCCTTTGGCCACTGTCAGGTTCATGGGTTCATCATCAACAACCAGCGCTTTGAGTCCTATACACCTCATCCTGATATTATCCTGTTCATAACCCGGCTCCATGTTAAGGATAGTAGTTACAGGGAAGCAGTAAAATGGCTTCTCCATCAGGATCGCGCGAGAACCTTCCGGCAGAGCCAGATCATCATCTGCCACGACTATAACTGTCATTTCACCTGTAAGCTTTTCTATATAGGAAGGATCGCTCTCGTATTCTTCAGCAGCCACAAAAAGATGTGTAAGCCTCACGGATCCTGTCAGCCTTTTCAGATTCTCTATATTATCCACCCTGTGCATCTGCACATTCAGACCATGTACTATATTGCTTACCATTCTGTTATAGTATTCCCGTACATGTGGATCCGGATATTTATCGAAATTCAGATATGCTCCAAGACACAGGCTCTCCCTGCGAAGCAATGACATACATCCAGCAGGATCTATGACTTTCTGCGGAACAGATACCCTTACTGTAGTACCCTCGCCCGGTTTGGAATGAACAGTCAGGAAGCCACCCAGCGACATAACGAATCCGCTTACTATAGGGATACCGAGACCCAGACCACCTCCCATCCTTGTGCGTCCCGAATCGGCCTGGTAGAACCTTTCCTTCATACGTTCAAGTTCTTCCTCATTCATTCCTATACCCGTATCGGTAACTTCAATGCACAGGTTGATACCATAGGACTGCTCGGTAGCCGAGATCCTGACATATACTCCCCCATTTACGGTATATTTAAGCCCGTTCATTATAAGATGCCACAATATCTTCTTAATCTTGTTGACATCCGAATGCATAATAGCCGGTATCGCCGGATCCACATCTATGATCAGCTCTATATCAGGGTGTTTGTATGGACGAAGCTGCATTACCAGATCATACAGCACGGAAGCCAGCATGTAATCCTCATCATTCCTGACAAGGATATTCCTGTCTATCTCCGAATAATCCAGAATGTCGCTGATCTGCTCTCCGACCCTCTTACCGGCATCCTGAATTGCCTTAAGCTCGGAAACCAGTTCACTGTTCTCTGCTTTCTCAATGCATACGCCTGAAAGCCCTACTACCGCATTAACCGGTGTACGTATCTCATGAGATACATTTGCCAGAAAATCATCCAGTCTTTTGGTGGCTTCCTTAAGAAAATCAATCTCCTTCATGGATTCATCAAGCACCTGACCCCATCTGTCTATAATGGTACCTGCAAACCATCCTGTCATAAAGATTACGATAAGATGCATGATCGTACGGCTTATAATAAGTGCATCAAGCTTTGTTCCGCCACGTACCATTAAGATGATCTCATATGCCATCGTCAGATAGTAGGTTATTATACACAGATTGATAAGCTTCTTGATACCTGTCATCGTATAAAGTATTATCACAGCCGACATTATCACGGCAAGGTCATAGGTGCTCGTCTCATGTATCCCGTAGAAAAAAAAAGTTCCCATCATCAGCAGGGAATATATCCATAGTCTTTCACGAGGTTTAAGCATTTGCCTGATATGCATGGTCCAGCTTGCCATAAGAGCGGCACATATCACAACAAGTGCCCATTTCTCCCATGACATAAGCAATGATTCACCTATCAGAATGACCGAAAAGATGGTGTAAGCCAGAAGGATCATGATATGTGAAGTATTAAACAGTTCATTTTTCTCTATATTTTGTTCTCCCATTCTATTTCTCCCTCATATCGAAATCCTTGTCCTCATCAATCATTGAGATCATAATATCCGCAAATCTCGGATCAAACTGCGTTCCGCTCCCTTGCAGTATCTCGTTCCTTACAAAGCCCTGCGGCAACGGGTCTCTGTAGCTTCTGCGGCTTGTCATCGCATCATAGGAATCCGCAACGGCTATTATCCTTGCCACCTCCGGTATCTCATCTCCTTTAAGTCCGTCGGGATAACCGCCTCCCCCATACCTTTCATGATGCCATCTGGCTCCATCCGCAAGCTTAGGCATATCTTTAATATTCTCAAGTATCTTGGCTCCCTTAACAGGATGAGCCTTAATAAGTTCAAATTCCGCATCTGTAAGCTTTGCCGGCTTATTTATCACGGCATCGGGAACTCCTATCTTACCTACGTCATGAAGCAGTCCCATCATATATATCTCATCAAGCTTCTGTTCGGAATATCCGAACCTTCTTGCAATCTCTCTCGAATACTCGGCTACCCTACCCGAATGGCCTTTCGTATAGGTATCCTTGGCATCTATAGCCTCGGCCAGCGCTTTTACTATATCAAGTGTCAGATTCTCATTCTCTTCAGTCTTTCTCTCAACCTCCTGCGTAAGATGATTCTGCAAAAGTACGAGCTCAAGAGTATGCTTTACACGCAGGATAAGGCTGTCGGGTACTATTGGCTTCCTGATAAAATCCATTGCACCAAGCGCTAATCCCTTTGTCTCTGTTTCCTCATCCTCATCGGCGGTAAGAAAAATCACAGGTGTTCTGAATGCTCCTCCACCCTGCTCCCTTAATAATCCAAGAGTCTCAAAACCATTCATTTCGGGCATTTTTATATCAAGCAGGACAAGATCCGGATCGTTGTCTTTCATAAAATCAAGCAGAGCCTGCCCTGATTTCAGTGCCGTTACACGCATATTATTCTTACTCAATATCCTGCCGACAAGAGTAAGATTGGCCTGATCGTCGTCAACCACCACTACCCAGTCATTCTTTTTCTCCTCTTTGTATGGGTTTTCGTGAAGATCCGTATCGACGCTGCCCAATTCGACCAAAAGCTCAACGAGTCTGCCGTAATCACCTGCCGACCATGATTTTCTGATGCGGTCTATAACCCGTTCCACATTGTATTCCGTTATCTCGGGAAGCAGCAGAAAGAAATGATTCTCACCTATCTGCATCATAACATCACTGTTTCTTAACGAATTCTGAAGGAGCTCTCTGAAATGCTCTATTATCTCCATCCTCTCAGCTGCCGGCAGCTGACTGTGGACAAAACGGGCTGTAAAAAGGAGCTTGTATGCTGTACCTCTGTAGCGGTCCATATATCTTATCATGTAACGGTATATATTTCCGAAGGCCTCGCGTCCCATCCACATTGCACTCTGAGGCATGCTTCTTTCCTCGAGAATATGTGACAGAGTCTTAATATCCATATCTCCCGGTACATCATCTTCCCGCAGGTCACCTTCCGTGCTGTACAGCTTATATCCATGCTTACCGTTATTCTTGACATGGTAAAGAACACGGTCGGCAATATGGAACAGCTCAGCGAAATCTCTGCCTGCCTCCGGTACCATGACCGCTCCGACAGATGCTCCTATCGGAATACCCATCTTCTCGCCCATTATTCTGTTGGCGGCTCTGACCATCTCATTATTTATTGTTTCCGAATATACCTTCAGTCTCTCTTCATCCCTTACAGCATTAGTGAAAATAAGGAATTCATCCCCTCCTATACGTCCGAAGGTTCCACCCTCCGGCAGACTGTCCTTCATTATCTGCGTGAAGGCTTTAAGTACCTCATCGCCCGTCTCGTGGCCATATATATCATTTACCAGCTTAAATGAATCAAGATCGATTATGATAAGACAACCCGCTTCCTGAATGCAATGTCTGCTTATGCGGTCATTTACTGTTGATTTGTTAAGAAAACCCGTTAGCTTGTCTATGGTAGCCTCTTCTTCAAATTTAACCATCTGTCCGTGGGTGCTTACTATATTTTCTACTCTGCGGACCAGGATATCAGGATCAAAGGGCTTCCTTATGTAATCGGAAACACCCATATCAAAACCTTTTCTTTCGGATGTACTGTCATCATCTGCCGTAAGGAATATTACCGGTACTTTTGGAATACCAAGTTCCTCCTCTAAGATACGGTATTTTTCAAGCGTATCAAATCCGTTCATTACATGCATTTTTATATCAAGCAGAATTATATCCGGAGCTCCGTTCGTACGTACGTAATCAAGAAGTGCCTGCCCCGAATTAAGAGCCGTCACACGCATATTATGGCTGCTTAATATTTTACCTGCTACTTTTAAGTTCGATATATCATCATCAACTACGATTATCCAGTCCGCCATGGTGCTCTCCGAAAATTATTTTATAGGAATCCTTTTATCAGACAGTTAAAGTTAACAGCTTATTATTTTATCTTTGGGAAGATATTTGATCAGCGTCTGTTCCAGCTCATGGCTGTTTATCGGCTTTGCCAGATAATCAGTAAAGCCTTCGGCCATATACCGCTCCTTTGCTCCGATTATTGCATCGGCCGTCAGACAGATGACAGGCGTTGTGACATTCCTGCCGTCTTTCTGCTCTCTTATATGCATAAGCGCCTCGGTCCCGTCCATCTGAGGCATTCTCTGATCCATAAGTATAAGGTCATACTTATTCTCACGGGCCAGGTTTATCGCCTGCTCTCCGCTTTCTGCAATATCTATCTGTATAAGCGTTTTCTTCAACAGGCCCTTTGCTACCTTATGATTTACTCTTGTATCATCAACGACCAGAATGTGCGCCGAAGGTGCTCTGAATTCCTCTTTATATTCCTTTATAGACAGAATATCCTTTTCAAACCTTTCACGGAAGTCCCCTACCGGCTGTGTTGAAACTATCTTCTGAGGAAGCTCTATCCTAAAGACAGATCCGCTTCCATATTCACTTTCTACCTCTATCGTTCCGCCCATCATTGTCATAAGCTGATGAGAGATCGCAAGCCCGAGGCCTGTTCCCTCTATCGTACTGTTATGCGACAGATCCAGTCTCTGGAACTTGGTAAAGAGCTTATCCATTTCCTCATGGCGCATACCTATGCCGGTATCCTTTATTTCTATCGAAAGTCGAAGCATCTGCCCCGGCTCCATTCCGCCTTCTGCCCTTCCACGAACCTTTATACGTACACTGCCCCTATCTGTATACTTTACTGCATTTGACAGGATATTTGTGATCACCTGACGCACTCTTGCCTTATCTCCGTATAGCTTATCCGGCAGAGTCTCATCCACATCTGCCGTAAATTCCAGACCCTTTTCCTTTGCTTTAAAGAACACCATGTTACTCACATCATTAAGGAGGTCTGTAAGAGTATATGGCGCATCCACAATATCCATCCTGCCTGCCTCTATTTTGGACAGATCAAGTATATCATTGATTATGGACAGCAGGTTTCCGCCCGCACTCTGGATATTGCCGGCGTACATCCTTATATTTTCAAAGGATCTGCCTGCTTGGGCAGATTCTCCCGCTTCCGTACATTCTCTGATTATAAGCTCATTGAAACCAAGCACTGCATTTATGGGGGTACGTATCTCATGGGACATGTTCGCAAGGAATTGTGATTTTGCCGCGTTTGCTTCATCGGCTATCTGTTTCTGCTCTTTTAGTTCTTCCATATAACGGTAATGCTCACTGTCATCGGAAAGTGTATACAGCGTACCCACAATGTTTCCATTTTCAGCAAGACGATTAGCTCTGGGTGTATATATTTTACCGTTTAGTCTCAGTGGCTTACCTTCTTCGATCGCGTTTTTAAAGCTATCTATCAGCTCCATTGCGCAATCCTCTTCACACCTGCCTGCGCCTGTTTCTTCAAACAGCTTCTGTGCCGGCTTATTAAAATAGGTGATCATTCCGTCAGCATCCGCAAATATGATCTCTTCGGACAGCTCATCCACAACATAGCTCTGTGCGGCACTCTTAATATCGAGCATTCTGTATCTGATGATCGCAACGAGCATAAAGACCGTACAGATGGCAAATCCGATTATCATTACATCGATCTTGCGGGCAAGCGGTATCAGCTTAAAGAAATAGATAACATATGTTACGCCCAAAGAATAGATTGCTATAGTCATCATAAAGTATCGTTTCTTGGCAATTGAGTTCTTCTCACGTATAAAAGACCTTGTTATCATATACATTCCGCCCACAGTATAGAAAAGGTTAAGAGCGGTCAAAACATAATAAAGAGGTCCCCCCGTGTGCAGAAGCTTGGGAAAATCTCCGTCCATTACGAATTCCATATAATTATAATAAAGATCGTTGCTTTCAAGATTCAGGATTGTGGCATATATACCTATATGAATTACCGCAGCTACGGTTCTTAAGCTCTCCGGGAATTTGACATCGCAGAGCTCAACAAGGAACAGAAAGAGTGACAGACCTATCCATATCCTGCCAAGATATGCCATTTTCAGCGCTGTAACATATGTTTCCTGACTATGGGAATGAAGCTCGAGAAGACAGCCTGTGTCATATACCAGATTGGCAACACAGCTGAAGAAAAGGTATGTGTGAAGCCTGCTTTTCCATTTCCTTAAAGCAAACCAGCATACAGCGAACAATCCCGCTATTGTAAAATACAGAACACTTATGACAAACTGATACATGTATCACCTATATAATCTTTCATGAAAAATGGACATACCCGTTTACAGTATAACAAAACACTTCTTTTATTACAACGACAGAAACTGAAAGGAATATGGCTTTATTGCCATGATTATGGTATGATTCTATGGTCAAAAACTTCCCCTAAACAAGATTACATAGTATAAAGACAGGGTAGTGTAAAACAGAACAGGGTCATAAGGAATCCGCAGCCTCATGACAAAAGACTGTCAGGAAAGGAATATTATGAAAAGAATAATACTTACCGGTGGCGGAACTGCCGGGCATGTTACACCGAATATAGCTCTCATCCCCACTCTTAAGGAGTCAGGGTACGACATTCAATATATCGGATCATATGAAGGCATAGAGAAATCACTTATGGAGGATATCGGTATCCCATATCACGGGATCGCATCAGGCAAGCTGAGAAGATATTTTTCCCTTCAGAATTTTACAGATCCGTTCAGAGTTCTTAAGGGGTTCTCACAGGCAAACAGACTGATCCGCGAGCTGAAACCCGATGTCATATTCTCAAAGGGCGGTTTTGTATCTGTACCGGTCGTAATAGCGGCAGGAAGAAATCATGTTCCCGCGATCATCCATGAATCGGATATGACCCCCGGGCTGGCCAATAAGCTGTGTTTCCGATCCGCAAATAAAATATGCTGCAACTTTCCGGAAACATTAAATCTTCTTCCAAAAGATAAAGCCGTTCTGTCAGGATCTCCCATAAGAAAAGAGCTGCTTGAAGGTGATCCTTTAGCCGGGAAACAATTCACGGGATTAACCGAAGACAAGCCTGTCATCATGGTAATAGGCGGATCTCTTGGTGCCGCCAATGTAAACAGGGCTATTCGAAATATACTTCCCACACTCCTTAAAAAATATAATGTGATCCATCTTACCGGCAAGGGCAAGGGTGATTCCTCACTTAACAATACGCCCGGTTACTGCCAATACGAATATATAAAGGATGAACTAAAGGATCTGTTTGCACTGGCAGATGTCGTTATATCCCGCGCAGGTGCGAATGCCATCTGTGAACTTCTTGCACTTAAGAAGCCCAACCTCCTCATTCCGCTTCCGTCAGGCAGCAGCCGGGGAGATCAGCTCCTCAATGCCGAATCCTTCAAGAAACAGGGTTATTCCATGGTTCTTACGGAAGACGTCCTGACGGATGAGCTCCTGCTTAAGATGATAGATGAACTGTATGAAAACAGGAATATGTATATTAAATCGATGACTGAGAGCAGCCAGAATGATGCCATAAATACAATTATCTCCCTGATTATGGAATTCTCTTGATCAGGGAGACAGGTATTTTTATATAATCATAAGACTTCAATGGCTTTCTTATGCTCTATAAAGAGAGCAGCTTGCATAGTTCTTTCTGTTCATCGGCGTCAGGTGATGTCGGCTTCCACTGAAGTATTGCCCCGTCATCTTTATATCTGGGGATCAGATGTATGTGGAAATGAAATACCGTCTGTCCTGCCGACTCACCGTTGTTCTGTATAATATTGAAGCCATCACAGCCGAGCTTATCGGTCATATGAGTTGCCAGCTTCTTAGCCAGCTTTAATGCCTTGCCTGCAATCTCATCATCAAGCTCATAGATATTCGCATAATGCTCCTTGGGAAGTATCAGCGCATGACCCTTCGTTGCCGGCGCCGCATCAAGGATTACGGTAAAATCCTCATCCTCATAAATCTTATTGGTTTCAAACACACCGTTTGCAAGCTTGCAAAAAATACAATCATCTTTCATTTCTTTTCCCCTTTCTCCTATCCATTCGTTTCGTTTGAAAATGCAAACATCTGGTCAAGCATCCTAAGCCTTCTGAAGTCTCCCTTAACCTGCATATCTCCTGACATAAAAGCTCTCTGGAAGCTCATCTGTCCCGCAACAATCCGGTTAAGTACATCATCAGTAACCTTACACAGAACCTCCGGATCGTCATAATTACCGTAGTAACAGTTAAGTTCCGAACCCTGTATGTCAAGAATAAGAGACTTCTTCTTTTCCTTTATCATGAATTTGTATACGCCGTTTGCACCTGCGAGAGGCTTAAACTTCTCCCTAAAATCCGCAATATAAAGCGTATTGTCATCAATACCCCTGTGCTCCATCTTACCACGGAACAGATTTGCCAGTTCTTCTATATCTTCTCTCTGCTTCTGTACGTAGCTTTCATCTGCCGCATATTTGGACAGCTGTTCCGATTCCTGTGGCGTAAGCGGTATGTTCCGGTTTCCTCCGCTTATCTTGTTAACTGCCTTATTGCTGGCAGGTAATGACTTGAACTTCTGTGATATCGTACGATACAGGTTCTCTGCTTTCTTTTCTATTATACTCAGATAATCCTGATTAAGTTCAAAGGAAACGAGATCCTCAACATATCCGCACAATCCGGTACACGGCAGGCCTCCAAGCAGCTCCCATGCAAGCGTAAGATCTGTCATTGCCTCCCTCTCACCCGGAGCTGTGGACATTACAACGGGGCACATATATGTGGTTTCGAATTTCTCCTTGTTTCCGTATAGCCAGCAGGCATCAAGAAACTGCTGCATGTATCCGCCTATTCCGAACCATTCAACCGTCGTTGCCAATATTATGCCGTCTGAATCATTTATTGATGCAGGCAGAGTCGTTATCGTGTTCTTAAGTTCATAGAGGTTAAATCTCTCAACCTTGACATTAAGCTCATCGAGCACCTCCTGGAGCTTGCCCAATACAAACAACGTCGGATCATCGATTATTCCTCTTCCTCCGTAATAAATATTGATCTTCATGCGTTATACTCTCCTTAATGCTCTAAAAAACCTGTATAAATTAAAGTATAACACATTTTTCTTCTATCTGAAATAATACAATTCCTTTCCGAAGCTTATCTCATCGTTTATATTCAGTCTTATCTTATCACCGGATTCAAGCCTGCTGCCGTTCACGAAGGTTCCGTTTGTACTGTTTAGATCGGACATATAATACTCTCCTCCTTCGAACACCAGTCTTGCATGTATCCTGCTGACGGCATCGGATTCTATTATTCCGTCACAGATACCTCTTTTCTTCCCTATTGTATAAGGAAGCCTGTCTATTTTAAGCTCATTAAGCCCCTGTTGTGAAAACTGGACCAGTCTGTGTATCATTCCACGTGTGCCAATTCCGTTATCACTTTCCTGCTTCGAATCGTCTGACAGTCTGACCGTATTGCCTATATGCCCGTCTTCCGTAGCCGTATCATTATCCTGAGATAATAATACCGTATTTGTCCGATCAAAGCCCAACCGCCCCGTAGCTTTGGTCTGTTCGTCGTCTGACAGATACATATAAATATCATCCCTGTCATCCTCTGCTTCATTAAGCAGCTTCTTAAATCTTCTTACCTCACTGTACCATTTTATGATGATAAATACAGGCATAATAATACAGACGGCACATGTTATGGCAGTTAATACCCTCATCTCAGTCATGGCAAGAAGAGCAGTCAGTGCTTCATTACCGTATATGACTGATGTAAGGATGGTTCCAGTTATGATCAGAAGAAGGGCTGAACAGACACTCATTATTACCTTACCCTGAATGGGAATCACAGGCATATCATCCTCATCCGGAAGATAGAGATCATTTATATCCTCTATAAGAAAGCTGTCTTCTTCCCGGTCTGCATCATCTTTTGCCGCTTCTGTCTTCTCATTTCGCGAAAGCAGCTCACGCAATGTATAATCTTCGTTCACAACCTGTTTATACAGATCATATGCCAGAGTCGTTGCAGCCTTATCGGTATGATCGGCTCTTTCAAGAATGTACTCTGCAAGCGAATTCATTCCATCTGTAAGCGTAGTATATGAACCCGGATAGTAACAAAAAAGAATACGGTCATTACTCTGATCCACATATATATGCTTCGGATCAAACAATAAATGTTCAGCGGGCAGAAGGTATTCATCACATGCTTCAAGACCACATGCTACCGCACTTATGAAAGCGCCGATAAAACGTCTGTCCATTTCAGTATGCTCATAGAGACTGTAAATACTTGTCTTGGAAGTTATGTCATAAACATACTGTTCCTTCCCGTCCGTATGCACTATCCCGGTCTTCAGAAAAGCATTCACCGGGTTTTCTACAAGCATCCTTGATTTGTATCCGGCATTCACCGCCTGCTCGTTTTCCAATGTAAGATAGTTTCCGTTAATTCCGTTATCATATTTTTCTACAAACAATATCCCACACCCGATTTCCTTTTTGTTCTTATGTATTCAGCTTCATTAAGTCTGTAACTTTCACATTCGTAATTGTGTCCTGTTGTTCCGGAGCTTATAAGCTTTCGGATAAGCCCTCCGCCCATCCCGGTATCGCCCTTAAAGCTTACTCTTACAGCATCCTCTCCTACATCTATCTGGGTACTGTAATCCCATTTGCCTATGAGGCGACCCGGCAGCACCTCGGATATGGCTTCGTTTGCCTTATCCAGTGCCTTACCGGGTTCCGTCTCTTCACTTCCCCGGAGCGCTGCCGACATACAGGCTTTATTTACAATACATTTATCATGTAATATAAATCCTGAAAAAATTATAAAGATAAAGCTCCCAAGTATGAAAGGCATTAAGAGAGTCATCTCTATTGTCATGCTTCCTTTTAATTTCTCATTCACTGTTTCTGTTTCGCTTTCTTTCATTATTATCTGTTCCTACAATTGTCATAATCCGATCTGTACTCCCTGAAGCATTCCGGAAAACAGCATCCACACATAAGCTCCCAAGAGGAATGGCATATATGGAAGTGTCTCCTTTCTGCTCTTTCCCTTAAACAGCATCAGCAGGATACCAAATACTGATGCTATAAACATTGATACAAACAGCAGCGCTGCCGTATTTGTAAAGCCCATCATAAAACCAAGCAACAGCATCACATATACATCACCCATCCCTATTGCTTCCTTTGTAAGCCTGCTTATTATAAATAAAACACTTCCCGGAATAAGGGAGCTTAAAATTTTAAAGATATCCGGCTCATATATAAGCAGGTTATCAATATACTCATAACTGTCTCCATATATTTCAACGCACATCATAAGCAGGACACAGGATATGAGGGATGCGGCAAGAAGCCATATGCTTATGCCGCGCTCCCTAAGATCTGTATAACTGCAAATGATCAGCAATAGTAAGCAAATTATCCACATAAAAAGTCCTCATCAGGTTTTTCCTGTCAATATTTAATGCTTGTGTCCACATCTTGAACATGCTCTTTTCCCCTTGGCATCAGATAACGGAATACTAAAAACCGTCCTCTTTAAACCACTGCACTTAAGACTGCTGTGATAGCACGTTCCGTCATCGGTTATATATACTATGTTACCGGCAGATTGGCCGCACGTCTCACATGCATAGTATTTATGTCCCGAACTGTTCCTTAGATTCTTAAGGCTTTTCAAATCCGTCTCTCTTACGGAGAGCCTTAAATAACTGCATTCCCTGTCCCTATGATATACGGTTCCGGTCTCTGTTACATATACATACTCTTCCTCTTCTTTTCTTTCCGCCGTCCTCTCTACAAGCCCTTTTTCATAGCCTATATAGGTATGCATTACACATCTTGCACAAAACCTGTGCTCAAACAGATGAAAAAAATCATACGGAAGCTGTGCTTCATAAGAAGCGTTTATCTCAATTACTTCCCGGTTGTCAAGTATGCTTCCGGAGAAATCAATCTCTGCACTTCCACCCTTTACAGGCGCCTTACTCATAAGTCCTTTATTAAGCCTTGACAGAACTGCACTTCTCACAGACCCCTCCGAGCAGTCCCAGGTATCATATGCTGTCATTGCAAGCTTCTTTGTTTCCTGATGAACAGCCTCCTGAAGATTTAAATGAAACCTTAGCAGATTAATCACAGACAGTATGAGAAACATGGCAAAAAGGAAAAGCGGTATCACAAGGGATGCTTCTATGGTCAGACTTCCCCGGGCTTTTTGCGGCAGTGCATTGCCGGATTCACTATGTTTGTGCTCATTACCCGGCCGGGCATGCATATTCATCTTTTGATCCCTGTTTACACTAAAGCTCTGCACTTCCGCCTTTTCCCGTAAATCATGTTTATTCATATATACAGTCACGTTTTATTTCGTGACTAAAACCATATCCGCTTGACATTCCCACACTTGCCTCCAGATAACTGACACAACCGTCTATTCTAAAGCTTCCGTTATGAAAGCACCTTTGGTTACCTTCTATGATATCCATACATCTCATTCTTTTTATCCTGTCATCGGTCTCTTCCAGAAAAACACCCACATAGTCCTTATAACTAATGCCCTGCCCGCCTTTATCATTAAGGAATGACCTGAATCTCATAATATCATTTAAGGAAAGCTTAAGCTGTGGTGGACTCTTTATAACAGGACTCCTGCCCTTGTTAAGCAGCCTGCTGACATCTGCTGCCGATTCGGCATATGCCCACGCATATACTATTGAATCTCTTACAAGCCCTATAAGATAAGGATCAGGTATTCCCCACTCAAGTGGCATATTCATAATGACCACTTCTACAGCCTTATTCCATGCTGCGTTCATTTTTCCCGCATCACTTTTTATACAGCGCAGATTATCGCTTTCTCTTAATTCAAGCAGTTTTTTTACTACACATTTTAAATTTTCCCTGTCTGAATTCATTCCATAGATTATGTACTCAAGCTCGCCGGTAAGCTGCTGCTCATCCTTATGCTCTGTATAACAGCCCGATTTCTGCATAAGGTACTCGATAAACATATCATCGCCGACAACATCCTTTTTAATACGCGACATAGCATTTCCTTTGTTAAGAGTGCGTCGTGACGGCAGATCGCCGATTCTTAATGATTTAAGACTCTCTCCCTTAAGGAAATCATCCTCAGACATTACCATGCCTCTTACAATGGCACCCGGATTGGTAAGCGGAAGACCGTAGGAATCGATCGCCCTTAGCTTTCTATCCCATTCCGCTATAAAATCATCGGTTATTCTTATTCCTTTTATACTGCCTTTATTTACGGAAATATTATTAAGATATTTGATCTCTCCGTATTTCTTAATATAACCGGCTGCCTGAGCTTTAAGAACTCCTCCGTCTCCGTCACTTGCAAATACATAGCTTTCCGCTATCGAGTCTCCCACTGTTTCCCTGTACCATTCGCCGGTTGCCTCTGTGCCGGAATAATCGGTATTAACTGTAATATACTGTGACAGATGTCTTGCCACATTATCTATACCTGCACTGCATTCACCCCGGTAGCTGCTGTCTATGAACAGAAGATCATATCTTTTATACAGCTCCTGATCATATTCACCAAAACATGAATTAAGTCCCGCATCCATTACACCTTCAACATTCATACGGATGAGCTGAAGCCGGGCGCTTTCTATCAAAACACAGATCAGTCCTGTCATTACGGCAAGAACAAGAGAAAGAAATACGGTGATCTCAGCCTTTTTCATATTCTGTTTATTTCGCCTAAACAGCCGAACTGTCATTAACGATCCTTTCAAAGATCCCGTTTACAAGAGAAGTAAGCTGATCCCTGAATATGACAACCAGTCCGATAAGCACGACCAGCATTTTCCGTGGTGCCAGAGAAAGCCAGTAAATTCAATGCTTCTAACACAATCCACAGTGTATCTATAATCAAAAAAGCAATACTGCGGAGTCATTTTGACGTCAGCTTTTATGTGTGGTTGACGTTGTTTTGACGTCAGAAAAGCACATACAACAAACAACTTTAATGAAATGATTTCACAAAGAAATGAAGTATGTTGAATATGTAATCCTGATTGTAAATAGAGTATAGGAATGATATTATTAAATATACTTAGATTGTCAGACA
>JAILNV010000225.1 GCA_024691125.1 Lachnospiraceae bacterium | reverse complement strand
GCAGAAGCTATTGAGGCACTGACTGCGCTTGGATACAGCTCGACGGATGCAATGAAGGCGGTAAGATCAGCCGGAGCGGATGATGATGCGGATACGGAGACTATAATCAAGCTTGCGTTCAGACAGCTTGCCAAGTGAATCCGGCAGTGTAAAGCAGATTATGTAAACCGAGAACAGCCATAAGGGATACGTAGCCTTATGACAAATCAAAGGGGAGTAACCAATGGAAAAGAGATCGATAGAAACCAAATTTACTGAAGAGGACGTAAAGATTGAGGGGTCTCTGCGTCCGCAGTATCTTAAAGATTACATAGGACAGGCAAAGGCGAAGAGTACGCTTAAGATATATATTGAAGCGGCAAAGCAGCGAAATGATCCGCTTGATCATGTCCTCTTTTACGGGCCGCCCGGTCTTGGAAAAACAACCCTTGCATGTATCATTGCCAATGAGATGGGTGTAAACATAAAGACAACATCAGGACCTGCTATTGAAAAACCGGGTGATATGGCTGCCATTCTTAATAATCTAAAGGAGGGTGACGTCCTGTTTGTAGATGAGATACACAGGCTTAACCGTCAGGTGGAAGAGGTTCTGTATCCCGCAATGGAAGACTATGCCATAGATATTATGATAGGCAAAGGAGCTTCAGCGAAGTCAATACGTATAGATCTTCCGAAGTTCACACTGGTGGGAGCAACGACAAGAGCCGGACTGCTTACGGCTCCGCTGCGTGACAGATTCGGAGTAATACACCGCCTCGAGTTCTATACTCACGAGGAGCTTAAGACCATAATAATGCATTCGGCAAGAATACTGGATGTAAAGATCGATGAAGAGGGAGCCATGGAAATGGCAAGAAGGAGCCGTGGAACGCCAAGACTGGCAAACCGTCTCCTGAAACGGGTCAGGGATTTCGCACAGGTACGTTATGACGGCGCTATAACAACCAAGGTTGCAACAGAAGCCCTGGATCTTATGGATGTAGACAGAATGGGACTTGATCATGTGGATCAGAATCTCATTAAGACTATGATATACAAATTCGAGGGAGGACCCGTGGGTCTTGATACGATTGCTGCAGCGATAGGTGAGGACTCGGGAACGATAGAAGATGTATATGAACCGTATCTTATCATGAACGGTCTTATAAACCGTACTCCGAGAGGGCGTGTTGTAACGAAAGCAGCCTATGAACATTTCGGAATTAATTATGAAGACCGGGATGACTGATTTCCGGAATTTATATTTACAAAAACCGTAAATGATTGATAAGTGTGACCATGTTGTAAAGATACAGTGGGAGTACTATGTATAAAGATTCAACAAATCAGACGGATATATCGGCGAAAATAAATACAGCTATATTGATCATTGCCTCCGGACTTATACCTTTGATAGTAAGAGTTTATCCATATTCAAATGAGGTACTTACCGGATATGCATGGTTTCCTGATTCGGCAGGTCTTGCCATTGATTCATTCCTCGCCTGTAAGGCTGTCGCATTGCAGATACTTATGGTGATCATATCTGCACTACTTATCTACAGAATGTCAAAAAAGAAGATGCTTCCATGGAGAAAGTGTTTCGTTCTGCCTGTAATATATCTTCTGTTCGTTATATTATCCGCAATTGCATCTTCACACACAGAACAGGCATTCAAGGGTTCTTATGAGAGATTTGAACCCGTAGGTGTTATTGTTTCTTATATTCTGATATTTTATTTTGCATACTCATATATACAGGATGAGAAAGATGTTAAGCGTTTTATAACTGCTATGCTCCCTTTTTATCTGATACTTTTGCTGATCGGAGTAATGCAGGGAACGGGACATGATCCGTTTTCATTTCCATGGGTGAAGGCTTTGATAACTCCCGAAGGTTTAAGGGATAAAACAGATATTTCACTTATGCGTTCTACAGGTAATACCGCTTATCTGACACTTTATAACGAGAATTATCTTTGCATGTATTTCGGATTGCTGATACCTGTCTGCATATCAATGTTTTTTGCGGTAAATAAACATATATTGAAAGCAGCTGTATTACTGATCACTTTTATATCAATATATGTTCTGTATTGCAGCGGTTCTGCATCTGGATGGATAGCCATGGGGGCAGCGGCTATTATCGTACTTTTGATCTCTGTTTCAGAAAGCAGGAAGAAGCTTATCGTGGCCGCAGCTGTATGCCTGATCATTATACTTCTGATTCCGGCTCTGAGTATGGTGAGCGATGGAATTAGAAGTCGTATTACAGGCTTCATGCATGCAGGAGATGATAAGCGGGAACAGATGATAACGGATATTGATACGCTGGATGACGAAGTGGTTTTCCACATTTCAAATGGAAATGAGCTTCATTGCAGATTCGTACTTGATACTGACGGGTCAATAAAAAACATGCAGATAAGGGATCAGAACGGTAAGGAGATGTGGGCTTACAGGGAGAATGGAGTGTTCTCTATTTTCAACAGAGAAGAGTATGCCAATCCGATGGCCAAGGGACTGCCGATAGGCAGCGAAGGTCTTGGGGTAGCCGTGTTTATCGTGGATAACTGTCAATGGCCTGTTACTAACTGTACAGACGGGACATATTACTACTATACACCGGCTATGAAGCTCGATAAATTCCCCGATATTAAAAGAGCCGGATTCTTCAGTGATGGTTTTATGAGCGGAAGAGGCGAGATATGGGATAAGGCTTTGCCGCTTCTGTCTGAGTATATCCTTGTGGGAGAGGGAGCCAATATGTTCATAACCGCATATCCGCAGGACGATTATCTGCATAAAACTTATAAATGGGGATGGGCAATAGGTTCGATCGATGTTAAGGCACACAGTTTATATATAGGAAACTGGATAGAAAACGGAATGACAGCCTTCCTTTGTATGATGGCATTCTTTGCATATTATATCTATGATGGAGCTGTGACTGTCAGAACCCTTGATCATAAAAATGAAAAGAACAGGTATATTTCATGTGTGTCTGCAGGAATGTATACAGGATGTCTTTCCTATATGATTGCCGGTCTGGTAAATGACAGCAATGTATGTACCGCGCCTGTTTTTTGGACTTTATTGGGTATTTCGATGGCTTTAAACAGGCTCTGTCGATTTACAAAAACACTTTAGTGTGATAAAATTTTCAAGTCTTATGATATGGCATACATAATGAAAATGACCATTAGAAGAGCTGTATGATCAAGATGATATTGTTTTCAGTGACAAAGAATTCATAAGGAAAAGGAGAAGGTTATGAAAGTAAGACGTATTTTGCCGGTAATACTGGCCGGAACACTGTTAATCACTACGGTGAACTATCCACAGGCTGTGTATGCTGAGGACATTCTCGGTGATGAGAACTCAGGTGCATATACGGTTGAATTATCAAATGAGGTATTGCTTGGGGAGAAAATAACAGAACCTGCCGGAATTCCTGATATATCCGGTACGCTGACAAATGAAGATATACTGATCAAAGAGGAAGAACCGGCTGCAAACGGGATTCTTACAGATGAAGACAGCTTAAACAATCCGGAAGAGATTATACCGGAGGTTTCTGAAGAGATTATTTTAAATGTAAACGGGGATACGTCTGCTGTTCCGGAGCAGGAAGAAGTAAGCGCAGAAAACAGTACCGAGATATCCGGTTATGTTGAAACAAGCGAAGCAGTGCCGGAGGAGATGAATGTAAAAGAATTTCCACCGGAAGGAACCGGTGAAGAAGCTCCCGTCAGGGCGATAACTCTTTCGCCATCCCAAAAAACGATCAGAGCAGATGAGGGTGAATTTGAGCTGAAAGTATCTACTTACCCTGTGGTTGCAACCGGTGCCGGGATTGAATGCAGACCGCTTGATGACAATGTAACTGTTTCTAAGCATGAGGATGACAGTTTTTTGATCAATTCCAATATTGAAGAACTCCCGAAGGGTAAGAAATCGGTTAAATCCAGAGTTGAGGTAAGAGCTACAGACGGATATGGAGCAAAGGCATATTGCGACATAACAATGGTAAAGGGCATAGATGTTATTGAAATAAGCGCACCCAAAGATCAGGATCTTCTGGCTGTTGGAAAAAAGCTTAAACTGAATGCGGCGGTAGAACCCAAAGATGCCTATACAGGCGAAATAATCTGGACAAGTTCGGATGAGTCAGTTCTTAAGGTTGATAATAAGGGTAATGTGACTGCCGTGGGAACTGGTCGCGCTGAGATAACAGCCACTGACAACGT
>JAILNV010000198.1 GCA_024691125.1 Lachnospiraceae bacterium | reverse complement strand
GTTTCCGTGTGTTTTGACGGAGAGCTTTGCATATCTGCCGCTTGCCCTTGCGGCTGCGCTTACCGCACTTGAGGGGATAAGTGAGAATGAGTGGAATGCGGCACTTCTCTTTGACAGCGCCGACATGGTATTTTTTAAGGTGGTACTCTCCAAACAGATGCCGTGGCTTTTGGCGGCAGGGACGCTTATTTTCACGCTGTCTGTCACGGATTATTCGATCCCGTCATTGTTTCAGGTCAATGTATATGCGATGGAAATCTTCTCGGATTATTCTGCGGCGGGACAGAGCATAAATTCGTTAAGGCTTTCAATGCCCCTTGTTTTGATTTCGACATTAATAATTCTGTTAGCGTTTTATCCGTTAAAGAGCATTCCAAATACCATTAAGACAAAGGAGCGGGTAAGCCCCTTATATTCCGGGGGATTAAGGACTGTCTGCAGTATCTGCGTTTTTCTTACCGTTTTACAGATAATCCTTCCGCTTTTATCTTTTGTTCCGTATATCATTGCGCCCGGCGTGGAGGTCGTTTCTGCTCTGCCGCAGTTGTACAATTCTCTTGCAGCCGGTATGACAGCTGTGATCATTCATATTCTGCCTTCTGCTTTAATGGCTTATCATCTTACGAAAGATGATACATTATGTAAACCTGCGTTGTGGATCTGTGCGTTATTCCCTTTGTGTATCCCCGGGGTGCTTACGGGCATAGGGATACTTGGGTTTGTCAGTTCCACTCCGCTTTATGTGCTACGGACAGGGGTGATACTTCCTGCCCTGGGACTTGCGATAAGGTATATGCCTTTTTCAATGCTCATACAGTATGGCTGTTATTTAAGGCTTGATAAGGACAGGATAAATGCAGCGGGACTGCTTCAGAATAAATGCGGTAAAGCATTCCTTAAGGTGCAGCTTCCGCTTATGGCGCCGGGGCTTATCGTATCTTCCATAGCGGTGCTGTTGCTGACGCTTGGTGATGTGGGAACGTCACTTGTTTTGATGAGTGCCGGCAGGGAGCCGATGTCGGTTAAGATATATAACTATTTGCATTACGGTTCGTCAGAGAAGGTGACTTATTTTTGCCTGTTGCAGACCGTAGTCTGTCTGCTTCTCATGATAACGGCTTATATGGTAATGGATATTGCCGGGAAAAGAAGGAAGAACTGATATGTATGAACTTTTAAACATAACAAAGGAATATCCGGATGTACGGGCGCTTGACGATGTGTCGCTTAGCATTGAGGATAAAGAGTCCGTTTCGATACGCGGTGAGAGCGGCTGCGGTAAAACGACTCTGCTCAAGGTACTTGCAGGACTTATAAGACCCGATAAGGGAGAGGTTCTTAAAAATAAGGTGAGTCTCCCGGAGAGCCTTAATAAGAGGGGGATAGCCATGGTATTTCAGGACAGCCTTCTCTTTAACAATATGACTGTCCGTGAGAATATCCTCTTTGGTTCTCCATATAAGGATAAGGAAAGAAGGGATAGATGCGTTAATGAGCTGTCTGCGGCATACGGGATAGAAGATCTGCTAGACAGGTATCCGCACCGGATTTCCGGAGGACAGGCACGCAGGGTGGCAATAGCGAGGGCTCTTGCATGTGAGCGGGAACTTCTGCTGCTTGACGAGCCCTTTACCAATCTTGATAAGGACTTAAAGGACAGGGTGATCAAAAAGACGAAGGACTTATGTAAGGGCAGATGCGCGATCCTTCTGGTTACCCACAATGAGGCTGAAGCAAATGAATTCTGTGACAGGCATTTGCTTATGGAGGAAGGCAGGATAGTATGAATAAAAAGAGCATCCTTATCCTTATGACCGTGCTTATGCTGCTCACAGCTTTGGGAATTGCCTATCGTGTGATCACAAAAGAACCGGAAGCGGAGAAATACGATAATCTTCATACATTATTACCGGGTATGGAGATATCGGCTCTCTTTGATGACGGCGATAGGATATGGGCAGGAACAGAGGATGGTATATATCTGCTAGACCGTGCTACCGGAGAAACGGTCAGAAAGCTTGATACTGATATACATATGATCTACTCTGCCATGATAACCCGTTCTTATGACGGGCTTATCTGGGTCGGGCATGAAGACGGGCTGAGTGCTTTTGACAGTTCTTTTAAGGAAGTCATGAGGATAACAGCGCCTGCTATTCCTGAAGGAAGAGTAAACACGCTTCTTGCGGTTGATGACGGTTTATGGGCAGGTTCACAGAACGGAGCTGCACATCTTTGTATAAAGGATGATGCGTGGACGGTTGATGAGATACTTACAAAGGATACGGGACTTGCCGAGGATGTCGTACAGGTCATAGAAAAGGTTGGAGACGAGCTTTGGTTTGGCGCTTATCTGTCGCAGGACAAGGGCGGTATCAGCATACTTTCTGAAAATGGCTGGTCATATCTTAATACCGATGACGGAATACCGCACAGTTATATAAATGCGATACTCCCGCTTTCTGATGATGAGGTGTTAATAGGCAGCGGTCAGATGATGTACGGTGGATTAAGCCATGTTATGAAACAGGATGGAAAGTGGAAGATATCATTTAACCTGGATCAAAGCAACGGAATACCGGGAATGAAGATACGCACGCTTTTTCTTGATTCTGCAGGCAGGCTTTTTATAACCACCGAAACAGACGGACTTATTCTGTTGAACAGCCCGGATGAACTTAATGCCACACCTTTAAACGGTACGGTTATAAAGCAGGAAAACGGACTTGCGGATAATGAGATAAAATGCATCATAGAGTGTGAGAGCTGTTATTTTCTCGGGGGGAAATATGGACTCACGAGATGGGATAAGCAGGTCATAAAGAAGGATATGATCCACACTTTGAAACAAACGTAAGATATTGCTATAATGATATATCATCGCAAGGAGAAATGTTTATGTTTTCAAAAAAACTGGATATGCTTATGAGAGAGATGGGTGCCAATAATGCAAAGGTTGCGGCCTGTGCGGGTTTTGACAGGACCAACGTATCAAGATTCCGTAACGGGGTAAGGCTTCCGGAGCCCACAAGCAGGAGTATCCAGAAGCTGATCGACGGTCTGTATATCTATGCATGTGACTATGATCGGATCGGCAGACTGTGTGATATTACAGGGGCATCACGGGATGGAGAGATCAATGATATTAAGCTTGCGCTGCTGAAATGGCTGTACGAAGATGAGCACTCGGGAAGGAAGCCAATCAGGCTTAAGGGAAGACCTTCGGCATCGAAACAGAAACAGTCGGGGAATTCTTTCGGAACAAGACTTACTGATGCGATGAGCCTTGCGGATATTTCAAATATCAGCTTAAGCCGGATGCTCAGTGTCGATGCATCCCTTATAAGCAGATACAGGACAGGCTTATGTATGCCTAGACCGGACTCCGGTTCGGTGGATCGGATTGGAAATATACTCTTCAAAAGGATACGTAAGAATGAAAGAATGCGTGAACTGGCCGGGCTCATGAAATGCAGTGAGGATAGTATAACCGAGACCGGATTTATTGACTGGCTGTTTGATTTTGATACACAGGCTCCGGCTGAGGAGATCGCGGTAGCAAGGCTGCTTGAGATATTTGAAGCTTTTGATCCGGATAAAGTTCAGGTTTACGGTGATGAACCGGACTTAAGAACGGAGATATTAAATGATGAGAGTACATATTATATGGGGATTGAAGGACTGAGGATCGCAGTCATAAGGTTTCTCACAATGGCCGAGGGATCGGAATGCAGGGAACTGATGTTATATTCGGACCAGGATATGGGATGGATGACAGAAGATGAGAATTATCGTAACAGCTGGGCATACATGATGGCCAGGTGTATAAAAAAGGGTATAAGGATAAAGATAATCCATAATATAGACCGGGATCTGGATGAGATGAACATGGCTATCAGAAGCTGGCTTCCGTTATACATGTCAGGTATGATAGAACCTTATTATAATGATATGCCCAGAGACGGCAGGTTCTTCCATACACTTTTCATATGTCCGGGTGTGGCGGCAGTTGAAGCTCTCGGTGCTACAGGGGCGGAGGATAGCAGCATATATCATTATTATACGGACGATGACAGTATAGGGGCATGTATTGCCACATATGACAGGCTTATGGATAATGCCGAGCCTTTGGTGAGGACGGGATCACCGGATATCAGACCGCTTCTTAACGGAGACGTATCTGTGATACGAAACACGCTTTCGATCGGAACAATGCCCAAAGAGCTTGTGGACGAGTATTCGGACGAAAGGCTTAAGGAAATATGGTCTGACAGAAACAGTGCGCTGCTTGAAATACTTAAGGATCATAAGTTGTATGAATATGCGGCATTAGCAGATACCGATGAACTTGATGCCGGAAAGGCATTTACCGAAAAATATGCAAGGGGATTGTGTAAAAACTATACAAGAGCACAGTATGAACGGCATCTTGATAATATAATCAGGCTTACGGATGAATATAAGGGGTATTATTTCGGGATCCTACCGGATGTCATGCTCAAGGATATGACGATAATAATAGGTGAAGGGTTCGTGGAGATAATATATGATAAGCTTCCTGATTTTGCCATAGGATTTACTCATCCGCTCATGATAAGGGCTTTTGGAGCATTTGCCGACAGACTTCGCAGGATGTGCCGCATAAGGCCTTAGGAGTCGATAAGGTTGGTACAGACGCCATAATGAATTAACTTTTCGGTTTCCGGAATAAGTGCTATACTGTATATTGTGGCTTGGGCAGGCAGACGTGTGCCCGGATCACAGGGTTTGCAGTAATGTGGTAGGAGACCTGAACAGATGGATAAATGGACAACCCGTAAGATTGTTCTGTTTACAGCAATGTGCGTATGTCTTAATGTGGGCGGAAAGCTGCTGTCGGTATGGCTGGAGCTTCCGGTCTGGGCGGACTCGTTCGGCACGGCATTATGTGCATATATAGGCGGACCGGTATGCGGCGCCATGGTCGGATTTGCCGGGAATATTGCATATTGTGTTATCAACCGTTTTTCGGCTGCCTACTCTATCACAAGCATTGCTATCGGCGTGATCGTGGGAACAGCCGTTAAGCGTAAATGGTTTGACCGCTTCTACGGATTTATGAAGGTTGCTTCCCTTGCAGTGTTTACGGCGCTTATCATATCTGTTCCGCTGAATTTCCTTCTTGCGGGCGGCTATACCGGAAATAAATGGGGCGACGGCGTTATAGATTATCTTCTCGACAGAGAATGGCCTCTTTTTATTTGCAGTATTCTGGGGCAGCTTTCACTGGAGTTTGCCGATAAGGTCCTGACGGTAGCTGCCGTTTATATTGTTATCGTTCTGAGGAATTTCCATAAAAGTCATGATGATACCGGCACGGCACAGCATGATGACAGTACCGGGGCAGCAGCGCTTATCATTATTCTGGCGCTGGGGTCCTGTTTTTGTACGCCTGTAAGGGCGGAGGCGGCAACGGCTGCGGAAACAATCGATTATAACGATTATATCCAGAATGTTTACAGCAGTAACAACGGTCTGCCCTGCGGTGAAGCAAATGATATCGAGCAGACCAACGACGGAGTACTCTGGATCGGAACCTATGCGGGTCTCTACCGTTATAACGGACGTGAATTCCGCTGGGTGGATAATTATGAATCGGTTAAAAACGTAAACTGCCTGTATGTTGATGAAGAAGGACGCCTGTGGATCGGTACCAACGACAACGGTCTGTCGATAGTGATCCGGGAGAAGGTCGTAAATGTGCTCGACCAGACCAGCGGCCTTCCGTCTAATTCGGTACGGTGTATAATCCGTGCCTCGGACGGTTATTATTATGTAGGTACCACGGGCAGCCTTCAGGTAATTATGATGAATAACGGACTCAAGGCAGCGAATACTCTTGAAGACGTGAATTATACGGAAAGCATCACGGCTGATGAGAACGGCCATGTGGCCGCGGTTGCAGCCGACGGACGTCTGTTTCTCATGAGCGGGGGTAATATACTGAACTCTGATCAGCTGCCGGATGAGCAGGAACTTTACAACTGCTGTGCATTTTCACCTGACGGAACGCTGATGGTCGGTACCTCGACCAATCATATTTACTGCTATGATATTTCCGGCAATGAATTTGAACTTCTTGATGTTATTACCTGTGAAGATGTGGCAAGCATCAATAATATCAATTATTTAAATGACGGAACCCTGTTCATTTCAACGGACAGCGGTATTTCATACATTGATGCGGGAGGATATCACAGGCTTAATACGAATGATTTTAACAATTCAATAGACAATATGCTCTATGATTATCAGGGCAATCTCTGGTTTACATCCTCAAGACTGGGGCTTCTCAGGCTGGCCAAATCATCCTTCAAGGACGTATACGGGGCAATAGGTATGGAGAGAAGAGTTGTAAACACCATTGTCTCCTGGCAGGGCTGCTATTATATAGGTACGGATAAGGGGCTCGATGTTGTTGACGGTAACTGTCGCCGGCAGATAAGTAATGAGCTGACGGAAGCCCTTGACGGTAAACGTATACGCTGTATGTATGTGGACGGTGATGACCATCTGTGGGTGTGCACTTACGGAAGCGGGCTGATTGAATATTCCCCGGATGGAGAGAGCTGGTCATACAATTCCGACAACGGAAGCTTCGGGAGCCGGGCGAGGATCGTAACCGGTCTGTCCGATGGTACCATTCTGGTTGCCGGCGATACGGGTATAAGTTATATAAGAAATCATGAGATAGAACGCACGATCCGTAACGAGGACGGACTGATCAATTCGATGATCCTTACCATTACGGAGCAGGGTGACGGAACCATCCTTGCGGGTACTGACGGAGACGG
>JAILNV010000173.1 GCA_024691125.1 Lachnospiraceae bacterium | reverse complement strand
ACTATTCAGAACAGCACATAAATTTTAAAATATGAACCGTCAAGCTTGCTTGTAAGGGGCATATTTTATAAATTTATGTATTGGATGAATCCAAAGCAGCGAAAAATACGAAGTATTTTGAGCCTGTTCTGAATAGTTACTGTATTTTTAAAAATGAAAACCGCCGGCAGACGTGCCGGCAGTTAACATAATATTTATACCCGAATAAGCTCTATCAACACGCCTCGGAAATCACCCATCATATCCGGAGATGCTTCATTTATTAATATGCCTCCGTTCATGATCGTATCTCCGTGGAGAACGAAACCTGAAGAAACCCTTAGTGCCTCTTCTTCTGCTATCTCCTCTTTCTTACGTACTGAAGTACTGTCTTCACCCATGCTCACTCCGCTTTCACAGCCGGATTCATTACCGGCTTCTTCGAAGCTCCATGGCTTGACAGACGGATAGTCAAGGCTCAGCACCCTCTTATCGCATATTATACGATAACGCGCCTCAGAATCAAGTCCCTGCGGTTTTATTATCACGCTTCTGCTGTTAGGCCGTGCCAGAACCTTAATATATGTAATAAGCGCACGGGCCTTATCCGCGGAAACCACCATCCAGCAGTCATTATATCCGTTCTCCCTATAGGATGATATCCTGTAATAATCCCCGGATCTTATCAGACCGTTATACTTATGATACATCTTAACCTGAGCAGGTATCATTTCCCGGTCTTCCTCCGGTATCCTCGTAATATCGAGTTCGTAACCGAAAGTACCTGCCAGAGCTACATAACCCCTTGTCTCAAACGGAGTAACACGGCCCACCGTATGGTTCGGACAGTCACTGACATGAGCTCCCATACTTGACAGAGGATAGACAATGGCCGTTCCCTCCTGAATACTCAGCCTCTCGATCGCATCGGTATCATCCGAGCACCATATCTGCGGACTGTAGTAAAGCATTCCCGGATCGAATCTCGCTCCTCCGCCCGAACAGTTCTCAAGCAGGAGATCCGGAAAATCATTAAGCAGTCTCTGCTGCATATCATATACACCCAGAACATATCTGTGGAAGAGTTCACCCTGCCTGTCACCTTCAAGAGCATAGCTTCCCATGTCGCTAAGTCCCCTGTTCATGTCCCATTTAACGTACTCTATATTGGCACTTGACAGCACCGCCTTAATACGCGAGTATATCTCATCCACCACTTCCTTACGCGAAAGGTCAAGCACATACTGGTTTCTCATAAGCGTCGCCGTTCTTCCCGGAATTGCTATTGCCCAGTCGGGATGCTCCCGGTAAAGGTCTGAATCCGGCGATATCATCTCAGGCTCGAGCCAGATGCCGAACTTAAGTCCTGTCTTATTTACCTCATCAACCAGGTATTTTAGTCCTCCGTTTATTTTGTCCTCATTCACAAACCAGTCACCGAGAGCCATGTTATCGGAGCTTCTGTTACCGAACCAGCCATCGTCCATTACAAGCATCTCTATCCCGCTCTTTGATGCTTCCTTAGCTATTGCTATAAGCTTGTCTGTATCGAAATCAAAATAGGTAGCCTCCCAGTTATTGATAAGAATCGGTCTCGGAGCCTCCTTATATTTGTTATTCCTGCAGCCTCCGCAGATAAGATGCTCCCTGAACAGCTTATGGAAGGTACGGCTCATATGACCGATACCCATGCCCGAATACACCATAATACTCTCCGGTGCATTAAATACTTCCCCTCCGTCAAGCTTCCAGCCAAAACCTGTCGGATTAATACCCACGAGACATCTCAAGCTGTTATGCTGAGATCTCTCCACACTTGCAGTAAAATTACCCGAATACACGAAGCTGAATCCGTACACCTCTCCTGTATTCTGTGTTGCATTTCTGTCTGCAACAGCCATAAAAGGATGCATCTGATGAGAGCTCTCACCTCTTACGGAGCTTGCCTCATGTCTTCCGTATCCTATCGGACTCCTGTCTATATGCCTCTCTCTCGCCCAGCTCCCGTGAAGAGTGATAAGATCATACTCCCCGCAATCCATGTCAAGACAACAGGATAAAGCTTTACGAAGATACAGGACATCCTCACCCCTGTTTTCGTATCTTACGCTTCTTACGATGGCATCTATCCCTTCAAATACTGAATAGGACAAAATCGTAACCAATTTGGTCAATTCATCGCATAGTTCTATTTCGAGGGTTTCACTGTCATTTTCATCACCGTATGAGGCAGGCAGCCCACTGATCTCAGTCTTCCCTTTAAATATCCTGTGGTTTACATAATTCAGCGAACAGCCCTGGTGCCCTCCTTCTGTTTCCAGTCTCAGACAGCCATTCCTTCCGTCGCCGATGCCCTCTGTAGGATACTCGAAGTATGCAGCGTCAAGGAAGCTTCCCCTGTCCCTGTTATTCCTCGACGGCGTAAACGGATTCTCATAGATACGCATGAGATATCTTACATCATCATCGCTTATTACAGCACCATAGTAAACATGAAGGAGAAACCCTTCAACCACTGCACACACATAAGATGTTCCCCGTGTATCCAGCTTGAAGAGCCTCTCCTCCTCCATATACTTTATTCCCATTATTACCCTCTTTCTCCTTTTCTTTTTATTCTGCCAGCTGCATTACCGACTTCCTTTCGATCAGTGTTCCGGAAACCAGTACACGCCCTACCGAGTATTCCGGATCAGCCAGTTTATCAAGAATTATCCTTATGGCCGTTCTGGCCAGTGCATCGGTATCGACACCATAGGTTGTGATCTTAGGTGAGCTCATCTCCGCATAGATAAAATTATCAAACGCCACAACCGAAACATCCTCCGGAACACGATATCCGTCCTTTTGGAGCCTCTTCACAAGATTGAATGCAGTCGAATCCGAATTACATACGAAGGCTGTCGGCATTTCCTCCGGCAGACACAGCTCTATTCCTTCCCCTTCCTCATCCCTGTCATCAATACGCCACTCATCCTTTATACTAAACCCTGCCTTAAGCATCGCCCGATAATAACCTATATATCTGTCCATTATACTGCTGGTGCTGCCGATGCTGCCCACAAAGGCAATTTCCTTATGCCCTCTCTTTATAAGATAATCCGTCAGGATATCCGAACCGTATACACTGTCGCTTATTACCGAATCCTCAAAAATATTTTCATCATAGAAATCCATAAACAGAAGCGGGATTCCGTGATCCTTCAGCATCTTAAGATATTCTCCGGACATCTGTCCCAGAACTATCGCCGCTTCTATCTGCCCGGAGCTTAAAAGCGCAGGTGCCTGTACGTCCTTCTCAGTCTCACGCCTTATTATTTCAAGCATCCCCATCTGCTTCTGCTCCGAAAGCATCATCATGGTTTTTTCATACAGCCTGCTGTAATATGCATCCTTGTTTATGAACCGTTCACTTACAAATATCCCTATATTGTGTCTTTCCGGGATATTCTCCTTCTTACTTCCTGTATAACGGTATCCCATCTCATCCGCTTTTTTTATGATCATTTCCCGGACGGCATCAGAAACACCCTCCTTGCCTGTAAGGGCCTTTGAAACAGATACAGTACTGACTCCCAGCTCCTTTGCAACATCCCCCATGGTAACGCTTTTTCTTATCATACCATACTCTCCTTATGCCAATTTTGCTTATATCATTCATATAGTACCATGAATCCATTACTTAATCTATATATAATTTAACTAATTTACTTAGGTAAATCTCTTTGAAAATGTCATACAAAGGTAAACCATGCATTTTATATTCACTGCAGTTCTCCTATCACGTTTAACAGATAGAAATCAGATATACAGTTATCTGCTTCTTCTACCGTTACTGTAAGTGTATGTTTTTTGTTCACATCGTTTTGCTCCTTAATAAATCTTTCGTTGCTTCCGGTCTCTCCGTTCCATTCCTTTGTAAATCTTTCTTTGATGGCATTCTCATTGTCCGGAACATCCGTTTTGCTGTCATCCTGTTCCGCTTTACAGCTTACGTTTTTCCTGTCTGCTGCCATGGAATACCCGGCTCTGCCGTCTGTATCTTCCGGGAACATTCCGTCCTTACATATCCTCCCGTGATACATAAGCGTAGCCATAAACGCCTTGTCACCCCAGTCCTCATCGAAGTTGGCATCAAGCCGTATACGACCCGTTTCATCACCGTCTATCACCGCATATGCAACCGGAGCCGGCTTGTTAACAGACTTACGGTACATCAGTGAAAGCTCGGTCCCCGCGAATTCAAAGGATATTGAATCACCTTTTTTTGAAGCAGTCCAACCATTCTTAAACACATCCCTTACTTCACTCGAAAGAACCGGATCATCATTCGTCTCCATGATCTCTTCTGTTCCATAACAGGTATTTATTTCGAAGGGCTTCATTACCGGCGTATCATCTGCTGTGAATCCGTTAAGTACAGGATTTATATTAAGCCTGTTATACCTTGTAACATTCTCATATTTATTGTCTGTCAGTGCAGGCGGCAGCCCTGTTATCTCCGGATCATCAGCTGCCTTATCCGGTTCCCTTTTTCTTCGTTTCCGGGATTCCTCACGTTCCCTGTTCTCATTCTCCAGTTTCAGTCCGTTAAGATAATCTGTAATGAAACCCGCCACTATGCCATGCCCCGGATCGTTCGGATGAAGCATGTCCTGAGTCAGATCTTCTGTATTTATATTCGCAAGCCGATCCCGTCCTTCATCCCCGCTCACATTTGCATTCGTTATTGCATCGGCTTTGGTACCTGAGATCGCATCAGCTTCCGTATCGGCTTTCGCACCGGGATTTAACCTGTCATAAATTAGCTCCTTCATGCTTATGCAGGGGATTCCGTAATGTCTTCCTATCTCGGAGTGAATATCTTCTGCGTTCCTGCCATTATCATATTTCACCGAATGAACTATAAGTATGGCCGGAGAATGACCCGATCTCGTTCTGTGTGACAGAATCCTGCGTATAAGCCCCTCATATGTTTCCATGAACAAAGCACTTCTGTCTTTATTAGTATTATTATTGTCAATGAAACCGTCCAGAATTTCATCATTATCATTCACACTGTATTCAACTATAACGAAATCCGGATCATATTTAAGCAGGTCATCAGGTACACGCGCCACTCCGAACTGCGAGGTCGTAGCTCCTATCCCGGCATTCACATATCTGACTGCAGCGTTGGGGAAGCTGTCCTTCCACCATTTGAATACTCTTGCCGCATAGCACAGAGCCTCATCCGAGACTATGGCTCCCTGGGTGATGGAACCTCCGATAAATCCGATGGTTATAAGCCCGCCCTTTGAAGCTCTTTTCATGACCTCCATTATACCGGAAGGATTTCCTGCGTTTTTCATTTCACTATTCCTCGCGTTATGTAAGCCGCAGCAAACGAAACAAGTAGTCTCGTTCACTATATTTACGGTGGATTTCTCATTGAATTTCTTATTGCATTACCTGTTTACAACAGTTACATCCTCGCTCATATGTGTGATGAATCTGACATTCCTGATTTCCTTATCAAGAGTCACTTTTATTTCGCTACCGTTTCTGACTGCGTTTATCCTGTTTGCATGTCCGCCCTTATCATCCACAAGATCAAAGCAGCATGATGCTCCATCGGAAAGCTCATAAATATGAATCTCGATATTATCCGTATAGTCATAATCCGGTCTGTTGTCCGTAAGGCCTCTTACTATGATCGAACCCGGTCTTACATATACCGGAAGCGAGAAGTAATCATAGGTATCCTTATAATATCTGCCGCCATCCCTCTTTTCGTCTGACAGCAGGTGAGTCCATCTTCCTTCGGGCAGATAATAATCGGCAGTTCCCCTGTCGTTGAAAACAGGAGCAACCAGGACAGAATCACCAAGCATATACTGCATATCCAGATATGAGCAGGCAGGATCATCGGTAAATTCAAACACCATCGAACGCATTACCGGAATACCGGTCTCATGCGCCAGAACCGACATTGAATAAATGTACGGCATAAGCGTGCATTTAAGCTTGGTAAAGAATCTGACAACATCACTGCTCTCATCATCGAACAGCCACGGAACCCTGTAGCTTCCCGAACCATGCAGACGCGAATGTGTTGACAACAGTCCGAATGCCGACCATCTCTTATACAGATCGGGCGTTGCCGTATATTCAAAGCCCGAAATATCATGACTCCAGAAAGAGAATCCCGACATGGTAAATGACAGACCTCCTCTGAGTGTTTCAGCCATCGAAGCATAGGATGCGGAGCAGTCACCTCCCCAGTGGAGCGGGAACTGCTGACAGCCCGAGGTAGCCGAGCGTGCGAACAGCACAGCCTCGCCCTCGCCCCTTACTTCCTCCAGCAGATTAAACACAGCCCTGTTATAAAGGAAGGGATAATAATTATGCATCGAATACGGATCGGCTCCGTTATGATATTTAACATCTACCGGTATCCTCTCGCCGAAATCGGTCTTGACACAGTCGATCCCAAGTTCAAGAAGTCTTCTTAACTTACCGGTATACCATTTTGCCGCATCGGGATTGGTGAAATCTACTATTGCCATTCCGCACTGCCATGTATCTATCTGCTTAACGCCCTTTCCGTCAGCACGCATAAGGAAATATCCATTCTCCACTCCTTCCCTGAAGAAAGAGGAGCCCTGTGCTATATATGGATTTATCCAGCAGGCAAGCTTAAGTCCCATATCATGATACCGTTTAAGCATACCCTTCACATCCGGGAACATCCTATCGTCCCATTCCAGATCGCACCAGTGGAATTCCTTCATCCAGAAGCAGTCAAAGTAAAATACAGACAGCGGGATATCACGATCTTTCATTCCTTTTATAAATGAACCTGTCGTTTCCTCGTCATAATCAGTCGTAAATGATGTAGAGAGCCACAAGCCGTATGACCATGCCGGAAGGAGCGCAGGCTTTCCGGTAAGATCGGTATATCTGCGTATTACATCCGCAGGCTTTGGGCCATAGATCAGGTAGTATCTTAATTCCTCACCCTTAACAGAGAAACCTACACATTCCACTTTTTCACTTGCCACTTCGAAGGATACGTTATCCGTATGGTCAACAAACACACCATATCCTTTGTTGGTCATATAGAACGGTATTGATTTGTACGCTATCTGTGAGGAAGTTCCTCCGTCCTCATTCCAGGTTTCAATGCTCTGTCCGTTCTTCACAAAAGCAGTAAAACGTTCACCCAGTCCATATACGCATTCTCCGGGATCCAGAGACAGCTCCGTAACCATATGCGGCTGCCCGCTCTCCTTCATATAGTCATCACAGGCACTCATAGTCTTAAAACCCCTGTTCGTAACTATATATGAAAGATTCTTAAATCCGCATTTTGTTATAGTTTCGCTGTTTCCGGTTCCGTTTAATACATCTCCGGTTACAAAGCTGTATGAGAAATTCTTCCTGTCAACAACTACCGAAATCTTCCCTGTAGTCATGACAGCCCGCTCATCATCTATCTTTACCTTCGCATCATGTCTCTGTTCATTGATAACGAATCTCGCTTCTCCCGAACAGTATGCCTCATAATGATATGAACGCACTCCTATTACCCATTCGGATATAGCCGTGAATTCAATAGTTATGACAGGCATGTTAAGCGTATCACCCCTGCTCATTATCTTCTTTACAGGAGCTATTATTTTCATGCCGTTTGGAATCTCTTCAACAAAATATGCATCAGAAGCATATTTGATATCAGCGCTTTCCTTTGTCAGCCAGAAGCCTTCTGTATATTTCATCTTTTTCCATCCTCTTGTTATTGTCTTTTGCCATGTTAATGCTGCTGTTTTCTATCTTTAGACCAACGGATAAAAAACTATTACATCATCTGAAGGTATATGCACATCCTGCCGTTATGATAAGGACATTTCCACGGCTCCACTATATCCCTGGCAGGATCCGGATTACCGTCCTTATCCACCTGCGAGAACCATTCGGAGCCAGGCCTTTTATCTATCAGTTTGTCTTTGATATATTCCCAGACATCCACTGCGGCAGCCTCATATCTTTTTGCCCCTTCTTCATCACCTTCTGCCCTGCTCTTTGACGCCGCGTTCATAAATCCAAGAACGGCTTCCGCCTGAACCCACCACACACGGGTCGTATCATCCACGCCCTTCTCGCATTCATTCAGAAGCGAGTGATCAACATATGCCCTTTCGTATATCTTTTCTGCAAGGGTACTGTTTATGGGACGTATCTTCTCCGTGTAAGCCTTATCGTCAAGTATATCCAGTCCTCTGTCCACCAGCCAGGATGTCTCTATGTCATGACCGTATGAGTGCAGATCTATGAGTGAGTTATAGTCCTTGCCAAAGAAAACCTCCTGTCTTTTAAGCACCGGATTATATATCTTATCTGCAATGATATCCAGGATAAATCGTATGTCATTTTCCACTGCCTCCCTCTCTGCCACCAGGTCAAAGCCATAAGCCCTGACCATACTTTCCTTCTCCGGCCTGTCTGTATCCTGTGCCGGATCAACATTCTTTATATGATTTAATTCTGCCTTGATCACGCGAAGGTACTCCGTATATGCTTCATAAACATGAAGCAGGGTATTCATGGTACGGTGGGCTTCCACTCCATTCTCGGAGAGCTTCTCATTACCTGCCGGTCTGAAATCGGCTGTGAAGGCTTCAAGATAACCCTCTTTGTCGCGGCATTTATCTTCCACTATTCTGCGAAGCTCATATGCAAGACGCATGGCTTCCTTATTTCCGGATGCATCAAAATAAGACGCAAGAGCATATATGGCAAACGCCTGATTATAGGTATGTTTGGTCTCATCAGCAGGTTCTCCGTCGTATTCCACCGACCAGTATACTCCACCGTTTTCCTTATCCAGAAATGACTTTTTAAGGAAATCGTATGCCTGTCTGCATGCCTTCTCAATCTCCGGATTTCTGTTCTCCTTTTTCCCTTCAGCATCAGCATTTATATCCGCTGCGCACTCTGCAGACTTTGCGTTTTTGCCTCTTTCAAGCAGGATCAGATTGGAAAAAAACCATAATATACGGCTGTTAAGGATGCAGCCCTTAACAGCCTTTTTATCCAGCCTTAAGTCATAGGTCAGAAGACCGTAGAATCCTCCGTATTCCCTGTCCATCAGACCGGTCCAGAAGGGTACTATATCTTCGTTAAGATGAGAAAGCATCTCATCTTTCATTTTCTTTATCATATGTCTCTCCATTTCAGATTTTCTATCACTTCGAACTGTCAGATGTATTTTTATATTCCTTACGTTTTAAACTATTCTTTTTTTCCTTCTCTGTTATATACAGCTCTTGCGATTGATACATCAGTGTCACTGTATGGTATCAGCATGGCCTGGAATGCATGATACAGATCCGACTTACCCGGCCATACGGTTCCCTTAAGCTTATTGTTCTCATCAAGCTGGTGAAACCATGAACCACATGTATGATCCAGTACCGTTGTATCAAGATATTCCATAAATGCGGAATAATCATCCGCATACTTTGCATTACCGGTTATCCTGTAAAGCACAGCCGAGGTATTGATAGCCTCCGCCAGTGTCCAGTGCATCCTGTCACGGACAACAGGCTTCCCGTTCCAGTCTGTGGTATAAACGATACCCGGAGCGCCGTCCTTATTCCATGCATCATCCACTGCCCTGTCATAGAGCCTGCAGGCATATGCATAATAATCCTGTCTGTCCTCTTCGGATAAATCCTCCGAAGCTCCTGCCCACTGGCTTATAAGCCTTGCCCACTCGATTCCGTGACCGGGAGTGGCTCCGTATGGCTTAAAAGGATCATCCGGTGTCTCTTTGTTTAACTCAAGCTGCGGCTCCCAATCCGATGAAAAATGCTCCGGGATCCTGTAATCATTCTGCTTCGCCCATTCTATGACATGACCGATTATCCTGCCTGCACGTTTCCTGTACTCAATACCTCTGTCGTCCTCAAGTGTATCCGCAACCGCAAGAAATGCTTCCACAGTGTGCATGTTGGCATTTACTCCGCGGTAGCCATCAAGCTCGGTGAACTCAGTATTCCATGTATCAACCGCAAGTCCTGCTTTATCATCCCAGAAATACTTATCATACACAGCAAGAGCTTCTCTTAAAAGTTCTGCCGCACCTTCTATTCCTGCGATCACTCCGCTTGTCGATGCAAGTATCACAAAGGCATGGGCATAACACTGCTTCATCGGAACAATCTCATTATCTCTGGTAAGCCCTGCGTACCATCCGCCGTTCTTACTGTCCTTAAGCTCTCCCATAAGTCCCTTTATAGCTGCTGCGGCAAGCTCTTTGCTGCCTGCATCTCCCATCATCGCTCCTATGCTGTACACATGAGCCATGCGGCAGGTGATCCATGTCTCTCTGTTCCTGTCTGCCCATGGAGTTCCATCATCGCCGAGATAATAGCTACCTCCGCCGGGAGACGGGAATCTTCTTCCGAAATCCAGAAGAGCCTGTGCATTGTTCCTAAGAAACTCCCTGTTTTCCTGTGTATCGATGTTATACTTATTATTCATTGCATACCTCTTTTATATATATTCTTGTAACTATTCAGAACATGCTTATCTGATACTGTAAACACTTCTTACGGAAAGTAAAGCGGGTTCTCCTTTTAATATCTTAATCCTCTTCTCACCGCCGTTAAGATCAAAGAAGTTATCCGAAAGGATCAGATCATCGTTTTCGTTTCTTATCTCGATGCTTCTTGCGTAATGCTCTGATGAAACCACTATCTCATCGCCTTCTGTCCTTACGGAAAGCCCGGGATCCATGAACCTGAAATGCTTGGGTGCACAGAAAAGAACGGTTCCCTCCGAGATCACTTCATCATTCTCATAAAGCTGATAGCTTACATAATTATTATAAAGCCCCGCTTCCTTAAGCTCCTTTTTCTCAAGCCACATTGATGAAAGCGCAGGTACCGTAACCTCTTCAGATTCTTCCTTTAGAATACTTCCGTCGGCTTTACGAAGCTGCCAGCAGACTCTTCCTTTTCTTTCGGTCATGGATTCGTTGGCAACGCTCAGTCTTATCGACTTCTTTACATCAAAGGGCTCGGCGTTTGTATTCATGGTCTGTGAGAGAAGTCCCTCCTCCTCGCATGACACCATAAACGGTGCGAAAAATTTCCTTGCATAGTAATGCAGTGCCTTCCACCTTCCGTAGTAATCAATGGATGACCATGAAGCAACCGGCCAACAGTCATTTAACTGCCAGTAAACAGTACCCATACATCTTCCGCGGTTGCGTCTGAAATGTTCCACCCCATACTTTATCGCCTCAGCCTGGAGGAGCTGTGAAGCATAAATAAGAGTGTCCAGATCATTCGGATACAGGAAGGTCTGCTCCATATAATTCATGATCTTACCGTTGGCAGACGCATTTCTCTGATGCTTCTCCATAACATACGAGAACACATTCCTGTCCTCAGGCTCGGTGAAGCTTTCAACTGTCTTTATCGACGGGAATGACTGGAATCCGAATTCAGAAAGATATCTGAAATAGAATTTTCTGTATTCGGTAAACGGTTTATTCCCGTGCCATACGTCCCAATAATGAACATCACCTCTGTCCGGAGAATCAGGCTCATCAAAGCCGCCTCCGCACGAGGGAGATGCCGGCCAGTAGAACCTGTCGGGATCCTCTTCCTCAAGAAGTCTGGGGAAAAGATACTCATATATCTTTACATAATCACTCTTTATCTCATTCTTTGCTCCCCACTCTCCCTTCAGAACAAACATTTCCATCTCGTTATTCCCGCACCACAGACCAAGGCTTGCATGATGACGGAGTCTTCTGATATTATCGCGAAGCTCTGCAAGAATGCTTTCTTCAAAGTCATGGGTCAGCCTGTAATTGGCACAGGCGAACATGAAATCCTCCCATACCACAAGTCCCATTTCATCACAGGCATCATAGAAATCATCTGAAGGATACAGACCGCCGCCCCATACTCTTATGCAGTTGAAATTAGCAGCAACACACTGTCTGATAAGATCATATGTGCGCTCACGGCTTGTTCTTGAAAGGATATTGTCCTCAGGAATGTAATCCGCGCCCATCGCAAAGAACTTCACATTATTAACAACGTGAGCGAATTCAGATCCGTACTCATCCTTAGCGGTACTCATTTCCATCTTGCGAAGACCGATCCGTCTGCTCCAGTCATCACATACATTTCCTTCGTTATCCGCAAGTTCTACGGTGATTGTATACAGGGGCTGCTCCCCAAGGCCGTTCGGCCACCAGAGCTTCGGTGAATCAATACTTATGCGGCGTGTTTTTGCACCGGTGGAAATACCAGTAGTAATGTCCTCTTTATTGTACAGTTTATTTCCATCGGGATCTGTAACGGTAAGCAGAACACGGTAAACTCCGGGCTGCTTTACTGCCGGCATTACCAATTCCTCACAATTTCCCGCAAGCTTTATCTTTGTTTCAATGTTCAGGCTGGCCATGGACATGATCTCATTAAAATCCTGCCGTATATATACGCCCGTAAGTCTTGCCTTCTTTACCGCCAGCAGTTCAACATCCTTCCAGATACCTGCATCGGGAAGCCTCGGACCCCAGTCCCATCCGAACATATAATGTCCCTTACGTATCTTGGGGAAACCTCTCATTGCATCCTCTGTACCAAGGATCGCCGGATCCTTCTCATACTGCTCTGCGATATATTTTACAGGCGAATGAAAAACTATCTTAATATTGTTCATATCGGGCTTCAGCAGCTCCTTAACCGAATACTCCCAAACCCTGTGCATGTTATCGGCATAACCCAAAGCGTTCCCGTTAAGCTCTATATCTGCGATCGTATCAAGTCCGTTGAATCTCAGGATTACTTCATCCGCTTCGGCAAGATCATCCTTATCTGCAGTAAATGTACCCTCATAAACGAAATCATTCTTCATAAGCTCAAGGGCAGCATCCTCATTGTCTCTGTAATAAGGATCTTCCATCATACCTGCTTCAAGCAGGTCATTATATACCGACCCCGGTACTTTCGCAGGAATATAATCATTCTCT
>JAILNV010000109.1 GCA_024691125.1 Lachnospiraceae bacterium | reverse complement strand
TCCCTGAGAGCCTTCATGGCTTCCATCTCAGCCTTCCTGTATGTATCAACATCCTCCGCCTCATCACTGACTGCCGTCTCAAGAGCTGTCTTTGCCGATTCATATTCTTCCAGTAATGTCTCAAGGTTAGTCTTAACCTCTCCATCCTCGAGCTCTGAAACAGCAGAAGCGATATTCGTTGTATCGATACCCTTCATCCCTCTGCCACGCTCACCTCTCTGTCCCATCCTGCCGGTCTGTTCTCCTTCCGGAAGTTCAGGTCTTTCTCCCGTCATTTCTTCTCCGCCGGGAAGCTCCGGTCTTTCTCCTGTCATCCCTTCTCCCCTGTGAAGTCCGGAGCTTTCCCCGGACGGTTTCTGTCCTTTGGCACCTTTCTTCATGATACTGTTACCGGATGCTTCCGTAAGATCTGTCCGAACCGCAACGCCGGAAAAATCAGTTTCCGAATCTGCACCTTCCGGAAGTTCAGGTCTTTCTCCCGTCATTTCTTCTCCGCCGGGAAGCTCCGGTCTTTCTCCTGTCATCTCTTCTCCCTCGGGCAGCTCCGGTCTTTCTCCTGTCATCTCTTCTCCCTCTGGAAGTTCAGGCCTGTCTTCTGCAAGATCGATTCCTTCAGGTAATTCAGGCCTCTCTCCTTCATTCTGACCAAATCCACCATCAAAACCAATCTCAGAACTATTCTCCGAAACATTCCAAAAACCACCGTTCATTTCCTGCCCCATGATTTCGCCGGGACCTGCGTTTCCTGCGAGACCAGTGTTTCCTGTGGGGCCTCCGTTTCCTGTGGAACCAGCGTTTCCTGAGAAGCCTCCGTTTCCTCCCGGTCCTCTGTCTCCGTTAAAACCTCCCGGAGCCGCCATAACCGTAGCTGCCATAGCTATCGTAAGCGCACCTGTGATCGCAAGAGCCGTACTTTTCTTAACAAGATTCTTATTAAACATATCCGTTTCCTCCTTAAGCAATTTTTTCTGTTTTCATGAGCTCATTTCAGGTATCCGGTTTATCCTCCGTTCTACCCTTCTGATATATAATACGGAAATGCCTTTTTAAAAAATGGGGTCGTTTAAAAAAAATTAAGCCGCAAGAAATATCTCACGGCTCAGTAATCGGTTTTACCCGATAAGTCTGCTTATTTCATCCGGCTCCGGCATCACCCTTAGTGCACCTCTTCTTGTTGTTATGATAGAGGCTGCGGCGTTTGCAAATGTAAGCATCTCTTTCAGACCGGATTCGCCCGGACCGTCAAGACCTTTCATAAGTATATAATGAAGTACACACCCTCCGAAGGTATCACCGGCTCCTGTTGTTTCGATCGTGTCCCTGTTTATAAAGGAAGCAGCTTCCGCCTTAATGTATTCCGAATTGCGGTCCTTCCTGTAGAAGGCCAGGCTTCCGTTCTTTCCCAAAGAAACAGTCACCAGAGAAACATCAAACCTTTCATATATCCATTCCACGCCTTCAGTATAATCGTCCTTACCCGTAAGCCACTGTATCTCATTATCAGATATTTTAAGGATGTCACAGTATTTAAGACCGTTAAGCACCTGTTCCTTCGCCTCATCAAGGCTGTTCCATAACGGTTCTCTTAAATTGGGATCAAATGATATCAGTGCTCCCGACTTCTTTGCTTCATTAACCGCATACAGGGTTGCTTCCCTTACCTCTTTATGAGTCATCGAAAGGGTTCCGAAATGAAATATCTCTGCACTGCTTATAAGATCTGCATCAATCTCATCCTTTTTAAGAAGCATATCGGCTCCGGGATTTCTGTAAAACGAAAAATCCCTGTCACCGTCTTCAAATGTCTTTACGAAAGCCAGCGTTGTCCTTGCTTCCTTATCGATAATGAGTCCATCCGAATCTATACCGACCTCATCAAGCACTCCCTTAAGTTCGTGACCGAATATATCGTCACCCACCTTACCTATAAATGCGACTTTATGTCCCAATTTCTTAAGCATTGCAAGAACATTACAGGGTGCGCCTCCGGGATTTGCCTCATATAAAGCATTACCCTGTTCTGATTTCCCATTCATTGTCATGTCAATAAGGAGCTCGCCAAGAGCTACCACGTCATATCTTTTTTCCATTTTACCAATATCCTTTCTTCCGGAGCCGGGGACGATCACGGCTGAGTCAGGGGGACGGTTCCAAGGCTCCCAAACAGATCTCCGACTCTGCCGTATTTTATTATAGCATATGCTGATTTAATAATTAAGGGCAGAAGAATTATCTCCTGCCCCAAGAGAACCGGTATTCCCCTCTTTATTTAAGAAGCTCCAGACGGCTCGGATCGTTTGCAAATACTTCCTTAGCATTAGCCTTGGTAACAACTACCGGAGGAAGCTCATAGATAGCTACTTCCTTAACACCGTTGTCTGCTGTTACGTCTGTTGCGGGCATTCCGTTTCCATCCCTTAATGAGTTGATGATGTCTATAGTCTGGGCAACAAGTGCATCGGTAGGCTTTGCAACCGTTGAATACTGTCTTCCCGACCATACCCATTCAACCGACTCGTTCTCTGCATCAAGACCCGAAACAACGGGAATCTCCTGACCTGCATTTTCACATGATGTGATTATCGCACGTGCTATACCGTCGTTGGGTGAGAGCACACCATGGATATCCTTATCCGAGTAGAATCCCGAGAGAAGTGAATCCATTCTTGCCTGTGCCTTGGCATTGTCCCAGTCGACTGTTGCACACTGTGTAAAATCAGTCTGACCGGATACTACCGTAAGTGTTCCGTCATCGATAAGGGGCTGAAGAACCGACATTGCACCCTTGAAGAAGTTGGGAGCGTTGGGATCTGCGGGACCGCCTCCGAAGAGTTCGATGTTGTAAGGGCCTTCGCCTTTAACTTCCTTAAGACCGTCAAGAAGTGCCTGTGCCTGAAGCTCTCCTGTCTTAACAGAACCGAACTGTACCACACCGTCAACACCTGAGGTATTCTCAAGAAGTCTGTCATAACCTATAACATAGATGCCTGCATCCTTTGCCTGTTCAAGAACCGATCCCAATTGAGTACCATCTATCGGACCTACTACGATAACCTTTGCTCCGTTCTCGATCATAGACTCGATCTGCTGCTGTTGCTGAGGAACCTTCTGGTCTGCAGCCTGGATGATAGGAACGTAGCCTGCTGCCTCAAGCTGTTCCTTAAACATGGTTTCAGCCTCTTTCCAGTTCTGTGTTCCAAGCCAGGGAAGAGATACACCGATCGTAGCTCCTTCCTCAAAGCCCGCTCCCGAAGCTTCCTCAGCCGTAGCCGTAGCCTCGCCTGCATCAGACGCGTCCTCTGTTGCAACCTCTGTGCTCTCCTCTACTGCTGCTTCCTCCTTCGCTGCGGGAGCGGGTGCTGAACCCTCTCTTCCTCCGCCGCATCCTGCAAGTGCCGACATAGCCAAAACTGCTGCGCCAAGTAATGCTGTAATCCTTTTCCTGTTCATGATCTTCCTCTCTTTCTTTAATGAAATAATGTTTTCTTTATGTTCAACCGGCCTTACGGAGAAAGCCGGTCAATCATCTTTAAGCTTCTTTAATACCTGTAAGTATCCGTAAATTTCGTTTTCCGTTCAGCGGATCCTATTTAGTCTTTGTCTTACTCATAAATGAACCCCGTCCCGATTTCTTGTTGTATACATCAAAGGCAACCGCTGCAAGTAATACGAAGCCCTTAATAACCTGTGTTCTGTCTGCGCCGACGCCCATGAGCATAAGGCCGTTGTTAAGTACCGCCATCATAAGACCGCCGACCATTGTTTCAAGTATTGTTCCTACACCGCCCGATACAGCGGCACCGCCGATGAAGACCGAAGCTATTGCATCCATTTCCCATGAGGTTCCGTCTGCGGGACCTGCTGCCGTCGATCTTCCCACAAAGAGGATTCCGGCTACTGCCGCAAGAAGAGACATATTCATCATAGCTATGAAGTAGGTTCTGCTGACATTTACACCCGACAGAGCCGCCGCATTCTTGTTGCCTCCTACCGCATACACGTTACGTCCGAACTTAGTCTTCTGGGTTATCGTATGATATACGATTATGAGTATTAAGAGGATCAGTCCCGGTACCGGGAACGATGTTCCCTCTCTTCCTGTTCCAAACAGCCAGGTAAAATATGCTATTACCGAACCCACAAGGAATATCCTTGCTCCCACTGCCCATATGGGCTCAGCCGTTCCGGTAACATCTGCCGATTTCTTATATTTCCTGATCTGTGTAACCACATAAGCCGCTATACCTATGATTCCCAGTAACAGGGTTGAATTGTTCATTCCCGTGAACTTGGGACCCCATTCGGGAAGATATCCTGCACCGAACCACTTAAGCTCCTCGGGAGCCGGAACCGATATTGACTTTGATATCCATATAACGCCGCCTCTGAAGATCATCATTCCGCCGAGTGTTGTTATAAATCCAGGTATCCCCAGCTTCGCAAGGAAGAAGCCGTGCCATGCTCCCGCAGCAAGACCGATCGCAAGTGCCAGAAGCACTGCTGCCCACCATGGAAGGTTTAACTCTCTTGCGGCTATTGCCATAACCATTCCTGAAAATCCTGCCACCGATCCGACCGAAAGATCTATCTGGCCTATTACTATTACCATCAGCATTCCAAGTGCCAAAACCAATACATATGCATTACCTGCCAGGAGATTCTGAAAATTGGATGACGTTAACATCCTTCCGTCAGAAATGATATTGAATATCCCGATGAGCAGGACCAGTGCCACAACCATCGTATAACGCTTTAAATCTCCTCCCAGAATCTGTTTTATTACTTTCATTTATCAATCCGTCCTTTCTCTTACTTTACGGTGCTTTAAGATCCGGTATATCCGATAACCGCCGGTCCACTGTCATTCTCCCGCAAGTGTTGTCATCCTCTTCATAAGTATTTCCTGATTTGCCTCTCCCTTTGATATCTCACCTGTTATCCTTCCTTCAGATATCGTGTATATCCTGTCTGCCATGCCCAGAAGCTCCGGCAGCTCGGATGATACAAGGATAACTGCCATTCCCTGATCCGCAAGAACATGTATCATCTTGTAGATCTCATACTTGGCTCCGACGTCTATTCCTCTTGTAGGTTCATCAAGGATTAGTATCTTCGGTTCCGTGAACATCCATTTTGAAAGTACCACCTTCTGCTGGTTTCCTCCCGACAATGTGGTAACACCCACATTCACGCTTGATGCCTTGATCCCTACTGCCTTTTTGTACTCGCCTGCTGCCTTTAATTCCTCATCAAAATCAATAAGTCCGTGCCTGATTATTTTTTCAAGATTTGCGGAAACGATCGTCTTTCTTATGGAATCAAGAAGGTTGAGTCCTAAGTTCTTCCGATCCTCCGGCACATACGCGATACCGTGCTTTATGGCTGTGCTTACATTCGGGATGTTTACCTCTTTCCCCTCTATCTTTATTGTTCCGCCTCGGTATATGCCGTAATTTCTTCCGAAGAGAGATCGCATAAGCTCTGTTCTTCCCGCTCCCATCAGTCCTGCGAAGCCGACTATCTCTCCCCTTCTTACATTGAAGGTGGACTGCTTGCATACGAGCCTTCCTTCCACTTCGGGATCCTCGATCGTCCAGTCCTTTACTTCGAAGATGACTTCACCGAGTCTGGCATCACGTTCGGGATAACGGTTCTCGATGGATCTACCCACCATTGCTTTTATGATCCTGTCCTCATCCACCTTGCCGGCTTCCACATCATAATGCTCTATAGAGTGGCCGTCCCTTATTACCGTTACGGAATCAGATACCTTTGCAATCTCATTCAGCTTATGCGAGATCATGATGCTTGTGATATCATTGCTCTTAAGCTCAAGCATCAGATTGAGAAGGTTCTCGGAATCATCCTCGTTAAGTGCTGACGTGGGCTCGTCCAGGATAAGCAGCTTAACATTTTTCGATAACGCCTTGGCAATCTCCACCAGCTGCTGCTGTCCTACTCCCAGATGCTTGATGAGTATATCGGGGTCAAGCGTCAGCCCTACTTTTTTCAGTATCTCCCTTGTTCGTCTTCTCTCCTCATCCCAGTCGATGAGTCCCTTCTTTGTTATCTCATTTCCGACGAAGATGTTTTCAGTTATCGAAAGCTCCGGTATCATCGTCAGTTCCTGGTGTATTATCCCTATTCCGGCACCTTCCGATTCCTTGATGTTCCTGAATTTCATCTCCTGACCCTGATAGATGATCTCACCGCTGTACTCGCCGTAGGGATATACCCCTGACAGTATCTTCATAAGTGTAGATTTTCCCGCTCCGTTCTCTCCGCATATGGCATGTATCGTTCCTCTGCGGACCTCCAGGGTAACATCATCCAGTGCCTTTACTCCCGGAAATTCTTTTGTTATTCCTTTCATCTGAAGGATAAAGGGATTGTTGTCCATAGCCTCACGTCCTTTCTTATCTCAAGGCTTTATTTCTGTTTCCGGAATAAGCATAAAAAAATAATGACGTTTGCAACAGTCACAAACGTCATTACTTTATTCAAACAAATATCATCAATTTTTCGGACAAATGCCATCCCCCAACATGACATTTGTCATATATATCATAAGGGGGACCTACTCCCCACTCAATATCCCCTTTATCTTTCTGTCCTGTATAACCTGTTCCATCCTGATGTTCCCCTCACCCGAGAGTATCTCATTCACCGCGTACTCAACCGCACTCTCCGCTTCATCCTGCCCGTAAAATGAGTATTTGGGCACTGCCGTATCCATCGCATGCCTTACCACATCCATATTTATATTCCCGGTTCCGTAAGTACTGTCCTCAAGCTCCTTCTTCAACTCCCTCTCCGTAATGTCCCTGCATGGCGAGAGGCCTTCCGAATACCTGAAGATCTCGGACTGGATCATCTCATCTGTGGTAAACATCTTCATGAACTCCCATGCTTCCTTCTTATGCCTGCTCTTTGAATACATACCGATGCACAGGGTATCAAGGATGGACGTATTATCGCCGTCATACCCTGCGGGCATGGTCAGGAAAGTAAGCTCGAAATCCTCATACAGGCTCTCTCTTAAAGGATTCTTGACATAATTACGGTAGCTCGAATAGTACATCGGCTGAAATGCCACATTTCCCTTTTCGAAATATCGTGCATTTTCCTTATTGCCTTCGTTCAGCGAATTCAGTTCATCAAGAAATGTAAGAGCCGTGGTAATCCTCGTATCCGAGAAATTACACTCCCGTCCGTCCGGTGAAAACAGACGGTTTCCGTTGGCTGCGAAGGCCTCCTTCCATGTATAATTCACTGTACCGAAAATCTCGGTTCTTTTATCCTTCAGTGTAAGTCCGGGGGCAGGATCGTTAACTCTCTTACATATGTCATAAAAGTCATCCCACGTCCAGTTAAGGGAAGGCAGATCCATATCCCTTTCCTTAAGTATAGTCCCGTTTGCAAACATAAGCTCGGGAGCACATTCAAAGGGCAGAAGGTACTGGGCATCACCGAAGCTTCCGAACCTGTAGGCGCTCCTGTAGAATACCTCCTTATTGAAATCCTTATCCTTATCCACATAGTCCGTAATATCCTCAAGAGCCTGCATCTTAATAAGAAGGTCGAAGTCCTCAGGCATGACAAAGAATACATCGGGAGCTTCCCCCTTCATGATCTGCTCAGCCAGCCATTCGGTATAATCTTCCTTTAGTATGCCGGTCTCGTAGCTCACTCTGATATCGGGATGATCCTTCTCAAAGAGCTTTATGGCATCATCGGGTATCCTGTGTTCATAACCGTTGTGTACTCCCCAATAACTGTCGGCGAAGACACCTATCTTAAGCTCTGTCCCCCGGCCGGATGGTATCAGGTCTTTTATTCCCGTTGAAAATATAAGAGCCACAAGCAGGAGAAATATGCATATAATGTATTTTGTCCTGTTTCCTCTCATTTACTCTTATTCTCCGTTTCTAATGCTTGCCACATCCGACTGGACAGCCCATATGGCAAGCTGGGTCCTGTTCCGCAGTCCCAGCTTTAAGAGTATGTTGCTTAAGCTATTTCTGATGGTACCCTCCGACAGATTAAGCTTAGCTGCTATCTCTTTATTGGAATCACCCTGTACGATGCAGTCTATTATCGCCCAGTCGCCCTCTTTAAGCTCCTTAACGTAATCCTCTTCAACACTGACAAGCTTCTGGGTTCTTGCCATATCGGCAAAAAGGCGCAGGACCTTATTTGTGATATCATCATTTATTATCGCCATTCCACCGTAGACCTTGCGTATCGATTCAGTCAGCTCCTCGAAGGATATTCCTTTAAGCAGATAACCGCTGGCTCCGTTCTTGATGGCATTTATAACATACTCGTCATCATCAAAGGTCGTGAGTATGATGACTTTGATCTCAGGACAGTTCTCCTTTATTATCTTGGTGCACACCACCCCGTCCATTTTGGGCATACGGACATCCATAAGTACTATATCGGGCTTATTCTCCCTTATGCTCCTTACCACCTCGGTCCCGTTTGACACGGCATCCGTCACTTCGAAATCATCCACCCCGTCAAGCATCATTTTGATACTCTGTCTCATAAGCTCCTGGTCATCCGCTATCAATATCCTGATCATTGTTCTCTAACCTCCACTCCTCGTCATAAGGGGTACCGGCTTCTCTCCTGCCCCCATCTTATAGGCATCTGCGCTCTTACCCTGAATCCGTCGTTTCCGTCAATATGAAGGCTGCCCCCAAGCATGTTCAGACGTTCCTCCATATGTGTCAGACCGAACCCCTTTTTAGGGTTTGCGCTTCCCGATCCGTTGTCCTTTATATCTATCGTGAGCAGATTATCCTCACTTCTCTGTATTTCTATATTTATATTTGATGCATTACCATGGCTTATGGCATTGGTAATGCTCTCCTGTATTGTCCGGTATATGGTTTCCTCCTCCGTTTCATCGAAGGAATCACTAAGCTTATCATGACAGTGATAATCTATGTTCACACCGGTAGACCTTCCCATCTCGTCAATAAGCTTCTCTATCGCTTCATCAAGCGGGAGTTTCTCAAGAGCATCAGGCCTCAGGGCTTTCACCGACTGCCTGACATCGGTCATTCCTGTCCTGGCCACCTCGGCTATGGCTCCGAGCTGGGTCTTTACAAGCTCCCTGTCCTTATCAAACATCATAAGGCAGGCATCCAGCCCGGTGACTATTCCGGTCAACGAATGTCCTATCGTGTCATGGATCTCCCTGGCAAGCCTGTTTCTTTCCGCTGTCTGTGCCATGAGGGCTGATGTTCTTGAATATTCCTCAAGCTTGATATTGGCTTCCTTAAGGCTCTCATTTAACATCATGATTCTTTCGTTTTCATTCATATGCTTCCTTATCTGATAAAGCATAAACAGTATAAAGAGGAAGGTGTTAAGGAGGCTGCCGATATTTAACGCACCCTTTATAAGGCCTGCATAATCGGTTCTGTAATATAAGAGATAATCATCTATCGATATCCGCCTGAACCAGAAATTTAGAACTGATGAATCGAGCACAAGATAAAAGATTCCCAGTGCTATGATGGCAATCGTTCTGTCCCTTCTGCTCATCTGATTTCTCATAAGATCGGCAAAGACCATTAAGAACATCCCTGTGTATGAGAATCCTATAAGCCCGGATATCCATATCACGGTTATCGTTTCAAAGCAGAGCTTAAGTGCAAGATTTACTCCCTTCTCATCCGTGATCGACAAAAGGAGAACGAGGCAAAGATACAGTACCGCCACCGCTGTTACCATATTAACGGGCAGAGCAGGTATGGCCTCTGTCTGTGTGAGAAATGACAGGGCGCTCCTCTCATGCACTATACCTGCCGATGATCTTAAAATGATAAGAAGCACAAAAGCAAGCATCCAGAAATTAAGATGCATCATCGATTCCATAAGGATCGATTGCCCCGTTACAGCAGGTCTTAAGTTATCTGATTTTTCCTTAACCTTATTCACTGCCATCTTTCCTTGTTGTAACTGTCTATGTTCTCAACCGAGACTATATCTACCGGTACAATAATGGTCTTCTCGGTATCATTACCCGCAAATATTTCATAAAGAACCGAAGCTGCCCTCTCCCCTATCCTTGTCGGGAACTGGACTGCCGATGCCTTCATAAGCCCTTCATCTATAAGCGATTTGGCATCGGGTGATGCGTCAACGCCGTAGACATTGACTTTACCCGCAAGACCCTTAGTCTTAAGGGCTGCAACGACGCCTGCTGCCGCAAGGTCGTTAAGGCAGAAGACCGTGTCAAAATCCCTGCCCCCGTCAAGATAATCAAGCATCCGTGGCATCGCGATCTCGTACTGGCCCTCACACTCTATCATATCAAGCACTTCATAGTCCGGATGGCCTGCCACAGTATCCATAAAGCCCGCAACCCTGTTGCTTCCGGATGCCGTCGCATCATGTGTAAATACGACGATCCTGCCGCCGTCCTGCTTATCCAGAACGTAATTAGCGATAACAGTTCCGGCATTGTAATTGTCGGATACTATTGTACAGTCTGTAAGGGTCTCATCGCTTATGTTTGAATCAACGACGATCACATATACCCCCATGGATTTTGCCCGCCTTAACACATCCGTCAGTCCGTCGATATCAACCGGCGTGACGATAAGGGCAGATATACCCATATCAAGCATCTCCTCTATCTGCCGGTTCTGTCTGACCACGTCAAGGCCCGGATCCCTTAGGATCATCATATCACCCTCCGCTTCCACGCGGACACGGATCTGCTCATTGATTATCTTAAAGAACTCATTGTTCATGGTCATGTAGCTTGCCCCGATGAGCCTTGCATCTTCTTTCTGGCCGAATGAATAATCCCGCTTATATGTGATTGCAAAAAAGAGCGCAAGAAATATAAACGGATATGTGATCCGTACTATATTTCTGTATAAACGTAAGGAATCGGGGGACCCGGGGGACGGTTCTGTGGTT
>JAILNV010000100.1 GCA_024691125.1 Lachnospiraceae bacterium | reverse complement strand
CTTAGCAAGGGTATTCTTCTCTCCATAGTGTAAAAGATTGGACAGATTACGATGCAAAATTTCAACTCCCTTTGGCTTACCCGTTGATCCGGAAGTATAAATACAATATGCTAAGGAATCAGGGTCAATACTTACAGGAAGAGTAAAAGGAAACTCCTTATTAATTTCCATATCTTCAAGGAAAATAATTTCAGGTTTTTTACCATTGACTGAAAAGGCTTCATCACGCACATTGATTAATTGCCTTGTTGTGATCAATTTGCATATACCTGCATCCTGAAGTATGTATCTGATACGATCATCCGGATATTCCGGTTCCAGGGATACAAATGCTGCTCCTGATAAAAGAATCCCCTCTCGAACCACATATACATCTTCAGTACGATCCATATATAAAGCTACGCGATCGTTAGATTGTACTCTGCCCTGGATAAGAACATCAGCAACTGACCTGGCTCTGTTCCATAGTTCTCTAAAGCTAAGACTATTATTTCCGCTACATGCAATAACTGCTTTCTTATCTGCATTATTCTCTGAGGACATAGCAAACAGTTCTGGAGCGCAAGGAAACGATCCTTTATCATAAGTGTTATTAAAAACTGACAAATTCTTGAACGCATCATCGGAGAGTATCGAAACCTCAGAAATCCATTTCCGATGCAGTAATCCCTTAAGTGCTTCCTCCAGAGATTCAACGAAACAACGAATATAATTGTCACTGTACCTGTCAGAACGATATTCCATAGAAAACAAAATACTGTTTTCTTTCATATATACATTGAGATTTAGTGGTGCTTTGGCCTGTGACAGATGTAATGGCTCAATTTTGCATGGTAAATTGCAAAAACTATCGAAGAGGAATTCATCTCCCTGCCATGCAAACATAACATCTGCATTAACATGTAGTGAGCGACTAATTTCTGCAAAAGAATAAATATCGTTACTCTGGGAGTCAACAAGCTGTTTACTGATATCCTGTACAAACTCAGCTGTGGTTTTATCTTTATTTACAGAAGTCACAATTGGCAGAGTTTTAACAAGCATTGCCATGGTTCCGGATACTCTTGAATCGTTTCTGCCATTGTAGATTCCTGCAAAAACGGATGAATCAGTGCCAAGATATTTATTTAATGTAAATCCAAAAGCTGCAGAAAACAGTCCGTTCAATGAGGTCTTATTTTCCTTGCACCACTTCTTTACTTCGTCTGCAGACAGACCTAAAGCTGACCGCTCATACACGTCAGTTCCAGATTTTTCTGTTTCACTTAGATCTCCTACAGGAAGACTCTGGGTTTCTGCGTCATTAAGCAGATCTTCGTAATACTTTTTTGCTATTTTATACTGATTACCATTACGGGCTTTTTCTTCATTTAGTACAACTTCGAAGCCGGTATATGCCTCCTTTTGCAGAACATTACCGGCATAGGCCAATGAAATATCACGTAGGAAAATACCAATTGAACTACCATCACAAATGATGTGATGAATCTCAATAAACATCCATAGTTTTTCACCACGAAGGATACTCACTCTGAATAAACGACCGCCTAACAGTTTAAAAGGTTTTACCAAATTCTCCTTCTCTGCTTCTAATGAATCAATACTTCTCTCTTCGATCGACAACTCATCGAAGGATTCATCTCCGTCCATTCGGCGCATTCTAATCTCTCCGTCATCGGTCAAAAACAACCTTACCTTAAGAATAGGATGAGCATTAATTGCAGCAATAATTGAAGATTTCAGTCTTTCCGTATCAATCTGATCAGAAATTTCCAATAATAGAGGGATGTTGTAAGCTGTATCATCAGGCCTTGCAATACACTCCACATAAATACCTTCCTGTGTCCTTGTAAGACCATATTCCGACTGTACATCAAAAGTTTCCGGCTTAGCTTTATCTCCTATCAGAAATGTTTCTAATTTATCAATGGTGTCATATTCCTTCAAATCACGATAAGTTACAACAGCATTAAATTCACCGGATAATTTGGCAATGAGATTCATAGCTCCAATTGATGAAAGTCCCGCGTAATAAAGATTTGTGGTAACACCAAAGTCCTTATGTCCCAAAACATCAGCAACGCAATTGTATATTTTCTTCTGAACATCGTTTGAAGGAGGTACTGTTTCTTCTTTTTTTCGATGTGGAACCGGTAATGCTTTCTTATTTACTTTCTGATTCTGATTTAGCGGAATTTTATCAATCTGCATAGTAACAGAAGGAACCATATAAGGAGGTTTTCGTTCCAAAATAAATTCATTCATTGCGGATATATCCACAACTTCTGTTGATACTATGTAAGCAGCAATGTACTTTTCACCGGTGCTTTTATCTTCAAATACCTGTACTGTGGCATCCTGAATTCCCGCAAATTCTCTGATTACCTGTTCAACTTCAGTAAGCTCGATCCGGAAACCTCTAACCTTCACCTGTCCATCGCTTCGTCCTATAAAATCAATTCTTCCATCAGATAAAAAACGTACAATATCACCGGTTCTATAAACCCGATCATATCCCTTTTCCGCACAGAACGGATTACATATAAAAGCCTTCTCATTCAACTCCGGACGATTAAGATAACCACGTCCCACACCACTTCCCGCAACAATCAGTTCTCCCGGTACCAAAGGCGGAAGCCTACGCATATGTTCATCAACAACATAGCATTTATAATTGCTTAAAGATCTGCCTATAGGAACTCTTTTATAAAGTCGATCAACGTTATAGCCTGTGGCTGCTATGGTACACTCTGTGGGACCATATAAATTAATAAGTAGAGGATTTCCCTGCTTCGGCGGCAAAGGAACCAACTTTTCCCCACCTACAAGAAGGTATTTTAATTTTTCCAAAGATGCCATGCTATAAAACTGACGTCCTACCTGAGTAGTCATAAAAGCATGGGTAATGCCATGGAGATTAAACCAGGATTCCATTGCTTTAAGGTCCAGTCTGATTTCTTCTTCCACGATATATATACATGCTCCGCTTGTAAGAGCAGGATACTGATCCATCATATTGGCATCAAATCCAAAACTTGCATATGCAGCCACACGGCTGTTTTCATCGAGATTAAATGAATTTTTATAATATAAACAGAAATTTACTATATTTCTGTGCTCAAGCATCACACCTTTGGGAACACCTGTGGAACCTGAAGTGTAAAGCAGAATAAAAAGATCTGATGAAGCCGGATGATACGGTAGGGAGCCATACTTTGGCAGTGCCATAATATCCTTTGTAAGAAGAATAGGACATGAAACCTCAGGCACATGGGAAATAAGCCCTTCTTCAGCTATAAGCAGCTTACATGAGGCATCCTTCATCATGAAAGTCAAGCGCTCGGAAGGATAAGTGGGATCAAGTGGCTGATATGCAGCACCGCTCTTAAGTATCCCAAGAGGTACAAGGGTCATCCAGGAACTTCGAGAAATAAGAATTGATACTACATCTCCCTTTCCGATACCCATGGACATAAGTTTTCCGGCGATGGAATCGGATATATCGTCAACTTCTGTATATGTCAGCGCCCATTTTTTATACACAACAGCCTGATTATCCGGATATTTTCTAACCGTTTCTTTAAACATTGAAACGATATCCATATCCGGAACATCTGTATCTGTCATATTAAAGACTTCCAGCTCCTTCTCGTTCTTATCATCCGTAAGCCTGATATCTCTTAACATGGCTTTACTACATAATCCATCAACAATCATGGTATAAAGTCCGGCCATTCTTTCTATAGTATCTTCAAGGAATTTGCCACAGTCATATTCAAAAACAAGCTCGTAATCAGCATCTCTGCGCTTTAGAACATGTAAGGTCAGGGATGTCATTACGTCATCGGAATGGAACAATTCCATCGGAATAAGGCGGCCATCTATTTTTACATCTGATAACATATCACCCTGATAGACAAAGAAACAGTCTGGATTTATGCCAAATTCTCCATATAAACCTGAAAAATCAGCACCGTCATGTGCAACAAGATTATGAAAAAGTTCCTGTAAATCGCTCATGAATGAAATGCATTTCTGCTCATCATCAATATCAGACATAACCGGAATATTGTGTACCATCATTCCAATGGTATTTTTCAATATAGGATCATGTCTCCCGTTTTCACCCACAAAAAACAGCACACTTTTCTGATTACACAGAATGCTCAGCATATAAGCATAAGCACTCATAAAAAGACTGCTCTCGGTAATGTGATTTTTTAATAAAACATTATGTAAATATCCTGACAGCTCTCTTCTGTTGCTATAGAGCGTCGTGTTGAAAACACCGAGCTCTCCTTCTTTTGATTTAAGTATAGGATCATCATCAGCATAAAGGGCAGTATCACCCTCAAGATTCTCCAGCATATTTCGGTAAACCAGATCATCTTTAGTTTGTTCTTTGTCATGCTCTGCTTCATATAGTGCAAGCGAAAGATTACTCATTTCCTCCGGATCGGAATTTTCACCGTTGTAAACCTCTGCAATATTTTTAGCAAGAAGGGATAATGATGTTCCGTCACAGACAATATGATGAGCACAAAGTAAGAGAAAAAGTCCGTCTTGCATGCGATAAATAACTACACGACAGGGAATGTCATGTTCAAGATCAAAAGGAGTATTTATACTCTTTGCCAGAACAGAATGATCACTTGTAAAAGCATCTATCAACTTTATATCGATTTCGGCATCAATTTGCGGAACCAAAGAAGGAATTCCATCAATTATTCGTGTTACCGATGTCAAAATAGGATACCGTCCAACTATCTCCCTAACTCTACATCGAAGCTTTTCCGGATCAGGCTTCATATCATTTGGCAAAAATAAACCAAATACATTGTTGTATGCCGTTTCTTTACCGGGAATCTGACAGTCAAGAAAAATAGACATCTGTGCTCTGGTAAGAGGATACGATTCTGCTTTCCTACTCTTAAATACAAATAGATCAGATAATTCTTCTTTTGCTTCAGATATCAGACGGGGTGTT
>JAILNV010000059.1 GCA_024691125.1 Lachnospiraceae bacterium | reverse complement strand
TGAACTCAAATACCTGGTCAGATGCCGGAGCAGCTCCGTCCACCATCTTCTTAGCTCTGAAACCTGCGGAGGATCCTTCGAACTTCTTGCCATTATACGGCCACATATGTCCTTCGAATCTGTCACTGTGGAACTTCTTTGCTATTACACAGCCGTTAAAGTTACCGCCGGTAGCGAAATCCACATATGCATTGGGAGCAACTATATGTCCGAAATGAGCCCAGTACTTAAGGGTTATGTTCTTTGTATTGGGGAATACAAATACAACGCTCGAGTATTTACCGAACTCGATGGATTCCACCCTTTTTCCGTTGAATGTAACCTCAGGGAAGCCGTCAATATCTTCCGATGAGGTAACGATAAGCACCGTATCTATTGCGGATTCAATATCGGCACCGTAGATATTTATCTTGCTTATTCCCGAAAGCGAACTTAAGGTATAAGTGCTTCCGGAACTGATATTCAGTGTACCGTTATCGATATAGTAAGGATCGCCCGATTTCTTGTTCTTGTCTATCGTATAATCCGACTGGATTTCACTTACTTCCTGCTTAATGCTGTTAAATGCCCCATTGAAATCAATATAATCATCGGTATAATATACACCCTTTACGTAGTTTATACCGTGCTGTCCACCGTTTATACCATAGGTGTAATAGCCGTTTGCCTGCGTTCCGGCCTGATAGTATACACCGTGTCTTGTATTGTTCTTACCAAGGAAGAAGTAATCTCCACCGGTAGTATCAAACCAGTCACCGGCTTCGAAGTTGCCCTTGATATAACTGTTTCCGTTATACATGGCATCGTGATGACCCCACCACTGAATGTGAGCATTTCCGCCTGCCGCGATGGGACCTATCGTATGGTTCCTGTCATCGACATCACCCTCAACAAACATGTTGTAGCTGTTCAGGATATAGCCAAGTGAATATGAACCGCCGTCACCTAAGAATGTACGGTTTGAAATATACTGTGCCGTAGCAACCGTCGAGAAGCTTTCAAGACTTACGGTAACCTCCTGTACTTCTCCGTCCTTATTGGTCACCACTTCATCGGTAACCTCTTCTATCGACTTAATGTTGCCCTTTTCATCCTCGTTGAAGTGGAAGGTCTTAACATCTTCTACCGTTGCTTCCGGTGCCACCTCAGCCTTTGCCTTATATATTATGTTTACATCAACGGGATTGGCAGGCTCGATCTCCTCACCATCAAGAGTGAATGTTATATCGTAAACATAAATATTCTCTATTAAAAGACTGTTGTCCTTATTCTCGGCATAAATGCTGTCATAAACCTCCTGAAGCTTTTCAGGGGCATTCTCCTCTGTAAGCTCAACTGCCTTAAGCTCAGCCTCATCCGGAAGATCTGCGGGATCCTGAAGAGTGACAGTGATCGCTACCTTTGAATCCTCATACTTATACTCTCTCTTCTCTGCATCTGCGCTGTTTTCCGAAACGCTGTTTTCCGAAAGAGTTTCTTCGCTGTCTTCGCCCTGCTTTACTACTATGCTTACAGCTCCGTTGGCAATAGAATCCACGGAGTACCCGGCAGTTATATTTTCTACGTTTTCGCCTTTTATATATAATGTGAATGCTTCATTGTTAAGACCTGAGAGACGGATTCCGGTTGCTGTTCTGGAGAGAGACGGAACAACACCGCCCTGTACAGCCTTGCCGTTGTACAGAACGTCCGCATTTGTTTTGATATGTATACCGTAATATGCATTCTTGGGAAGAGCCTGTCCGTCCAGAGTTATGTTTATATCATCATAACCCGAACCGCTTATCTCTGTACCGTCCGATGTAATCTTAAGGGATTTCTCGGCTGTAGGTACATCCTTTGATATAAGAGTTATCTGAGGATATCCATCGCCTCTTTCCTTATATTCAACGCTCAGCCCTTCAGAAAGAGACTCAGCCCTGAACGTTGTCTGTTCACCCTTCAGACCGGTAATATAATAAATACCGCTGTTCTTCTTATACAGGGTTTTATCGAGAACACTCTCATAATCCATTGAAGAACTTCCCGAGATCGACAGTTCAAATGAATCCATGCTGTTCATCTGGTCGGTATTAATATAGAGCGTGGTTTCATTCTCGCCCTTTATCTCAATCCTGTCGTTATAAGCGTTTATGCTTCCGGCAATATTCTCATCGGAAGTATCCTCGCTTATCTCCTCTCCGATATTTATATCGATCTCCCTGGATGAATCATCTGTAGTAAGCACATCATCCTGACCGCTGCCGATATCCTCCGTCAGCAGGGTCGATGAGTCCTGATTCTCATCCCCGATCTGTGTCTCACTGTCCTGCGGTTCCACCGTAAGAACGGATTCATCGGACGTAATGAGCATATCGCCTGTAACACTTGCCATGACACTGTAGGTATTCTCCATAAGCATCGCAACAAGCGCTATCATGGCTACAATTGACTTAAACAGCTTTCTTCTCTTCATTTTTCTCTCCTTTGAAGCATTGTCATAAGATCCTCGATCCTTATGACGGTTAACAAATCACCTAACCTTTTATCAGTGCTTCCGTGCACTAATAAGGGACAAAATCTGCCCCTTAACATAAAAGACTTTATTCTTTGTCTGAACGGGTCAAATTTGTCCAAAACAAAAACATTTACAAAAGAATTTCGGCATTTTAAACAAATAATTTAGATGCTTTTTGGATATAAAGCAAAAAGACCGGAATCATTCCGATCTTTTCTGTTTTACATAAGATTTTTTCTGTAAACCCGGGCTTTCGGCACGGTATGTTTTATATATCCAGCTTCAGCGATACCTCTTCGGCAGCCTCCTTTTTAAACTCTTCAATCCTGTCGGGACTGACTGTCGGCAGGTCGTCCAGAGATGTTACATTGAAGCTCCTTAAGAATTCCTCCGTCGTCCCGAACAGAAGCGGCCTTCCGGGTGCCTGCAGCCTTCCAAGCTCTGTAACCAGCCCGTATTCAACGAGCTTGTTCACGGCATGATCACAGCTGACACCTCTTATCTTCTCTATCTCAAGCTTGGTAACCGGCTGTTTGTAAGCAATGATCGAAAGAGTCTCAAGCATCGAATCCGTCAACGAATATGATTTGGGAACCTTCGCTATTTTAATAAGATGCTCATACATCGAAGCCTTGGAGCACATCTGAACCGATTCTTCCAGTTCTATGATCGTAAATCCACAGTCGGGATCCGAATCATATCCTTCCTTAAGCTCTGCTACAAGCTTTCTGGTTTCTTCCACATCGCGTCCCAATACAGCAGCAAGCTTCTTATACTCAACGGAATTACCCACCGAGAACAGTACCGCCCCTATAACCGCTTTGGGATTATCCACGGGGCTTACCTCATTTTCTTCTGCGGATATGCTATTATCTTTAACGTCTTCTTTCCCTTCGTTTTCTTCTATATTAAATTGATTTGTCTCGTTAATATTATCTGCCAAACTATACTATACCCCACCGGTGTTTTGTATATAAGCTTCTGTCCCCACAACCGTTTTACCGGAATCATACAGTTCCGTCCAATTTATGCTGCCATCTTCGACGTAATCATGATATCATCAAACAATGCCTCCTGAACGATGATTATCTGTCCCGTCTTCATCATCTCAAGTATAACCAGGAAGGTTACGACCATATCCATTTTGGAGCCCTGTTTCTGAAGCAGGTCCCTGAAGCCGAATTTCCTGTGTCTCTTGATATATTCCTCCACATAGGCTGTCTTTTCTTCAAGACTGACCTCGTCCTTCTCTATCTTACCGAACTTGCTCCTTATGGGATCGATCTTCTCAACCTGACGTTTCATCATGGATTTGAATATCTGATTAAGCTTCGTAAGATCCATATCTCCTATAAGCTGAGCATAATCTATCGGCTGCTCGTAGTCTTCTATTTCTCTTGGCATGGTAGGCTTCTTAAAGAGGGTCTTGCCCGCATCCATGTGCATGTCCTTAAGCTCGTAGGACATATATTTATACATCTTATATTCAATAAGCTTCTCAACAAGCTCTGCTCTCGGATCCTCTTCCTCACCATCCTCATTAACTTCCTTGGGAAGCAGCATCCTGCACTTAATATCTAGCAGCGTGGCAGCCATTACAAGGAACTCACTCATAACGTCAAGATCCTCTCTCTGCATCTGCCTGATATAATCCAGATACTGATCCGTAATAAGAACTATCGGGATATCGTAAATATCCACTTTATTCTTCTCAATAAGATGAAGCAAAAGATCCAGCGGTCCTTCGAATACCTGAAGTTTTACCGTTAAGCTCATAATACCTTAATCTCCTCGTAAACATGTAAGTATTCCCCTTATTCTTATTATCCGCTCCCTTAGTATGTCCGGAATCTGCAGTATAACCGTATATTCTGTAACTACGGCCGTAGCATATACCTGCGACACTATTTCCCGTTCAAGCACCGTATCCCCTCTTAATACAATGCCCGGGAAGGTTCAGCTGCGTGTTATGTCAACCACAATAACCTCAGCCTTATTAAATATCCTTATCGGAATAGTATGAGAGCCCAGCCCTCTGCTTAATATCATCGTTGAGCCATCCTTCGTAAACACACCCGCGTCATACTTCGGGAAAAGCTTAAGCTGCGGTGAGATAAGACCGCCTAACGGCGGTATGTTTATTATTCCTCCGTGTACATGCCCCGACAGGACATAATCAGGCTTCCACAACACATACCTGTCAAAATGTTCCGGATTATGCGCGATAAGAACCGATACCCGGGATTCATCATTACTGCCCAGCTTCTTTTCAAGATAGTCCTCGGGAATCCTGTTGGTCATAAGCTTTCTGTAATACTTATGCTCCATATCCAGACCGTATACATCAATCCCCGCTTCCTCTATACTTACCTTCTCATCACTGAGAATATGTAATCCGGCTTTCGCAAGCTCTTCTGTAAGGTGCTCATACATTCCCGGGAAATCATCCTGATTCTGTCTGATCTTATCCTCATGATTACCTATTCCGTAAAACACGGGATACTTTTCTGCGAGCTTTTTAACAAACCCGATCGCATTTCCGTCATGATACTTCGGTTCCATATAGGAAGTGACCATATCTCCCGCCAGGAAAACCGCATCTACCTCCTCCTTTTCGATCGCATCCATCACCGGCATGTTATCTTCGCCGTATACACAGTCATGAAGATCCGATATCAATGCGAATCTGTAGGAATCCGACTTAAGCTTTTCATTTACAAAGCTGTAATGTACCACTCTGAAACCGGTACTTTCTTTATATACAAACAGAACAAGAAGCGTAACCGCAATAACGATCGCAGCAATGATCGCTATCATCTGTTCCGAAGCCATTATAGCCGCCATATATAGTCTCTCTTTCCACAACATGTTGTATTATAGCACAGCTTACACACAAAATAAACCCTTTTTACGCCAAAAAAATCCTCCGGTCAAAAACCGGAGGATAATGTTATATTATCTTTAGTTGTATTTACGCTTCCTTGCAGCTTCGGATTTCTTCTTCCGCTTTACGCTAGGCTTCTCGTAATGCTCTCTCTTACGTATTTCCTGCTGGATACCGGCCTTAGCACAGTTCCTCTTGAAGCGACGAAGAGCGCTATCTAATGTTTCATTCTCTTTTACGATTACGTTTGACATACTTCCAACCCTCCCCTCGTTCTAAAATTTGGGTATTGTATCATACCCATGTGCAACTAACGACTGTAGGGTGTAGCCCTTAGGGCTCTGCACTGACAACAATTATATACACAGACAGTCTATAAGTCAACAATTATTTATGAAATCTGTCCTTCCAGAACCTTAACAGCCTCTGTAAGGGCAGCATCTATTCCTGCCGGATTCTTTCCGCCTGCCTGAGCCATATTGGGACGTCCGCCGCCGCCACCGCCGACCAGGGCTGCCACACCCTTTATAAGATTTCCTGCATGGGCTCCCTTGCCCATTGCACCGTCTGTAGCCATAGCAACCAGATTAACCTTGCCGTCTTTATCGGATGCAAGGAGTATCACTCCTTCTCCGAGCTTCTCCTTAAGCTGATCCCCGAGATCTCTTAATCCGTTCATGTCTACTCCCGGAACGCATGTTGCAAGGAGCTTTACGCCCTTCACCTCCGCAACCTTATCCATCACATCTCCGACAGCTTCTCTTGCGGCCTTGCTCTTTAATGACTCAAGCTCAGAGCTCAAGCTCTTCATTTCGGCACTCATCTTATGAAGCCTGTCGGACAGAGTGGCAGGAGTGGCTTTAACCGAAGCTGCTGCCTCTTTGAAGTCGTTTTCAAGCTTCTTATAATACCTGGTTACATTCGTTCCGGTAATTCCCTCTACCCTTCTTACACCGGCTGCTATTCCGCTCTCTGACATGATCTTGAAGCAGTGGATCTTTCCTGTTGAAGAAACATGGGTTCCGCCGCACAGCTCCTTGGAGAAATCACCCATATTAACCACTCTTACAACATCTCCGTATTTCTCTCCGAACAGTGCCATCGCGCCCGACTTCTTCGCATCCTCTATTGACATGATATCTGTTACTACAGGAAGATCTTCCATGATCTTCTCGTTAACTATATCTTCAACCCTGCCAAGCTCCTCATCTGTAAGCGCACGTCCGAATGAAAAGTCAAATCTTGTTCTCTCACCGTCCTGGTATGAACCCTGCTGCTTGACCTCATCACCCAGAACAGTCTGTAATGACTTCTGAAGAAGATGTGTCGCAGAATGATTCATGCAGGTGAATGTCCTGTTCATAACATCAACGGAAAGCTCCACCTCATCACCTGTATTAAAGCTTCCGCTTTCCACGGTACCGACGTGACCTGTTCTGCCTCCCGGAAGCTTTACGGTATCGTTAACTCTGAATACAGCTCTTCCGTTTGAGCCTTTTATCACGCCAAAGTCACCCTTCTGACCACCCATGGTCGCATAGAAAGGTGTTTTATCCGTTACTATTATACAATCGCTGTCTTCCCCGACAGTAGTCATCAGAGTATCCGTACCGATAGCAACTATCTTACCCTTATCGCTCATTGTTTCATATCCGGTAAATTCGGTAGTTACGGAATCATCAAGCCCATCAAATACACTGAAATCAGATGAACCCGCACTTAAAGCAAATGCCGCACCCTCTCTTGCCTTCTGCTTCTGCCCATCCATGGCTTTTGCAAAGCCCTCTTCATCAACAGAAAGACCTTTTTCACCAGCCATCTCTATTGTAAGCTCAAGAGGGAATCCGAAGGTATCATATAAATAGAAGGAATCTTTTCCGGATATCTCTTTATCGCCTGCCTTAACAGCTGTGTCAAGGATCTTGACAAACTCTTTCATACCGTTTTCAAGCGTTGCCGTGAAACGGTCTATCTCTTTCTTAAGCTCGTTTAAGACAAAGGCTCTGTTTGTTACAAGATTCGGATATGAGTCAGAATACACATCATCAATATATATCTTCGCGATATCAAGAAGATTATCCACCGTAAGGCCGAGTATCCTTCCGTGACGAACTGCACGTCTTATAAGCCTCCTCAACACATAGCCTGCTCCTCCGTTAGAAGGTGTAAGCCTTGCCGCATCACCTATGAGCATTACCGATGTTCTCATGTGGTCGGCAAGCACACGCATGGAACGTGTCTTATCGTTCTCATCATCATATTTGAATCCGGATGTCTTCTCTATAAATGAAATAACTGCCGAAAACAGGTCAGTCTTGTATACATCCTTTGTTCCGTTAAGGAAGGCAAGATTTCTCTCAAGGCCCCAGCCTGTATCCACATTCTTCTTCGCAAGGGGTGTAAGATGTCCGTCCTTATGCTTCTCATACTGCATGAAAACGTCATTTCCAAGCTCAGTATATTTACCGCAGGAACATCCCGGTCCGCAGTCAGGTCCACAGTCAGGTACATCGGCTATATAAAACATCTCTGAATCCGGTCCGCAGGGTCCGTACTCCAGTCCCCACCAGTTATCCTCAGCCGGAAGGTAATAGATATTCTCAGGCTTAAAGCCTGAATTGATACGGCACTGGGCACCTTCCTCATCACGGGGCGCATTCTCATCACCTGCAAAAACCGTAGCAGCAAGATGATCCTTGTCAAAACCAAACACCTGGGTCAGAAGCTCATAGCTCCATTTACATCTCTCCTCCTTGAAATAGTCTCCTAGGCTCCAGCTTCCCATCATCTCAAAAAAGGTCACATGCGATTTATCCCCGACCGAATCGATATCATTGGTCCTTACACAGCCCTGCACGTTACAGAGCCTTACTCCCATCGGATGCTTCTGTCCGAGAAGATATGGCATGAGCGGCTGCATTCCCGCAACATTAAACATAACGCCTGTAGAACCATCTGACACGAGCGATACAGCTCCGACATCAACATGTCCTCTTTCCTTATAGAATTCCTTCCAGGTATTTCTCAGTTCCTTAGATGTATACTGTTTCATTTCCTCAAATATCTCCTAATCTTTTCTTCTTTTCCATATATCCTACAGCAGATGCACTCCCTTGCTCTCTGCCTCGTCGACAACACCATCGGGCCATACAGAGCTCTGCACCTCTCCTATATGTGCTCTCCTCATAAAGAACATACATATCCTCGATTGTCCGATACCTCCTCCTATTGTATAAGGAAGCTCCTTGTCAAGGATCGCCTTCTGGAACGGAAGCTCTGCTCTCTCCGGACACCCTGCCTTTTCAAGCTGTGATACAAGTGAATCCTCATCCACTCTTATTCCCATACTGGATATCTCGAAGGCTCTGTCAAGCACCGGATAATATGCAATAATATCTCCGTTAAGCTCCCAGTCATCATAATCGGGAGCACGCCCGTCATGCTTCTCGCCCGATTTAAGCTTATCGCCTATCTTCATCAAAAATATCGCTTTATATTCTTTCGCCGCGAGATCTTCCCTTTCCTTTGCAGTCTTATCGGGCCATCTGTCCTCAAGCTCCTGTGTTGTTATGAAGGTAATCTCATCGGGAAGTATCCTTGTGATCTCCGGATGCCTTGAATTCATAAACACTTCCGTATTCTTAATAGCTTCGTATACCTTGCGGACTATGGACTTAAGGGTTTCTTCATTGCGTTCATCCTTATTGATGATCCGCTCCCAGTCCCACTGGTCAACATACAGCGAATGAAGGTTGTCCGTATCCTCATCCCGTCTTATTGCCGTCATGTCGGTATACAGGCCCTCGCCGTGAGTAAAACCGTACTTCTTAAGTGCCATCCTCTTCCACTTTGCAAGCGAATGAACGATCTCCACTTCCTTATCTCCCTGCTCTCTGATACCGAACTTAACAGGGCGCTCCACTCCATTTAAGTTATCGTTAAGACCCGATTCCGGCCATACGAACAGCGGTGCGGAAACACGTGTAAGATTAAGCTCCTTCGCCAGTGCCCTTTCGAAATAGTCTTTTACTTCCTTAATAAGTATCTCGGTTTCCTTGATCGTCTGCGGACTCTTATAGCCCTCGGGAATGTATAATCTTTCCATAAAATCTGCTCCTCGTATGTGTACAACATGCTGCTTCCTTAAAATACAACAATCCTATTTTACCCTTGCTTTACCCCAATAGCAAGTATTTCTTTATCTTCTTAGATACAGGCTGCCTTCTTCCTTAAGCCACTTTCTGCACTGCCTGTAATCGGGAATCACCGAACCCACCAGCTCCCAAAAACGTTTCGAATGGTTCATTTCCTTTCTGTGGCACAGCTCGTGAACCACCACATAGTCCTGTATATGCTCGGGAGCCTTCATTAACATACAGTTGAAATTAAGATTACCCTTGGAGGAACAGCTCCCCCACAGTGTCTTCTGATTACGGATGGTAATATTTCCATAGGTCACACCCAGAATCCCGGCATAATGTTTAACCTTAACCGGAATGACTCTAAGAGCCTCTTCACCAAGGTCCCGAAGCTCCCATCTTCCTATCGGCTCCACGGACTTAGCCTTCTCCATACGTTTCCTGACGATCTCCACATGCTTGTTTATCCAGTCTTCTTTCTCTTTCAGGAACCGCTCTATTTCATATTTGGGTGCACGCATGGGGCTCCTTACCACCACCTGCGCTTTCTCATCTATCTCTATCGATATTGTCTTTCTTCTGCTTCTTATCAAGGTGTAATCCATCTTATACCTGCCTTTGAAATACGAATTTCTTTTTCTGCAAAGCTGATTCTACATCTGGTGTCTGACAACCTTGTATTCATCTCCGTTCGTATAATACGGACAGCCCTTGAAATCACGTTCCATAAGCCTTGCATAATCATCTTCGTCTATATCCATATCACAGATATAATCGTCATATTCCTCATCATAAAAGTAATACGCACAGGTATCACAGCTTCCGTTCATTTCCGTTCCTCCAATCTCAGTCATAAGGGTATCATGGTGCTACCCAAACTGGCTGTTATACAGCTCATGGTAGAATCCCTTCTTGTTAAGCAGCTCCTCATGGCTGCCCTGTTCTATGATATTCCCTGCCCTCATTACCAGTATAAGGTCTGCATTCTTTATGGTCGAAAGACGATGCGCGACAATGAAGGATGTCCTCCCTTCCATCATCTTTAAGAAGGCATCCTGTATCTTAAGTTCTGTTCTCGTATCGATCGAAGACGTCGCTTCATCAAGTATCAGCATCGGCGGGAGCGACAGCATCACCCGGGTAATGCACAGAAGCTGCTTCTGACCCTGCGACAGGCTTCCGCCGTCCTCACCTATCACAGTATCATATCCGTTCTTAAGCCTTCGGATAAAGGAATGCGAATGAACCTCCTTTGCAGCCCTTATCATCTCCTCATCGGATATGTCCCTTCCCATCTTAATATTGTCACGGATGGTACCGTGCCTGAGCCACGTTTCCTGAAGCACCATACCGTATGAACTCCTTAAGCTGTGCCTTTTAACACCTCTTATATCTGCGCCGTCCACCCTGATACATCCACTGTCCACATCATAGAAGCGCATTAACAGGTTGATCATTGTCGTCTTGCCGCACCCCGTCGGTCCGACTATCGCCACGTGCTCTCCCTGTGAAACATCAACATTAAGATTCTCGATGAGTCGCTTATCCTTACTGTATGAAAAATCAACCTTTTCACAGCTCACCTTACCCCTGGTTACGCGTTCGGAAACATCATCCAATCCGGGGAGCTCTTCATCGTTCACTTCTTCTTTCTCATCAATAAGCTCAAACACCCTGCCCGCGCAGACAAGAGCATTCTGAAGCTCAGTCAGCACACCCGATATCTCATTAAAGGGTTTCGTGTACTGATTGGCATAGCTCAGAAAGCTGCTTAAGATTCCGACCGTCATTCCGCCCGTAAGCACCGTAATTGCACCGGACAGAGCCACCAGCGCATAAACCACGCTGTTTACAAACCTGGTTCCGGGATTGGTAAGCGATGAATAGAATAAAGCCTTAAGCGAAGCTGTCTTTAGTCTGTTATTTATATCATCGAAGCGTTCCAGCGCCTTATCTTCATATGAGAAAGCCTTAACGATCTTTTCATTTCCGATCATCTCGTCAATAAGCTCTGTCTGTTCGCCTCTTATCCCCGACTGAACATGGAACAGATTATAAGTACTTCTTGAAATATACCTTGCAACAAACAGCGACAGTGGTGTAAGCACCACTACTATCAGTGTTATAAACGGACTCATTGAAAACATGAAGCAAAGCGTAATGATTATGGTCATTACACCTGTAAAGAGCTGTGTAAAGCCCATGAGCAGTCCGTCCGCAAGCTGATCCACGTCTGCTATCACGCGGCTTAATATGTCACCTGCGGGATGTGAATCAAGATATCCGAAGGGAAGCACATGCAGCTTCTTAAACGCATCATTTCTCATATCCCTTACAATGCTGTATGTAAGCCTGTTGTTAACCTCATTCATACACCACAGTGATATTGACGAAATAAGCGCAGAACCGCCCGCATTCAGTAATATATAAACAAGTCTGCCGTAATCTGTTTCACTGTAGACGATACAGTCTATCGCACGTCCGATAAGTATCGGAACATACAGCCCCGTCGCAACATTGATTACGGCAAATACCACAGATAATACCGCACTTATCCTGTAACATTTTATATATCCCATTATTCTCTTTATCGTTGTTTTTCTCTTCTTATTCATTCTCCGATAATTACCTGTGAATTCCGTGATACATATTCTATCCCGCTTATATTTTACTCTTATCTACGTTAAGGTTATATGATGAAGTAGATAAGCAGAAGGACAAGTCAAAATGTAAATTTATTTTGTAACAGATCCATACGCCTCTTCGTTCAGGCTATATTCGAATCGTAGATTTCCTTATATACGGCACAGGTTTCAAGCAGCTCCTCATGCGTCCCGATACCCTCTATACAGCCATCCTCGAGAACCACTATCTTATCGGCGTTCTGAACCGCCGATGTTCTCTGGGACACTATAAACACGGTAGGTCCTTCTTTGATACCCGCTATGTTCTGTCTCAGCTTAAGATCCGTAGCATAATCAAGGGCCGATGCGCTGTCATCAAGTATCAGTATCTCCGGCTTGCGTACCAGTGCCCTTGCTATAGTAAGCCTCTGTCTCTGTCCTCCCGACAGGTTGCGTCCGTTCTGCTCAATAATGCCCTGTAGGCCACCCTTGCCTTCCACTACTTCGCTGCATACAGCCAGTCTTACCGCTTCGTCAAGCTCCTCATCAGAGGCATCTTCATTCCCCCATCTAAGGTTCTCAGCTATTGTTCCCTTAAAGAGCACTGCCTTCTGCGGAACGATGCCGATCCTGTTCCTAAGCTCCTTAACATCGTATGAACGTACATCCTTTCCATCAACAAATACGTTCCCTGCGCTGACATCATAGAACCGCGGAATAAGATTGACAACGGACGATTTACCCGAACCGGTTCCTCCTATTATACCGACAGTCTCACCCTTCTTTACCGTAAAATCAATATCGGAAAGCGCTTCGTCACCGGTCTCGTTATACTTAAGATTAACATGAGAAAAGCGTATGAAAGCGGATGCGTCTGACAGATCAGCAGCCGTATCCTTTCTCTCATCCTCTCCGTTACGGTAGGTGTCAGCCGGTTCTCCCGATTCTATTTCGAACACATCCGATATCCTGTCACCGCTTGCTATCGCTTTATTAAGAAGAACTATAAGATTGGCAAGCTTAATAAGCTCTACAAGTATCTGTGACATATAATTATAGAGCGCAACCACCTGACCCTTGGTAAGCACCCCCGAATCCACCTTAAGAGCTCCGACATAAATAAGTATAACGATCGCGAGATTAATGAATATATAAGTCATCGGATTGAGCGCCGCAGACAGATGGCCGGCTCTGCGTTGCTCGGTAAGCAGTTCATCATTTGATGCGGTATATCCGTTTATCTCACGATCTTCCAGTGTAAAAGCTCTAATCACTCTCGCGCCGATAAGGTTCTCTCTTGTAAGGAGCATTATCTCATCAAGCTTTTTCTGTACCTTCTTAAGCATGGGGATATTGAAATACATCACCCCGCCGACGATCGCAAACAGCGCGGCAATAACCATAAGGAAAACAAGAGCTGCCTGCATGTTGATCGTAAACGCCATTATCATCGCACCAAAAACTATAAAAGGCGAGCGAAGAAAAAGACGCAGGAACATGTTTACTCCTGTCTGCGTCTGGTTAACATCGGCCGTCATCCTGGTTATCATTGTTGATGTGCCGAGATCATCTATATTTTTATAGGATAAGCTCATGATATGCGAAAAAAGATCGTGCCTGAGTCCTGTTGCGAACCCCACTGCCGCCCTTGCCGCCATATACTGGGCCGATACCGCACTGATAAGTCCTACCACACCCAGAGTTATCATCACGGCACAGCATTTGATGATATGAGCCCTGTCACCGCCTGCGATCCCTTTGTCGATTATACTTGCGACCACCAGAGGCACAAACAGTTCAAATATGGCCTCAAGCATCTTAAAAAGCGGCGCAAGTACGCATTCCTTCCTGTATGCTTTTAGATATTTAAGCAGTTTCAGTTTACTGTTTATCATAATATCTCTTTCCGGCGCTTGGCTTAAAGTATGTACGCAGATAACCGCGTTTAGATACTATTACGAATTCATTTGTTTCTTCTATATAGTAAACATCATCACCGTCTTCTGCTTCCAGCTTGTGAAGAGCCCTTGGATCGTTTACCACCGCAGAAGCCGCAGCTTCATATTCTTCTGCCGATGCGAATCCCATTTCCTTACCATGCTTCTCATAATGCTCTTCCAGATACTCATTATTCCTGAAAGCATACTCCGGTCTCGCAGCTGCCTGTGTATCTGCCTCCTGTACCTGTTCTGATGCTTCCCCCGGCTTCGCGATTCCACCTTCAGCTTCATCAGCATCCGCTTCTACGGTATATTCATATGCGGTCTGAGGCTGCACGGGAGAATAGGCATTACTCAAAGCATTGTGTGTAAATATCCCGCCTCCGGCTGCCAGCAAAGCTACTGCCGCGGCTGCTCCGGCGAAGCTGAACCTTCCTTTCTTTTTACCCGTTTGGGCGGTTCCCCCGGTTTTACCGGAGTTTTCCGCAGTAGTAAGAGCACCGGCATCCGTTATCTCCGGCTCATGCGAAGCAGCGTTGACTGGTTTCTTTTCCTCCGCTTCCGCATTCCCTTTATTCTTCTTATTTGCTTCCCTGCACTCCTTACAGCGTTTGGGAATCGACAGCTTCCTATCCTTATAGAACTTTATCTCACTCTCCGAAAGATAAAAGGTTTTTCCACATTGAACACAGGTTCTTTTCATAATTCTCCGTCCTTAAACCCTTTCGTAACGCAGGTATCCGGTAAACAGCAGATTCATGCCAAATACCGTGATCCGACCTGCTATCCGGCAACCTGCTCCTGCATAAATTCTATAAAGTCTCTCTCAGGCAGAGGACGGCAGAAATAATAACCCTGAAGATACTCACAGCCCTGTATATAATCGGCTCCCAGATCCATGAACTTCCTGACCACCTTTTCCTCTTCCACTCCCTCTACAAGGACCTTCTTGCCCATCTGTTTGAGCATCTTGATCGTATCCTGCACCATTATCCACATCTGCGGATCATCCACGCCGTCAACAAACGTCTTATCAAGCTTGACTATCTCAACAGGAAGTGACGTAACCCTCTTAACATTTGAATAGCCTGTTCCATAATCATCAAGAGCAAAATGAATCCCCATATCGTGCAGACGGCTAATATTCTGATCAACAACATCCGGGTCAAAATCAACTGCCGACTCGGTTATCTCGAAGTTGATCCTCTTAGGTTCGATACGGTATTTATCCATGAGAGCCGATATCTTATCAACCAGATTGATCTCAATACACTGTGATGTAGACATATTCACCTGTATACATTCAAGTCCGATCGCCTCAAAATCCGTCACGGAAATAAACCTGCAAACATCCTCCAGAACGAAATCACCGATGGCATGTATCGTACCGTTGATCTCGGCTGCTGCTATAAACATGGAAGGAGCCACAAGTCCGTATACCTCATCACGAAGACGTATGAATGCCTCGGCAGCCACAAAACGTTTCTCAAGTATTGAATAGATAGGCTGATAGAACATCTCGAATGACCCGTGATTCAGAGCTCTGTCTATAATATCATTAAGCTCACTCTTTATCTTGAAATCCCTGTCTTCCACATAATCCGGATAATTCATTACATCCTTTACTTCGGGAAGGATCATATGAAAGCTGGTCGCAAATGTGTAAAGCGTATTATAGTTGTTTATATCGTCCGGGCACCTGAAGATACACTGTCTTGCATCTATATTGATGGAAAAGCTCTCTACCTGAAATGTTTCAGCGTAATGATTCTTAATCTGTACTCCCAGCTTCTTTACCGCGTCATAATCCTGATTTTCCGTGACGAATGTGTAGAGACCGTCCTCCAGATAATACAGCTCACCGTGAAGCGCATTATAACGTGCAAATGCCCTGAACTTGCCCGACTGGGTCCTGAGGAACATATTGAAGAGCTCCTCACCGAGATACAGTCTTATATTTGCGTAATTGACAAGACGGATCAGCAGTATATAAACCGGTGCCCCGGTATTTATTATACTTTTCAGACTGTCACGGGCCACACTGTACTTCTTTGCTCCCGTCAGCGGATCCAGCAGCTCCTCTTCACGGCGGATTATCAGACTGAACAGCAGCATGGTCGTCGAGATCATAAACATCTCTATAAGGATATTTGCAAAGAAGATCTGAAGGATTATACCAAGAAGAGCGATCGGATACAGAAGAAGCATCACGACAAGCTTATCCTTCCTGATGATCTCTTTGTATTTAAGCAGGATCCAGATCTGATAAGCTATCATAAAAGCGCCGGTAATATAGAATATTATAAGTCCCGGACACCTTACATATCTGAGGTGCTCGTCGAAACGGAAGATAGTAGGATAAAAAATATTTGAAAACAGTGCCAGATTATTTACGGTCATATAGCCTGACCATATCAGAAGAACACGCCTGTTTCTCTTAAACTCATGCCACATGCCTATGTTGGAATAAATAAACGGCAGATATGCGGCAAGAAGCATGTTGTGCATAAAGAAATAAAGATATTCCCAAAGATACTCTGCGCTTCTGTTTGCATTTGTTTTAACAGCATAATCCTGGATATAACCGGCCATGATATCTCCCAGCGTCGCAAAGAACATTACCATGATCACACAGTAAAACAGGATGTTTGTCCTTCCGAGAAACATCTTCTTAAGCAGGCAGGAACCCAGTACAAGTATTAAGATTATAAACGTACATATATCAAAATACAGAATCATTTTCAGGATGCCTTCTCTGAATTTTTTTGGTTAACAAACTCGATAAAATCATTCTCATTAAGGGGTTTCGAAAAATAAAATCCCTGTATGTAATCACACCCGAGATCCCTGAAACGGTCAAGTGTCCGCTTATCTTCAACGCCCTCAACAAGGATCTTCTTGTTCATTCTCTTAAGCATATTTACCGTATTCACTATTGCGATCCACATCTTCGGATCATCCATCTCATCAACAAAGCTCTTATCGAACTTGATAATATCCAATGGAAGTGACACAACTCTCTTTATATTGGAATAACCCGTTCCGTAATCATCCAAGGAGAATCTGAAACCCATGTTCCACAGGCTGAAAATGTTGTTATCCGTTATTACCGGATCATAATCAACAGCCGTTTCGGTGATCTCAAGATTGATCTGATTTGTCCTTACCTGATATTTGGATATAAGTCCCCTTATCTTCTCTACGAGCCTGGGTTCGATACACTGGGTAACGGACAGATTGATCTCTATGTATTCAAGCCCGCTTTTTAAAAACTGGGGAGTATGTATGAACCTGCATACATCCTCAAGCACAAAGTCACCGATATCATGTATGGCGCCGCTTGCTTCTGCCGCAGGTATGAATATTGCCGGCGATACGAAACCGTATTTTTCATCCTGAAGCCTAATAAGCGCTTCCGCGGAAACAAATCTGTCCTGCTTCACGGAATAGATCGGCTGGTAATACATTTCGAACCTGTTACCGGAAATACCCTTTTTGATAATATCATCAATCTCGTTCTTCATCATGAAATCCTTGGAATTCATGATATCCGACAGGAGTATCAGCTTATCTGCCTCCGGCAGTGTCCTGTAAAAAGAAGACGTAAAATTAATAAGAGTATTGTAGCTTGCAAGATCTTCGGGAAGCCGGCACAGGCAGAC
>JAILNV010000202.1 GCA_024691125.1 Lachnospiraceae bacterium | reverse complement strand
ATGATTAAGAATGTGTATGAGCCACCACAATACGACTTTATTCCCTGACGATTATAAAAATGTAATAGCTAATACTTACAAAAGCTTTTCTTATAAATCAGAGAGTGGTTCTTGAAGTGGTTCTTAAAGAAAAAGGATGCCGCAAACCTCCTTTCTGTCTGTGTTTCAGAGTGGGGTGATTCTTCGAATCACGTCACTCCGATTTATAAAAACCGCGTAGCAACGCGGTTTTTTTGTTGCAATTCTGAAAATATTACAACCCTTCTATTGATATTGTACGGTGATTAAAAACCATATTTCTTCAAATACTCCAATATTTGTGTCTCCTTAGTCATGACTTCTTGAATGATATTTCAGAAACCCGCATTTACTGCGGGTTTCGTGAGAACATGATTAAGTAGGCAAATATGCCCATCGACGAAGTCGATTTAATTGGCATATTTGCAGCATTCTTGGGTTCTTTATCCAAGAATGCATACTCTCTTATATTCATATGTGATAAAAATATATGATTACAGAATGCGTGATTATTGGTTTTTGAAAATTTGGAAACGGCCATAGATTTTCGCAAGCAGGACTGGGGGACATGATGAAGTTAACAAGGATCAATGAGAAAAACAGGGAATACTATGTCGGGGTGATCCCCGATGACATCCTTAATGACGGGGAGCTTATCATCCTTGGAATGATATCGGATGAAGGTGAGGCCTGTTCCGCTCTGGCTGTAAGGATCAACGGAGCCATGGCCCGTATAGAATGGCTCTACACCGTGCCGGAGTTCCGTGAGCAGGGGGCTGCGTCTGAAATGCTCGATGTCATGGTCAGTCTTCTTAATGATACCAATCTGGAGGGGATAGAGACGGATTATACAGCGGAGGAAACGGAGCTTGGTGATTTTCTTACAGATTACGGATTCCTGACAGGGACTGAACGCGATATGTACAGGGTTCCGATAGCTGATATCATATACAGCTCTCAGATGGATATGTTTCTATCGAAGGAGCATACACTGGATGGCATGACCCCATAGCCCGGCTGGATGCAGACCTTAGTACTTTTCTAACTGATAACGGCATGGATCCCGATTGTCTTACCGGTATCTCCGATGTATACAGCTTCCGGAAAAATAATGAAGACGGAAAGACCGCCGGCTGTATCGTGATAAGTGAGGAAGGGCCATTTGATCTGAAGGTTATGTTTCTGGCAGCAGACGGAGCGCCACAGACTATAGAATCCCTAATTTATGCGCTGTATGAAGTGATCATAAAGACCGGGCGCACCGATGGATTTATATATTTCACGGATCATCTGGACAGGGCCATCAATCTGGTGGAGACACTCACCGGCGAGGAGCGCGATTTATACCGTATTAAAGGCCTCTGCCATGCTGTGATGCTTTTGTGACAGAATCTGCAGAATATAGATCTGATGAACTCAAAGGAAGCTGAGCAGGCAGAGACAGCAGTTGCCAGAGACTATATGGATGGATATCTTATGTTTGAGTGCACAGGTCACAACAGCGGCGATGAAGAGAAGGATATGGAGATGAGCGATATCCTCGCATCAATTATTGATTCCATTCAGTTTCCTGCAGAGCAGTGATAGGTTTCAGTTCCATAGATTCGCTATGCGGAAGAATCATATTTGAAATTCAGGTAGTTTTCATATTATGACCGAATACGCATGATAAACGACCGAATAGACAAAAACACTGACTTAGATACCTGCCACAACGTATAATAAGACAACAAAGCAAACAACAATTCTCAAGGAGGAAATTAAAATGGCAGAGTACAAGAACATTGAGCTTAGCGATGAGATGATGAAAGAGTCAGCAGGTGGATTTGAGCCTATAACACCATATGCGGTAGGAACCAGGGTTCTGCTTAAGGGTGATGAGGGTGAGCTGACAGGAACAATCGCAACAGTACATCAGCTTGATCAGTACATGGTAAGCTACGATGTGGATTTCGACAACGGAAGCTCATACAGAGTTCCTCACCAGGCTCTTCGTCTGATCTGATCAAAACTGAATAAAAAGGAAGAAATAAGTACTATAGGAGGAAATACGATGGAGGAAAACAAATACACACAGTTTATCAGTAAATCCCGCAATGAGGCCAATAAGCAGGGCAGACGCGCCAATACAGCCCTTCCGGATGATGAGATGGCAAAGGCAATCGGAGGACTCGGAGGGATGAAAGAAGCCACCTGTCCCGTGTGCGGAAAGCCAATGAAGGAAGTTCCAAATCCATATGGTGATCCATATTGGAGATGCGAGGAATGCAAGGTTGATCAGATCTGCTCCGACGCTGAGTACATCGAGATTCTGAAGTTCTGTGAGCTGACCGGACAGACCCAGGGACTTGTTTACCCTGTATGGTGGGACAAAGTAAAGAAATGACCGTATAGACATGAATTACGACCGAA